>NZ_JANFAK020000246.1 GCF_024721315.2 Streptomyces sp. Isolate_45
GGCAGGGCCACCTCCGGCCGGCCGTGGACGGCGGGCGCCGGCCGCGTGCCGGCCGCGGGTGACCTCAGCGCCGTGTCCTCGCCCCGGCCGATCTGGAACTTGCTGCGCTCCAGGTACTGCACGTCGGGCGCGGTGTGCCCCGACGGGAAGTAGCCGGCCTCCCCCTGCGGGGAACCGGCCGTCCCCCACGGATCCAGCAGGGTGCGGGCGGCCAGCCGGCACACGGCCCGCTCCTCGTCCGGGGTCACCCCGAGCCGGTTGAAGAGCATGTGGAGCTGCGAGGCCCAGACCCATCGCGACGCCTCCGGCGACAACCCCTCCGACCCGCCGGCCGGGCCTCCCCCGGCCCGCACCAGGGCGTCGGCCTCCCGGACCCGGGCGGTCCACCGGACGAGCCAGGGTTGCGCGGTGCCCGCCGCGAGCCGCTCCCGCAGGTCCTCCGCGCGCCGTACGAGTTCCTCGCGCTGCGCCGCGTGGACGGAGTTGACCCGGCTGTGCACGGCCGCGCCCGGCAGCAGCGGCACCTCCTCGACCCAGCGCCAGCCCGCCGCGTGCCGGCGCAACCAGCGGGCGGCGGTGAGGGGGTCCATGCCGAGCCCGTACGCGGTGGCGTGCGCGAGGTCCGCCGCGCGGGTGAGGCGGTCCGCGGCGCCGCGCAGTCCCCGCAGGGCGCCCAGGGCGGCCCGCGTCGAGTCGGTGAAAACCTCCTCGGCGACGGGCAGGGCCCGGGGACCTCCGTAGCGGCCGGTCTCGGGTGCGTAGGGCACGGTGCGGACCTCCCCGTGGCGGGAGGGCCACGGCCCGGGCACGGACGGCACCTCCTTCGCCGCCAGGGCCAGTTCGTCGGGCAGCCGGCCGAGGCTTGCCGTCCGCGGGCCGCGCACCCGTATCCGTACGTGGGGACCGTCCTCGCCGTACCGGATGAAGAACCACCGGTCGGCGTGTCCGGACTCCACCAGGCCGTCCAGGAGCGGGGCCGCGGACCGGAGGAGGAAGGCGTCGGTCTCCTCGGCACCGCAGTGCAGGAAGAGGTGGTGGCTGTGCCAGGTGCCGGTGGTCGTCACGTGGTTCCTCGGGGTGGGCGCGGGCGGGCGGGGGTCGGGTGGGGTGGGGCCCGTGGGGCGGGCCGCCCGGGGTCAGGGGAAGGGGTGCGGGTGGAACGTCAGGTCCTCGTGGCGCAGGGGGCGGGCCGCGCGGCCGAGCCGGTACGGCACCTCCAGCAGCCGGGGCAGGCCCCGGGTCCGGCGGTTGACGTGCCCGAAGGTCATCGGCAGGGATCCGGGTACCACCGTCTTCACGCAGTGCAGGCCGAGGCGTTCCCGCGTGCCCGGCTCGCTCTGGTCGACGGTGATGACCTCCAGGCCCTTCTCCGCGAGCCGCTCGACGGTCGCGCCGAGCAGCTCGCCGAGGTCGTGCACCGGGGTGGGCGCGCCCGGCCATGCCTCCTCGACCGTCAGGGGCGCGTCGTCGGCCGACAGGAACTCCCAGCGGGGCAGGGCCTCGGGGAGGGTGTTGAGTCCGACGTGGTCGTCCAACGTCACCACCAGGTCCGGCCGGTCCAGCATCGGCCGCAGTCGCCGCGGGTCGCGCGGGCCGCCCTCGTCGGTCGAGCGGTGCACCGACTCCAGGACGTTGGTGACCACCTCGGCCACCGCGGAGCGGATCGCCGCGCGGGGGTCGTGGTGGGCCCCCGCCGCGAGGAACATCCGCGGCGCCGCCGGATGGGTGCCCTCGTAGCGGCAGACGGCGAGGACGGCGGGGACGCCGAAGTCGTTCGTCGCGTCGAGCAGGACGAGCCGGTAGCCGACCCCCGCCGCCCGGTCCGCGAGGAGGGCCGTGTCGAGGTCCCCGGCGGGCGCCTCGACACGGCGCAGGGGCGTCGCCGCGTACCAGGCCATCAGGAAGGCGTCCCGTTCGGCGACCTCGAACAGGCCGTAGAGCGCCGCCTCTTCGGGGCTGTTGCCCAGTCCGCAGCCGTTGGAGGACTCGTAGACGACGCGCGGGCGGTCGGGACCCGGTACGTCCCAGTAGGCCACGTGTTCGGGCACGGCCGTCACCCGCCGCCGGGTGAGCGACCAGCCGTGCACCCAGTCCAGTTCGAGGTCCGGCGTGTAAGGGACGGTCCGTGACGCCGGGTGACCCTGGTGGGCGGGGTCCGGCAGGCCGAGGCGTTCCGGGTCCACGGCCCGGTCGGGGCCGAGTTCGGCGAAGGAGGCGCGCACAACGGTGCGGCGGCCGGTCGGACGCATGCCCGCGTACCGCTCCACGCCCTCGAACAGGGCGATCCGCTCGCTGGTGGCGAAGTCGCCGGCGCGGCCGTATCCGGCGCCGTCGGCGAGCCGGCCGTCCGTGACGAACGCGCTGGTCAGGGAGAAGGCCGAGTCCTCCGCCCGGAGCAGTCGACGGACCGGACCGAACCGCGTGTCGTGGAGGGCGGCGCGCAACCCGTCCGGTGTGGTGCGGGGGTTGGGGGCCCGCAGGACGTACGGGTCGGGCAGCGGGCGGGGCGCCGAGGGCAGCGGTGCGACACCGGCCGGGGAATCCGCCGGCAGGGGTCGGCACGCCTCGCAGCCACCGACGGGGCGGACGCGGTGGGTCGACCAGGTGCCGCGTCCCTGGTGCACGACGTGGACGACGGCGGTGCGGCCGTCCGCCCGGTCGGGGCGCGGCCCGCCCTGGTCCTCGCCGTGGTCCTCGCCCTGTTCCTCGTCCCCGTCGTCGTCCAGGAGGTCCAGCGCCAGGGCGGCCAGGGAGCCGCCGAGCGCCGGTGACGGTACGCCGGACAGCGCCATGCCGGGGCTGCGCCAGGGCACCCGGCCGCCGTCCGTGGCCAACCGCTGGTACTCGGCGCAGCACAGACAGGCCGCCGCGCCCGGCCGCAGCACCGGGCCGATCACGACCAGCGGCCCGTCCAGACGTACGGGTACCAGCGCCACCGGATGCCCGAGCCCGTACCGACTGAGCTCCTCGGCCTCGCCGAGCGTCCACTCCGTCAGCAGCACCACGGCCGGTCCGACGGCATGCCGTCGCGCGGCCGCGACGCCGTCGAACAGCGGGACGGGCAGGGGGCCGAGGAGGTCCCGGGCCGGGGTGGGCGGGATGTCGGGCAGGGTGGTCATCGGGTGATCCTCGGGGTGGGTAGGACGGTGAACCCGTGGGCGCGCAGCAGGCCGGCGAGGGCGGGGTCCCGGTCCGGGGCGGGGGGCCGCTCGGGGAGGGCCGTTCCCGTCAGCCGGGCCAGCGCCCCCTGGAAGGCGTCTTCTCGGGCGGCGGTCTCCGCGAGCCAGCCCCCGGTCCATCCGGCGTCCTCCCAGTCGGCCGTGGGCGCCCCTGCCGAGGCCAGCGGGGCGACGGCGCCGCCCGAGGGGCGGGCCCGTCCGGTGTCGGGACCGGCGGCGCAGGTGGCCACGGCGGCCAGCGCGGCGTACGCCGCCGCGTCGCCCGGGGTCGCCTCGACGGCGTCGCCGAGCGGCTGCGGCACACCGTCGTCGCGCCGGCCGAACGCGGCCACCCGGTGCACGACGGCCCGGTACGCCTCCTCGCCCGGGGCGATCCGGAAGACCTCCAGCCGGGCGGGCACCGCGAGGCGGGTGGTCAGGGTCGTCCACCAGTGGCGGACCTGCGGGTGCCCGGACCAGTCGGGCTCCGCCAGGGCCTGCTGCCCGTCGGCGACGGCGGAGCGGCGGGAGATCGCCTCGCGCAGGGCCCGTCCCCGGGCGTGCCCGAGGTTCGCCCCGACGGTGTAGTCGGCCCCCGGTAGGGCTTCGCCCAGGCGGTGTTCGGCGGCCCGGCAGAACACTTCGAGGCGGGCCAGGTCCAGTCGGGGCGCTCCCCCGGCCGGCCGGCCGTCGTGGGGCGGGAGTCCGGGCAGGAGACAGGCGGCGAGCGGAACGGGGAGTTGCCGCAGCTCCCCCGGCAGGGGTTCGGGCAGTGCCCCGCACCGCTCGTCGGTGAGGACGGCCACCCGGCGCAGCGCCTCGCCCAGCGTGGTGGCGGGGGCGGCGGCGGTGCGTCGGTCGGCGTCGATCCGGTCGGGGCCGAGCCAGGTGCGGTACTCGGCCCTCAGGGGGCGTGAGTCCGCGAGGAGCACGGCGGGCAGGCCGGGCTGCAGCCCGCCGTCGTCGCCCTCGGTCGACGGGTCCGCGAGCCCGGCCGCCGCGCTCAGCAGTCGGTGCGCGGCCGCGCCGGCGAGCAGCGGGACGAGCGCGGCGGACCGTACGGGCGCACCGCCCCCGAGCCGGGCCTCCAGGGCCTCCGCGTCGGAGCGGGCCTGGGCGGTGCTGCCGGGTGCGGTGACCCAGCCCGTGCCGCCGGTACGTCCGACGGCGAGGACGCGGTCCGGGCCCGCGCCGAGGATCCGCAGCAGGATCCGGCCCTCGGGCAGGTGCGGGTCGGCGGTGTACGTGACGGGCAGCCCGCCCCGCGTCAGGGCGTCGCCGGCGGACCGGGCGAGGGGTTCCTCGGGGGCTCCGGCGAGGACCTCGGCGCGGGCGGCGGCGAGCGCGGCCGCGGCACGGGCGGGGTGGTGGGCGCTCGCCCCGAGCCACCGCGCGAGCGGGCCGCGAGCGGCGGGGTCGGAGCCGTTCGGCGCCGGTGGCCGGGCGGGTTCCGTCACGAGCATGTCGTGGGCGTCGAGTTGTGCGAGGAGGGTCTCCACGGCCCTGTGCAGGGCCGAGCCGGGTTCCGTTCCGTCGAGGAGGTCCTCGACGCCCCCGTCCGGCAGCACGGCCTCCAGTCGTCGCCACAGTCGGGGCAGGGCGGAGCTGCCCTCCAGGGTGAGGTTCCCGCGCCGGCCCCGCAGGTGCAGGCCGTCACGCAGCGGGGTCACGGCGACCCCGGGCCGCAACCTCCGTACGGGCCGCCCGGGGAGGGCCGGCGCGGGAGCCGGCGGACCGGGAACAGCAGCGTCCGCAGGGGTGCCCGGTGCGGCGGTGCCCGGCGTCTGGGCCGTCGGCGTGGGTCGGGTTCCGGGGGTCATGCTCGGTGCTCCGTCGCGGCGGCGGCAGCGGCGAGTTCGGTGCGCCAGTCGCAGCCGGTCAGCGCGGGGACCGCGCGCACGATGAGGTGGGCCGCCAGGTACCGCTCCACCGGGCGGACGTCGCAGATGGCGAGGAGCCGGTACAGGCCGTTGGTGCACGCCCGGTACACCAGGTAGTCGGGGCGGCTCCACATCCTCCCGTCGGGGTCGGACCGGGCGAGCAGACGGTGGAACTCGCTGTAGCGGGTGCGGGTTTCGTGGTTCCAGCGCCGCGCCGCGGCCGCGTCGCCGGTGGCGGCGGCGCGGGCCCGGTACTCCTGCGGGACTCCGCGGAGGTCGGCGCCGTCGTCGTACCGGCCGCGGGTCAGCCGCCAGGCGTCCCGCGCGTACTGCGCCCAGGCACCTTCCCAGCCCTGTGCGTCGCCGTCGGCGATCCGTCCGACGAGGGCGGTGACGGCGCCGCCCGCGCGCTCCCAGTGGTCGTCGAAGCGTTCCCGCAGGAGGCCGTCCGGGTCCTCGTGGAGGAGGTGGTCCTCCAGGTGGGAGACGTACGACCAGTGGCCGCCGGCCAGTCCCCCGGGGTGGGCGCGGGCGTGCGCGGCGAGCGCGGTCACCGCGAGCCGCAGTCGGGCCCCCGCGGTGTCGCCCTGCTCCCCCAGGTATCCGGCGCCCGCCTCCAGCGCGCCGAGGCCGGTCCGCAGCAGGTCGTCGCGCAGGGCGGCGCCGTCATCGCCGAGGAGGGCGCGCACGGAGGAGCGGTCGGCGGGCTCGGTGCGGACGGTGTTGTCCGGGGCGATGGGTCCGTAGGGCGGCGCGATGAGTTCGGCGCGGCCCGCCTCGGCGGCCAGTTCCAGCAGCCGCGCCTCGGTGAGATCCCCCCGCGAGGGGTGCAGCTCCATCCAGGCGCGGATGCGGGCGGCGACGGACTCGGCGGCGGCCGCCACCTGTTCGGGCGGCCCCTGGAGGCGCAACCGCAGGTGGGGGCCGTGCAGCCAGTGCCGTTCGACGTGTACGGCCAGACCCCGGGCCGTCGCGGACCGGGCCGACGGCAGGAGCACCTCGCGCAGCAGCGGCGCCTTGACCGGGTGGTGGTAGGAGGCGACCACGTCGCGGACGCCTGTGGTGCGGGGGCGTGCTTCACGCACGGTGCCCTCCTGCGTGGTCGGTGGGCGGGTCATCGCGGCCGCCCGGGCCGGTTGACCTCCAGGACGAGTTCGGTCGCACGCGTCGGGGCGGCCAGGCCGCCGGGTGCGGGCAGTGCCTCTTCGAGGACCGCGCCGCCGTCGTGGCGGGCCAGCCACTTGGCCAGGCAGCGCAGGTGCAGGGCGTTCCCCAGGTCCACGAACTGCGGCTTGGGGCGGCTCAGTCGGCTCAGGAAGTCCTCGGCACCGCGCCCGGTGGGAGTGGTGCCGGCCGGGTGCAGGAAGAGCTGTTCGGGCAGGTCCAGCAGTGCGCGCCAACGGGCGGCCGCCTCGGCCGGGTGGGGGGCGGCGGCCAGGTCCGCGCGCAGGGCCCGGACCGAGTCGGGGGGCAGGACCCAGCGGGCCCGCCGGAGCACGACCTGCCGGTGGCGCAGCCGGGGGCTGCGGGTCACCGTGCCGCCGGGCGCGGGGAGCGGTGTACGGGGGATGAGGGGCCTGAAGTCGACGGTTCCGTGGGGGTGGTCGCTCAGGTGGGCGCCGAGGCGGTGCGGCAGGAGGACGGGGGCGAGGAAGCCGGCGTAGAGGACGTCGAGGAGTTCGCCGGTGTCCCGCAGCCGGAAGCGCACCTGGTCGGTGGTCCGGTCGTGGACGAGTTCCAGGTCGGATTCGGTCAGGGAGGCGGTGCGGCGGTCGGTGCCGATCTCGTCGGGGACGAGCAGGGGATGGAGGTTGGCGTTGAACCCGCCAACGGGGCGGATCTGCGCGGCCCTGGCGCCGGGGTTCAGGCCCCGGCCGATCTGCCGGGACACCGCGGCGCGCGCCCCGGGGTCCAGGGCGTCCAGGAAGCGGCTGCTGAAGCGGCCCCAGCCGCCGTAGACGTGGTTGACGCAGAGCAGGCCGTCGTGCGGGTCCCGTTGGAGGAAGTACGCGTAGCCCAGGGGCCGTTCGAGCGTCCAGCCGGGGAGCTGCGCGCCGAGGGTCTTGAGGAGGTCCGGGGGCAGGACCAGTTCGTGGGCGCCGGCGGGTGCGGCGACTGCGGCTTCCCGGACGGCGTCGATGACGGCTGAGCGCAGGGCCAGGAGTTCGGCCGCCCCGGTGGGCAGGGGGGTTCCGTCCCCCGGGTCGAGGACGGGGAGCCGCGCGGCGGTGTCCCAGGCCCCGGTGACCTCGGTGCCGAACTCCCACGGGTGGGGGCAGGTGCCGCCGGGCCCGTAACGGGCGACGAAGCGGTCGCGGACGACGCGGCGGACGAGGTGACCGAGGTCGAACAGTTCGGCCAGCGCGGTGATCTCTCCGAGTGCCTCGTGGTCGGGGGCGTCGAGGAACCCGTCGAGGACGAGCGGGTCCGGGGCGACGACGTCCTCGGTGAGGACGGTGAGCGGGGCCGAGACGGGCGGGACGGGGCGCCCGGCGTCGGTCAGTTCGTCCCGCCAGCGCCGGGACAGGTCGGCGAGCAGGGCGGGGCGCGCGGTGGCGGGGGTCCCGGCGAACGAGGCGGTCAGACGGCCCAGTTCGTCGAGCCGGTCGGCGCGTGCCGCGTCCTCGGCGTGGTCCGCGCCGAACGCGCGCAGCCAGTCGGCGAGGCGTCCCAGCGGATCGTCGTCCTGCGGCGGGACCGGCTCGGCGGGCACGAGCAGGCCCGCCTCGACGAGACGGTCGAGGTAACGGACGGCCGCCGCGGCCCCGTTCGCGTTGCCGTTGCCGGGTGTGGTCAGGGAGGCGGCCAGCATGCCGGTGAGTTCGTCCAGGGGGACGGGTTCCCCCGCTCGGCCGGTGAGCAGGCGCAGCGGGCCACCGTGGGCGAGCTCCGCCTCGTCCTCGCCGGCCACGAGGTAGCGTCCGCCGGCGAAGGCGGTCCGGTCGCGGGAGTACGCGGCCCGTCCCCCGGTGACCCGGGCGGTGCTGGTGATGCGGTGGGGCAACGCCGTGCGGCGGTGGGGGGCGTCGAGCAGGGCGACGGTGAGGGCGGCCGTCAGGGTCCGGTTGACCTTCACCACGGAACGCGGGGGGCTCTGGAACAGGGTCGCGGCGCCCCAGGAGGGGACGACGCGGCCGGCGGGATTCCCGGGCAGGGGCCCCCAACCGACGGCGGTGAACCAGGACAGGGGGCTGGTCTTGGTGCTGGCCCGCAGGGCGTAGCGCAGTACGGCGGGTTCCTCCTTGCGCGCCCGGCGGTCGGTCGCGCCGGTGGCGGCCCGTTCCACGGCCCGGAGCAGGTCGGCGCTGGTGGAGGCGACGGCCTTGGCGAGGGCGGGCTCGCCGCACAGGGCGGCGAGCTGCGCGCGCTCTGCGGCCAGGGCCCGCTCGGTGGCGGCGTCGAGCCGGGTGAGGAGGAGGGCGCGGCGGGTGCGCAGGGCGGTCCAGGCGGCGAGCTGCGGCACCCGGTCGGGCAGGTCGCCGAGGCGGTCCAGCAGGGCGGGTCGGGGTTCGCGCCCGTTGTGCAGGGCGCGGCGCAGGGGCAGGACGACGTCGCGGTGGAAGTCCTCGGGGTGGTCTCCGCGGCTGTCGTGCAGGGCGTCGCAGAGGGACCCGGTGAGGCGAAGCGACTCGGCGTCGATCCGGTGAAGGCGGGCGGCGAGCGCACGGAACCGGGCGGCGTCGGGCGACTGGGCCGGATGCGCGAGGACGGTGGCCCGGACCAGCGCGTACGGCGCGGACCGGACCGGCCGACCGGCCGCGGCGTGCGGCGGCTGCGGCAGGC
>NZ_JANFAK020000024.1:0-25000 GCF_024721315.2 Streptomyces sp. Isolate_45
CTCCAGTTGGTTCAGGCAGAAACTGCCAATGCGCTTCAACGTGCATCCGTTGTAACATGTCATCCAGACGATGACAAGCAGAGTGTCACTGAATGAGTGACAGGATGAATGTCATGGATCAGACGACTCTGTGCGCGTCGCCTGAAGCATGACGTGACCCTGGAGGGTGCCATGCAGGAGTCAGAACCTTTCAGCCCCGGCGCGGCCACCGCCGCGCTGGAGGCCATCAATGAGGCGTTGGAAATCGCGGGGCGCCGGCCCTCCGGCGAGCCCTCGGCCGCGTCGGACGCCGGTCCGCGACAGGCCCTGGCCGCGTTGACGATGCTGCGTGAGGTGCGTGAGCGGCTGGCCGGGTGGGAGAGCGGGCTGGTCGAGGCGGCCCGGGCCGGGGGTGCGAGCTGGGAAGACCTCGCCGCCCCCCTCGGGGTCGCCAGCCGTCAGGCCGCCGAACGACGCTACCTGCGCCTGCGCCCCGGAGCCGCCGGCAGCACCGGCGAGCAGCGGGTCGCGGCCACCCGGAACTCGCGGGCGGCCGAGCGCACCGTCGCCGTGTGGGCCCGCGGCAACGCCGCGGAGCTTCGTCGGTTGGCCGGGCAGGTCAGTGCGCTCGGTGATCTGCCGCCTGGTGCGGCGGCGTCGATGGCGGAGCTGGACCAGGCGCTCGCGGACAACGACGTGGCGCGCCTCGTCGGCCCCTTGCGCGGGGCCCGTGAGCATTTGCGTCCGCAGGATGCGGAGCTCGCCGAGCGGATCGACGCGATGACCCGTCACACCGAACGGCTGCGCAAGGACAGTCATGAGCAGCGCAACCCCCGAACAACCTGACCGCTTCCGCGTGCCATCGCGCCTGTACGGCGTGGCCTTTGGAGAGGGTGTTCCGTCATGACCGTGAATCCGTCAGGATCCGTTGGTGAGAGCGGCGTGAGCGTGGACGTGCTGGACGAAACTGTTGCCGTGCGGGTCATCGGCGAGATGGACCTCACCACCGGCCCCCACTTCGGCCATGCGCTGGCCGAGGCGCTGCGGCATTCCACGCCCTGCAGGCCGCTCGTCGTGGACTGCAGTCGCCTCACCTTCTGCGACTCAGCGGGCCTCAACGCCCTCCTCATCGCCCGACAGGCCGCCCAAAAGGCCGGTATCGACATCCGGCTGGACTCCCCCAACCACCAGATGCGGCGCCTCCTCGACATCACCGGCACCCTCCCCCTCTTCCCCCTCCACCTACCACCCTCCAACGGAACGCCCACGTGACCACACCCGTATACAGCCCGGCCATGAACGACCAGGAAGCCGAAGTCCTGTTGGAGCGGGTGCGGTGGGCGCTCGCCGAGCTCGGCTTCGAGGAGATCACCACCGGAGCGGAGGGCGTGCACCTCATCGAACACGCCCGCGGCGTGATGATCGGCTGGATGCCCCAGGACATCACCCCACCCCACGGACGAGGCGAACCGGATCTGCCCGGGCTCCGCCGCGCCTTCGGGCTCGCCCTGGCCGCCGCACTGCGCGGTGCCGGCTTCATCGTCGAGACCCGCGACGACGAATGGTTGCTCGTCCTCGATGCTCTGCCCGATCTGCCGTAACAGCCCCGGCAGGGGGCGGGTCAGGCGGGTGGTGTCGTGTCGATGGGGAACAGGGGCTTCGCTCCGGTCAAATCCAGCAACCGCAGCATCTGCCGGGACGGACCCGCCAGGCGCAGCACTCGCCCCTTTTCAACTGCGTGGAGGCGCGCTGCGAGGAGCGCGTTGAGGCCGGAGGAGTCACAAAAGACCAGCCCGCTGAGGTCGACGGTCACATCACCGTGGCTCCGGTCAAGCGCGGCGTGGAGTTCGGTCCGGAGCTGCCGGCCGCGGTCCTGATCCATTTCCCCCGTTACCCGGACCACCGTCCGGGGCTGCTGATGTTGTTCCACGTCTGCCTCCCTGCAGCCGTTGTCGATATTTCACCGTACCCAGGGACACAAGACCGCCGTTCCCGGCCGCATCTGCCGTGTGCAGGCACGATCGGCCTGGAAGGTCGGCGAGGTCTCCGTCGGGCGAGGCGCCGGGTCCGTGCGGGTGGTAACCATCGCGCGTGTGGAGTAGTCCCCCGCAGCCGTCCCCACGTGCTGGGCAGGGATGGGGAGTCATTGCCCCCGGTTGGTGAGGAGTTGTCTGTCGATGTTGGAGCGGACGCGGCGTAAGAAGCGGACCGAGGTCACGTTCGTCCTGCCCGCCGGCCATCCGGCCGGTGAGGTCAGCGTGGTCGGGGACTTCAACGACTGGCAGCCCGGCCTCCATCCCCTGGCGGGACGCCCCGACGGGAGCCGTGCGGTCACCATCACCCTTTCGTCGGGGGCAAGGCACGGGTTCCGGTACCTCGCCGACGGCGGGCAATGGCTCGACGAGGAGGAGGCCGACGGCCACGACGGCCGCAACAGCCTCCTGCACACCTGACCCCCACCCCCAGAAGGAGACCCCCTGTGACCGACATGTGGAGCTACAACCCGGAGTCGCACTACACGCCCGGTACCCGCCTGGTCGGCTTCAAGGTCGAGGCCAGTGATGGGCACATCGGGAAGGTCGACGAGCACACCGAGGACGTCGGTTCCTCCTACATCGTCGTCGACACCGGTCCGTGGATCTTCGGCAAGGAAGTCCTCCTGCCCGCCGGCACCATCGTCCGCGTCGACGCCAAGGAGGAGAAGATCCTCGTCAACCTCACCAAGGACCAGATCAAGGACTCCCCCGAATACGACAAAGACAAGCATCGCGGCGACGCCGCCTACCGCGACCAGATCGGCACGTACTACCAGGGCCGCAACTGACCCGGGCCCGTTCGACAGCGGCGGCGGCCCTTCCCGCCACGCGGGGAGGGCCGCCGCCCCCGCGCCGCGCGGCCGGCCATCGGGCGAAACGTCAAGGTACCCCCGCACGAGCGTATTCCAGGGGCGCCCGCCGGTCCGGGGCACGAACGATCACGAGGCAGGCGGTCCCGTTCAAGCAGCGGGCTCAGCCCTGCTCGGCAACACGAGAGTTGATCCCGGCGATCACGCGGCGACAGCGCGTATGGCAGCTGCCAGTCGGCCGCGACGGGCAGCCCACGGGACCAATGGGCCTCTCCGGACGCCGCTCTCCGCGTCCTCCGTCTCAGCTCCCCGCGATCGGCCGGCTCCTGCGTGACCTCTCTCCGATCACGTCCTGACCTGCCGCTCCGCTACGTGTGCCGCCGGGGCCAGGCCAAGGTCGCCCGTGAACTGCGAACCTGTCCATGATGACGAATTTTCGCCACAGTCGTAAAAGCGCCATTCTTTGAGGTTCGGACCCCCTGGTGCCGATCTACATCAAGGTCATGGTGGAGGCCGGCGCATCCGCAAGCTGGTGTTGACCATCCGAATGGGCTCGTTCTCATCATCGCCGGTTACGGGTCCAGCCTTGCTGGTCACCGCTCCAGCCACCCGACTTCTCCCTATTTCTTCAATGTGACGACACCACAGCACCCCGGTCGCCCGAGCGCTAACCGAATGCCGCATGACGTGCGGCTACCGGGACCTTGAAGAGGCGGAAGGCCCTGACTCCATCAACTGCCGTAGCCCTGGCCGGTGTGGTTCGATTCATCTCGGCGGGGGAGTCCTTCGGGACTCTCCGAACTCGGGTACGCGTGCCGACCGTTACGCGTACGGCCGGACTGCGGTCGTGCCCGAGGAGGAGCTGCGGAAGGTGCTCCGTGAAGGAGGTGCCCATGTGGCACTTCTTCCGCCCGCCGTACCCGTGGTGGGCCTGGGCGTTCCTCATCATTCCGATGATGGTGGCGGCGCTCACGAAGGCCGGCTACTGGTCGTGGCGCTTCTGGGACTACGCCCAGCAGGCCACCGGCCCCTGGTGGTAACCCACCAAGGCGCCGACGGCAGCCAGTGAGAATGGCGAGACCCCTCTGAGATTTGGCGTCGACGGGGGGCTTCGTCATGTCCGGCGGCGCGGAAAGTTTTACGCGTCATCGGACGGTTGCCACTGTTCCATGTCTCTTATAGCTATACAAGCACGGCAGGTTTCGGCAGTCCGGTGCGGCGCGTCGGGTCGGTAGCTCCTCAGCCCTGGCGGGCTTGCGGTGCCCCGCCGGGGTGATCGGCCGCCGTCGGCGACTGCGGCACGTGTCCCTCTTCCATGAGGGAGGCGTGGCTGATGCAGGGTGTGTGCGGGTGGCCACCGGCCGTTGCTCTTCGGCGAACCGCGCCGTCGGGGCTGACTTTCGGTGGTGGCGGTCCGACGGGTGCCCCTCGTCGTTCGGCCCCAACCATCCGGCCTGATCGCGGTAGCCTCGTCTGCCCCCCTTACCGGGCCGTCCGGGCGAACAACGTGGCGTGACCGGCGTGATGCCTGGTCCCCTGGTCCGTCCCGCCCGTTGTCGGACGGACCGCAACCCCATGGCGGCCGGCCTGCTGAAACACAGGGACCCCAGGCGGTACGGGACATCCGGAGTCGCCGAGGTGCACATCCTGGCGATGGTCGGAGAGGTCATCAGGTTTCCGTGTGGGGATTGGCAGTGACCAGAACTTGTGAGGCACCCCTTTGGAGGTGGGCCGTGTTCAGCACCGTTCGTACCGTGATGACCTTCGCCGTGGACCCCGAGGCGTCGGCCAGGTGGTGGGGTGAGCTCCTGGACGTCCCCGTGAAGCTGGACGTCGGTGATACCGGGGCCGCCTACGCCTGGGTGGAGATCGGTGGGGTCGAGGTCGGATTCCACCCGATGGATGACGAACGCAACCCCCGGGGCGGCAGCCCGGTCGTGTACTGGGGGGTGGACGACGTCGACCGAATCCGGGAGCGGCTGCTGGCGGCCGGTTGTGAGCACCACCGCGGCCCGCTGACCATCGAGGCCGGCCGCAGGATCGCCCAGCTGCGTGACCCGTTCGGCACGATCGTCGGCATCGAAGGACCGTAGAACGCGGCGAACGCCTGACGCCCCGTCCGCCCTTTCGGTCAGTGGGGCGTCAGGCGTTGGGCGTTCACCTGTCGAGGCCGTGCAGGCACTCCTTCAGGTGGCCGGGTTCTGGGCAGGACATCCCCCGTAGATGTACGGGTCGATTTCGTTGCCCTTCCTGTCGCTGAGGTGGAAGCAGCGGCCGTTGGCCCACACCGTGACTGAATTGCGCCGGTGGTCAACCTGGAACGGCTCGTCCCCAAGCTGCGTCCCGGGCCAAGAACCATCTTCCGCAGAGGAATGAGTGATAACGACGCACGTCTCCTTCGGCAAGATCCGATGGACGTCACCCCAAGGCTCCAGCATCAGTTCCAGCGGCATCTCGTCATCGTTGCTGACTACCAGCCGCGCCGTTCTCCCCGCGAACATTTCCATCACCCCTCCTTGGCCGTTCGGCCGGCCATGTGCGCAACTGCTTGTTTGGTGCGCACACGGCGCGATCCTCACACACAGGATCACCCGGACCAAGCGTCTACGCCCGAGCTACCAAAGACCCGGAGTACCGGGCGGAATATGGGTCAGGTACTGAGCAGCGCGGGCGGAGGGGCGGATGCCGAAATGCGTCGTCGTGAAGCCGTACGGAGTTCCCGCACGGTTCGAAGGCGCCCCGCCGGCTGGTGCCACCTCCGCGGCGAGGGGGTTGTGGGAGGGGCCGCCGGCCCCTCAGCAGGAGCGGTCCAGGATCGGTGGCAGGTGCGGAAGAGGCTCCGGGATGGCGGCTACGCCGCTTCGACGGTTTCGGATGCTTCCAGCGTTTCGGATGCTTCGACGGTTTCGGCGGTTTCGGCGGGACGGGCCTGCCGCTTCAGCCGCATGCGGCTCTCCACCAGGGTGTCGGCGGAGACGCTCTTCCAGTGGGGGTGGTCGACCACCTTGATCGACAGATCCCGGATCTCGGCCCACATGCGGTCGGCCGTCGCTTTCTGCTCATCACTCCACCCCGGGCTGTCGGGCACGTCCCCGCGGTGGGAGTAGCGCTCACCCCGAGCCCAGCCCTTCATGGGCTCCACGCTCCACGGAAGAGCCGCCAGGTGGACGCGGTGCTCGGCGTGGGCGCGGTGGAGGCGCTCCTGCAGCTTGAGGAGGTCATCGGGGAAGGAGCTTTCAGGGGTCACTCCGTAATCGTAATTCTGTTCGATTATGAAAGGGAAGCCGACACTCCGGTCAGTGCCCCGTTCGGCAGACCGACCTGCGGCGGCGGCCGGCACCATCGGATTCGGTCGGATGGTGCGGACCACGGACCGGGTAGGCGCCCTGCACGGGAAGAGGGGGCGACTGGAGGAGGTGACGGCCGTGGCGCGTCCCGTCTGGGCCGGAAACTTGTCGTTCGGGCTGGTCAGCCTGCCGGTGGGCCTCTACACGGCCACCGACAGCCACACCATTCACTTCCATCAGCTCCAGCGCGGCACGTCCGACCGGATCCGCAACAAGCGGATCAACGAGCGCACCGGCGACGAAGTGGAACTGACGGAGATCGTGAAGGGCTACGACGCCGGCGACGAGTACGTCCTGGTGGAGCCGAAGGAGCTGGACGAGATCGCGCCGGGCCGCTCCCAGGCCCTGGAGATCACCGGGTTCGTCGACCTGGACGAGATCGACCCGATCTTCTTCGACAAGACCTACTACCTCGGACCGCGCGGCAAGGAGTTCGGGAAGGTCTACAGCTTGCTGGAGCAGGCCCTGGCCAAGGCCGGCAGGGCGGGCATCGCCACTTTCGTGATGCGCCAGCACGAGTACCTCGTCGCCCTCAAAGCCGAGAACGGACTCCTCACCCTGCACACCCTGCACTGGGCGGACGAGATCCGGGACCCGAAGAAGGAGATCGACACACTCCCGGGAAGGGCGAAGGCTTCGAACAAGGAACTGACGATGGCCGAACAGCTCATCGTCGCCATGAGCATGGACTGGGATCCGGGCGAGTTCCACGACACGTTCCAGGAGAAGGTCGCAGCCCTCATCGAGGCCAAGAAGACCGGCGAGACCCTGGAGAAGGCCGAACCCGCCGCTGAACCGACCGGTGCCGTCGACCTCATGGAAGCCCTGCGTGCCAGCGTCGAGCGTGCCGGAAGCCCGAAGACCGCCGGCGGCAAGGCCACGGCCTCCGGGAAGACCCGGCCCGGCAAGACGCCGGCGGCGAAGAAGCGGATCCGCTCCACCCCGAAGGAGGACCTGAGCGGCTTGTCGAAGGCGGACCTCTACAAGAAGGCGGCCGCCGCCAACCTGCCCGGCCGCTCGAACATGACCCGCAACGACCTCGTGAAGGCACTGTCCCGCCCATGACCCCGACGAGCGGTGACGAGCACGTCCGATCCACACTTGCGACCGCCCACGCACGCCTCGCGGCCGACCGCGCGGCCACCCTCGCTCGGGCGGCCGCGTTGAGCCGCGACTTCGACGGAATCGTCGCGGCGAACGCCCTCATCGCGGTGGACGACGAGCACGACCCCGAAGGAGGCAGCACCGCCTTCGAACGGGCCCACGTGGCCGCCCTCCTGGCGCAGGCACACGAACATCTGGAAGAACTGGACCAAGCGCTGGCACGACTCGGACAAGGCCAGTACGGCCAGTGCGACACCTGCGGCGGGACCATTCCCCCCGAACGCCTGGAGATCCGCCCGGCCGCCACCACCTGCGTCCACTGCGCCCGGCTCGACCCGCGCCGGCCGCCACACCCCGCCTGAGACCGACCGAGCGTCGCACGCACTCCTGGCACCCAGGCCGTTCGCTGCGACCCATGAGGAACCATGGCCGGCCGGTGGGCAGGCATACGGTTCGTCCTTCGACGGGTGCTCCCGACGTGCGCTGTGCGCGCCAAGGTTGGCAGTCCCGCTGCGAGATCGGCCCCGAGTTGCCGCTGGCGTACCTGCCTGGCGTCCCATCCGGACCGTTTGTACAGAAATGACGGTTTCAGTGAAAGTGAGTAAAAGCAGGGTTCGCACCACATAACATCGCAGTTCAGCAAGCCTGCTCCCCGCACCCGCGGGGATGTTCCCGCACGCTCCGCCGGCACCGGGCGATCCTCGTTCTGCTCCCCGCACCCGCGGGGATGTTCCCTCCCCCTCGTCCCCACCAGCCACATCAGCCGCCTGCTCCCCGCACCCGCGGGGATGTTCCCTCCTCCAGCGTCGTATCGAGCATGCCCTTGGACTTCTCCCCGCACCCGCGGGGATGTTCCCGCCCACTCGCCGAGCGTGCCGGGCCATACGATCTGCTCCCCGCACCCGCAGGGATGTTCCCAGGACGTGCACGCGGTTCGTGTCGCGCCTGCGCTGCTCCCCGCACCCGCGGGGATGTTCCCGTGAGGAAGTCCTTCGGAAGCATCCCGACGATCTGCTCCCCGCACCCGCGGGGATGTTCCCAACAACTGTGTCGAGGTTGCCAAGAACGTTCCCTGCTCCCCGCACCCGCGGGGATGTTCCCGACTGGGCCTAACGCCCACGAGCGCCCGCTAGCTGCTCCCCATACCTGCGGGGATGCGACCCACAAGACCCCCGACATCAAGAAGTGGCTGCTGACGCACCCGCGCTTTCACCTGCACTTCACACTCACGATCGCATCGTGGCTGAACCTGGTGGGGTGGATCGGTGGTTCGCCGAGCTCACCCAGAAGAAGCTGGCTTTGTTCACGAGTTCCGGTTCTGGCTCAACTTCTGTGGAGCTCGGCCGTACGCATCCGTGCCCGCGTTGGACCAACGGACTGACCAGCTGGTTCTCATCGTTCGGGGTGCCGGTGAACCGATCGTCGAGCCGTCACCACAGAAGTTGAGCCAGAACCCGAGTTCGGTTCTGGCTCAGGTTGTGTGGTCCGTGCACTGTGAGTGACCGCTGAACTTCCTTTGACGCCTCCGGAAGTTGCCTCGAAATGAGCAGTGGCAGGAGCGACTGCACCGACAGTTCGGGCTGTGAAAGAGGTCTTGCTCCGGCTGGAGGAGCTGCTGTTCCCGTCGATCGACGACGTCGCGGTGCTGTCGGTGGACGTGAACATCGCGATAGTGCGTGTTGAAGTGCGGTGCACAGCCGCGGGCGCCTGGTGCCCGGGGTGCGGAACGTGGTCCTGCCGGGTTCACGGCTCCTACCTGCGGTTTCCCGCTGATCTTCCGAGTGCGGGACGAAGCGTCGTACTCCAGCTGCGGGTCCGCCGGTTCACCTGCCGAAACGCCGAGTGTGGACGTCACACGTTCGTCGAGCAAATACCCGGCCTGACCCGAAGGCACGGTCAGCGGACCGAGCGGCTTCGCTCGACCCTGGCCGCGATCGGTCTCGCCCTCGCGGGCCGGGCCGGCGCCCGCCTGGCCCACGTCGTCGGCGTGCCGATCAGCCGCAGCACGGTCCTGCGGCTGATCGACGCACTTCCCGAGCCGGAGGTGCCCGCCCCGCGAGTGGTCGGCGTCGACGAGTACGCCACCCGCAAAGGCCGGAACTACGGCACCGTCCTCGTGGACGTCGAGACCCGCCGGCCGGTCGACCTGCTGCCCGACCGGGAGTCATCGAGCCTGGCCGCGTGGCTGGCCGAACGGCCCGGAATCGAGGTCGTATGCCGGGACCGCGCCCCGTTCTTCGCCGAGGGCGCCACCGTCGGCGCACCGCAGGCCGTGCAGGTCGCGGACCGGTGGCATCTCTGGCACAACCTCAGCGAAGCCGCTGAGCGGAGCATTGCCCAGCACCGCCAGTGCCTGCGCGTCCTGGTCCCTGAGGCGCCTGAAGCGACCGAGGAGGAGCCCGACCCTGCAGAGGAGTCGTCCAATTCGCCATGGCCGACCGGGCACCGGTTCGCCGAACGAACCCGAACCGTTCACGCCACCGTCCATGCCCTGGTGGAGGCAGGACACAGCCGTCGCGCCATCCAGCGGCAACTCGGCATGACGAGCCGAACCGTCAAACGGTACGCGGACGCCGCCAAGCCGGAAGACCTCTTCACCGGTCAGTGGCAGGCCCGGACCTCCGTCCTCGACGAGTACAAGACCTACCTCGACGACCGCTGGAACGAGGGCTGCACCAACGCCTGGAAACTGTGGGAAGAGATTGTCCCGCTCGGCTACCAGGGCAGCTACCAGCGCGTTCGCGCCTACCTCCGCCAGAAGCGCACCTCGCCACGGCCTGTGACAGCCCGGCCGCCCTCACCCCGGGCAGTCGCCGGGTGGGTTCTGCGCCGCCCGGAAAACCTGTCCGATGCCGAGCAACTCCATCTGAAGAACGTCCGGGCCAACTGCCCCGAGATCGACGCCCTCACCAGGCACGTCCGGTCCTTCGCGACCATGCTCACCGAGCGCCAGGGCGAGCGGCTACCGGACTGGCTCGACGCCGTGAAGCAGGACGACCTCCCGAGCCTCCACACGCTTGCGGCAGGTATCGACCGCGACCGCGATGCAGTGATCGCTGGCCTCACCCTGACCTGGAACTCCGGAGTCGTCGAAGGTCATGTCAACCGGATCAAGATGCTCAAGCGTCAGATGTTCGGCCGCGCGGGCTTCCGGCTCCTTCGGAAGCGGGTTCTTCTCGCTTGACGGTGACCACACTGGTCGTAGGCTGCGGGGCAGCGAGTCCGTCCGAGTCTTGGAGGCATGCCGACGTGACGGCGACACTGAGCCTGTGGAAGCAGAACCTTGGCGCCTTGCCAGAGTCGCTATGGCAGCGGACCGAACTGCACGTGCTGATCCTCGCGGATAATGCGCTGACGCGGATCTCACCCCAGATTGCACGACTACGGCAGTTGCACACGCTGGACCTGGGCCACAACGAGCTCGCCTCGGTCCCAGACGAGCTGACTGAACTACCGCTCACCAAGTACCTGTACCTGCACGACAACCAGCTGAAAGAGCTTCCCCGATCGCTCGGCCGGCTCACTGCCCTCCGATACCTCAATCTCGGGGGCAATCACCTCACCAGCCTCCCAGACACCATCGGCAAAATGATCGGACTGGTGGAGCTTCGGGCCGAGCACAATCGACTCACCGCACTCCCCGAATCGATCGGCCGACTCCACCAGCTCCGTGAGTTATGGCTGCGGGGCAACGCACTTACGTGCCTACCAGAATCCGTCAGCGACCTGACCGAACTGCGCCACGTTGACCTACGAGAGAACGCCCTGCCGGACATCCCAGAGGCTCTGGCGGGGCTCTCACGGCTCCGCCATCTCGACCTGCGGGGCAACAGACTCCACACCCTGCCGAATTGGCTGCCCGAGCTCCCCTCACTCGAGAAACTGGACATCCGCTGGAACAACATCGAGCCCGAGCCACGCCTGCTCGACCTCCTTGCGCAACGGGGCTGCATTGTTTGGACGTAGGGAGCGTCCTCGGTGCGGTACGCACTCAGAGTTACCGCACCACAGAAGCTGAGCCAGAACCCCTTCTCGTGAACAGAGCCACGAGAGTTCATTGACGAGGTCGCACGCCACCCTGACCGGCTTTTCTGCCGTGTCGTCCGATCCGGGGCTGAGATCACTGGTGTCCTCTGTGGCCGCCGCGATGAATTTGTGACCCTCGGACCGATGTATCTGCTGAAGGAAGCCCAAGGCCATGGCATCGGCGGTCAGCTGATGGGTGAGTTCTTTCTATGGGCGGACGGTGCTCCCCTGCACCTGTGGGTGACTGAGTACAACGGGAGAGCGATCCGGTTCTACGAGCGCCACGGGTTTCAGCTCACGGGTGAGCGTGAGCTGTGGCGAGGCAGGTTGCCCAACGTGCGTATGGCGCGCGGTGCGGTCTCGTGCAGCATCCTCGGATCGCATGAGACGCGGGCGATGCGCAACGTGATCGACCACAAAACTTTGAGCCAGAACCGCTGAACGTGAACAAAGCCAACCGTACGGAGCTCCGACGGGCTGCTGATCGCGTGGCGAGCAGACGGCGGGTGCCCTCTGAGAACCGTCTCTGATTGAGGGGGGACATTCACTGCAGCTACAGAGAGGGGTGGGAGGGGTGGGTACGAAGAAGGGGCGTGGCCCTACCGTTTTCCGAACGAGGGCCACGCCATGTCATGCGGAAGTCAGATGGCGTCAGCGGTGTGCGACCCGCTCGCCGCGGAGACGAATGCCGACCATGCGGCCGGGTGGACGCGTACGGGCACGCGTGCCCTGTCCTTGGAGTCGCGGATGTGGACGAGCCGCGCCAACGCCACCTCGACGCAGTTGTTGCCGGCGCCATCGGAGTAGGACGACTTGAACCAACGCAGGCCGGTTTCCGGTCCGGCGCTCATGGGATTCTCGTTCATGTGGGGATCTCTCGCGATAGGTCTTGTAGGAAGCCGGGAGTGTCCTCCGGCGGCAGGGCAGCGGCAGTCAGGGAGTTGAAGTTCCTGGTGAACTTCCCCACCTCCCGGGGCTTGTCCGATACGGCCGTGGTGCTCCACGGCGTGTCGACCTGAACGGACGTGGGGAGGCCGTCACGCAGGTGCAGCACCTGGAAGTTGTGCGTGGGCGGGTTCCCCCGGAACTTCGCCGGCAGTATCGGCAGGATCTGGAGCTGCACGTTCGGAAGCGCTGCCAACCGGGCGAGCTCGTCATACTGCTCGCGCATGGTCTGCCTGTCACCGATGAGGTTCCGAAGAGCGGGCTCCCACAGCACAGCACGCAATACCAGTGGCTCGTCGCTGCGGGAGATGGCTTCCTTCCTCCCCATGCGCACCTTGATGTTCCGATCGATCGCCTCGCTGGTCGTCTCCTCGACCGGCTGTGCCAGGACGTGGAGAGCGCGGGCGTACCCCTCGGTTTGGAACAAACCGAGGACAAGGGTCGGATGGAAGGCCCATGTCTCGTACGACGCCGCCTCGATGCCGACGAAGCGCGGCATGCCCGACGGCATCTTCGATTCGTAGGGTGACCACCAGTCCTGGCTTGCTCCTTCCCGCTGGATGCGCAGGAGCTGCTCGACCTGATCCTCGTCGTCGACGCCGTAGAGAGACAGCAGATCCTTCAGCTCCTGCGCGGAGCGCAAGGTCTGCGTACCCTTCTCCACCTTCTGGAGCTTGGCGAAGTACATGCCCTTCACGCGATCCGAGTCGCTCACCTGTTCCAGGGTCAGCTTGGCCTGCTCGCGCAGCTGGCGGAGCTCGTGGCCCAGCTCGATGCGCCGCACGGTAGGTCTGGGCTTCGCAGCCATCCCTCTGCCTCTCCTTCCGATGCGCGTGGCGATCAGGCCATGCGCGTGCCTCCAGGACCCATGCGCGCGCTGGAACTGCTTACGCGCGCAGTGTGGCATGCCATGCGAGTGCCGGAACAGTCGATGAACGTGCCACGGCATGTGCCAGTTTCTATCCCGAAGAATATTCTTCGGGATATTCATTGCTCCATAACTCTACCCACGAGCAAGCTAGTTGAGCAGAGCAGCGACGGCCCGTGAAGTTGCGGGTGGTCACGCTCGGGCTCCGGGGTCGCGACCTCCGTGAAGGCGCACCCGTACCGGCTACTTGGGACTGGTGTCGGACCATGACGCAGATGATCACTTCGCACGTGGCCAACACCGGCGCGGCGTCGACGCGACACCACCGGCATGCGGCGGACCGGTTGGTGTGCTCCTTCGCAGTGGAAGGCCACGCCAGTGGCGAACCGCTGCCGGAGTCGGACGCCCGCCACGTCGGACGTATGCGCCGGGTCTTGGCGGCCCTGCTTCACCATCTGGCGCCGGACTCGCTCGTCGACACCGCAGAGCTGATCGTCAGCGAGCTGGTCACCAATGCCATCAAGCACGGCAAAGGCGAGGTCCAGGTGAGCATGGTGCTGACGGCCACGCACGTACGACTGGCCGTCAGCAGCGCCCACCCCAGCGGGCGGCCCGCGCTTCGGGCGGCCGCTCCGGACGACGAGTGCGGCCGCGGCTTGGCCCTCGTCGAAGACCTGTCGGACGAGTGGGGCACGAGCGACGCCGGAACCGAGACCTGGGCCTTGTGCCGTACGGCCGAGACCGCGGCCGAGTAATGGCCCCAGCCGCTGAGCTGCCTGAGTATCCAGACGATCCCACGTCAGAAGGAACACCTTGATGTACGAGGTCAGTCGGTACGGGTTGCCCGTACACGTGCCCGCACCCGTACCCGTGTCGTCGGAGCGCGAGTCGCTTCCGCGGCGGACGCCGGGTCTTGAGTGGCGGCGCGCCGAGGAAGGGCTGCCGCGGCCGGAGCCTGATGTTCGGCCTGGTGGCATCGGTCCGGTCGCGCTGGTCCTGTGGCGGCCGGCGGATGCGGCCCGGGTGCTCGCCGCGTTGCGGCGGCTCTCCGAGGAGCGTCGTTCCGGGGAGGGCGCGTGACGTCGCCACCCGGTCCCGAGTTCCTTGCCGGGATTCGTGTCGACGCCACGTGGACGAGGAGCCATGGGGCGGCCGTTACGTTCTGGCACCCCCACTCCCACGTCCCCTCCGAGAACGAAAGCGCCAGGATTGGCATGCTGGCCATTGCCGAGGGACTGGGACTCCGCCGCGGCCTCGACTTTCCACACACCGGCCGGTTCATCTACGACGTGGCCGGCACCTGGGCTGTGGACTACGGCCACCCTCACGACGCCTTGTCCTTCGAGCCCGGCCCGCTGTGGCCCTGGGCGGTGCGGGGCGGCGGCGGCGCGATCGTGGCAGTCAGTCTCGACGACGAGCCGCGGCCCACCCGCCAGGACCGGATCCTGACCGGCTGGCTCGCATTGCGGAAGCAGGCCCCTCATGAGTGGCGGCACCCGCGGTGACCTCGCCGCCTACCGGCGAAGAAAGGAAGTGAGCGCTGTGGAAGGACCGGGAAACGCGTCGCCCGCAGCAGACCCGCAGAAGCCGCCGGCCCACCGTGCGGACTTCTGGGACAGACCCGACGGGGACTGGGGCATGGAGCCCCTGGCAGGCGAGGAGGCCCTGGAGCGCCGCCGGCACGCGAACCTCTGCTACCTGATGGGCTCGCAGGCATTGGCCCGAGGAGACCTGAACATCGCCGAGAGCCGGCTCGGAGTGGCCACCGGAGAGCAGCACCCCGGCGCCTGGTTCCGCTACGCGGTCGTAGTGCTGAGGATGGGGCCGTGCGTCTTCGGGGGTGATGGGGCGCACGCCTGGCTGTGCTTCCTCGTCAATTCCGCGGCGGACGCCGGGCACAAGGACGCGGAGCGCCTGCTACCGCTGCTGCGTGACCCCTCCGCCGAACTCCCCTCCTGCGGAGACGGGGACTGGGACGACCCGGAATTCGGGCCGGAGATCCTCGCAGCCCTGCGGCAACCGGTCACCTGGCGGCGGCCCCCCGAACCTTCGGTCAGCGAGACCCTTTCAGGGGCAACAGGGTAAGAGGCATCTCGAGCGCGGCATTGCCGACAGGCGTATTCCAAGCGCGGCGGCCGAAGCCGAGCAAGCCGACCTCGGCGCCAACCTCACCGGCCGCTCGAAAATGTCCCGCGGGGACCTGGTGAGGGCACTGTCCTGCTCATGACCCCGACGAGCGATGCCGAATCATCCGGCCCGCGCTTGCGGCCGCTCGCGCGGGCACCCTCGCGCGGGCGGCCGGGTTGAGCCGCGACTTCGATGGGATGGTCGCGGCGAACGCACTGATCGCGGTGGACGACGACTACGACCCCCAAGGAGGCAGCACCGCCTTCGAACGGGCCCACGTGGCCGCCCTGCTGGAGCAGGCACACCAACACGTCGAGGCACTGGATCAGGCACTGGAACGGCTTGAAGAAGGCCGCCGCCGGTACGGAGATTGCGAGACCTGTGGCGGGACCATCCCCCCGAACGCCTGGACATCCGCCCTGCCGCGACCACCTGCGTCCACTGCGCTCAGCACAACGCGCGCCGACCGCCAGACCCTGCCTGACGCCGGCAGGACGGCGTCGTGCTCGTGGTTCCGAGGCGCTGTTTTCCATGACGAACCACGGCCGGCGGGCTGAGATGCGGGCCCTTGCCCAGAAATGGGAATTTCAGCGAAAGTGAGTAAAACCAAGGCTTGCTCCACATAAACTCGCAGCTCAGCAAGCCTGCTCCCCGCACCCGCGGGGATGGTCCCCCGGACGGCGCGACGGGCGGCGTGTTCACCGACTGCTCCCCGCACCCGCGGGGATGGTCCCGAACTCCGAGACGGATGGCTCGGCACCGTCCACTGCTCCCCGCACCCGCGGGGATGGTCCCTTGCTCCACCTCCAAAGGGAGGGGGACACGAACTGCTCCCCGCACCCGCGGGGATGGTCCCCGGCCCGGCCGGTGGCGGACCGGCTGGATGCTCTGCTCCCCGCACCCGCGGGGATGGTCCCACGGACGCACGGGCGCTGTACCGCATCCGGTACTGCTCCCCGCACCCGCGGGGATGGTCCCTGGGCCCTCGCCGCGTAAGTGGCGTTGAACACCTGCTCCCCGCACCCGCGGGGATGGTCCCCTGCTGAACAACGCACGCAAGGCCCGCGTCGACTGCTCCCCGCACCCGCGGGGATGGTCCCATCAACACCTCGGACATCGACGCTCTACTCAGCTGCTCCCCGCACCCGCGGGGATGGTCCCCGGTCTGCGGCGTGCCGCTGGGCGGCCAGCATCTGCTCCCCGCACCCGCGGGGATGGTCCCCAGATCCTGCCAGCGATCGGCCGGTTCGCGGGCTGCTCCCCGCACCCGCGGGGATGGTCCCCAGGGCTGATAGCAGGGCCCCGTACGGACCGACTGCTCCCCGCACCCGCGGGGATGGTCCCCGGACGCCGGTCCGGTTGCCGCTGAGTAGGTACTGCTCCCCGCACCCGCGGGGATGGTCCCGCGGCGGCGTACGGGCAGCTCGTGCAGGCGGCCTGCTCCCCGCACCCGCGGGGATGGTCCCTCCGGGTGGTTGGCGTCGGCCGTTGAGTAGGCCTGCTCCCCGCACCCGCGGGGATGGTCCCCGGCCTCCAGAGCGAAGGCCTTGTGGGTGCGGCTGCTCCCCGCACCCGCGGGGATGGTCCCGTCACCTACCACCTGTCCGAGCAGGCCCACCTCTGCTCCCCGCACCCGCGGGGATGGTCCCGCAAGGATCGCCCCATCGATACCGGCGGGAAACTGCTCCCCGCACCCGCGGGGATGGTCCCCGCCTGAACCTGGCACCCGAGGCCACGCCGGTCTGCTCCCCGCACCCGTACGGCGTCGGCTATGAGACCGTGCAGAAGTCTCTGCACTACCACCGCAGTGCGAGCCTCGCGGATGTCTGCCGGGTTCTCCTGGACGAGCTTCGGGATCCTGCCCGGGGCTGGCTGGGGGTTCCGGATCCCGGCGTGTCCTCCCAGGCCGTGGCCGCAAGCATGGCCTCGTCAGCGGGCAGCCGACGGCGCCGGTCACAGCGGAAGGGGCGAGGCGGACCGCGATCAGGGCCAGGCGGTCGCTGATCTCCTGCAGCACGGCCCGGCAGCGCACTCGCGGAACCGTACGCCCGAGAAGCCCAGTTCCCCACGGTCTTCTCCGGCGAGAGGCCGTTGACTGTGGCATCTCACTCTGAATCGGAGAGAAACCGTGAGCTCTGATGCGCCGCCCCCACCAGACATCTTGCTGAACCCGGAGGTTCTTCACGAGGCGGACGGGATCTGCATCTGGCACACCGGACTGGTTCGGGGGCCCGCCGGTTCGGTCCTTACTCTTGTCGTGGACGCACCGGAGGGGCGGATCGAGGGTACCGAGTGGGAGGAGTTCGACCCGCTCGGCCCTGCCGGCATGACTCTCCGCGGGCCGGACAGCCCGGGATTCCTCGTGCCGTTTCACGACATGGAACGTGAAGCACGACGTTACCGGGCGACTGGACAGTTCGGCGATGTCCGAGTGGACGATGCCTACCTGCAGTTCTGGGTACGCCCACTGGGTCTGCAGCTGATCAACTTCATCGGTGAGGCCCAAACGGGGCGCCGGCTGGCCTTCGCGGTCGAGCCCGAGGTGCTCTATCGGGAGCAGGGCAGGGCCGTCTGGCACCCGGGCGTGGTGCGAGGGCCAAGCGGGCTGTTCAGCTCCCTGGAGGTCCGCGCAGAAGGCGGCGTGGAGACAGAACTCCTCGGCGCAGAGTGGGAGCTGGGTGACCGACCCGAGAACGCTCTGCTGCCGCTCAGGATCACGGCCGAGTCCGGTGAGGCCCTCCTCAACCTGCCCACGACCGTACTCGGCAGCGAACGGACCCTCCGGGCATACGGCTGGCTTACCCCGGAACGGAGTCCGGGCCTGCGCCTCCACTACGAAGTGCCTCCACTCGGAGTACACGTTGTCCGCGACATCCGTGGCAACGCGTAGCGGCTGAATCCGGTGCCACGAGGTACGTTGGCCTGCGAAAACCGGGAAACAATGCACACCGACCGCCAGACCCTGCCTGACGCCGGCAGGACGGCGTTGTGCTCGTGGTTCCGAGGCGCTGCCTTCCATGACGAACCACGCTGGCGGCCCGAGATGCGGGCCTTTGTTCAGAAATGGGAATTTCAGCGAAAGTGAGTAAAACCAAGGCTTGCTCCACATAAACTCGCAGCTCAGCAAGCCTGCTCCCCGCACCCGCGGGGATGGTCCCCACACTCCGCCCGGAACAGATCGCGTTGATCGCTGCTCCCCGCACCCGCGGGGATGGTCCCAGGCGCTGGGCGAACCGCAGAAGGAGCCGGTACTGCTCCCCGCACCCGCGGGGATGGTCCCCGCCCACTGGACGAAGACAAACAACTCAGTGGCTGCTCCCCGCACCCGCGGGGATGGTCCCCACTTCCATTCGACATTTAGAAAGGGAAATTGCTGCTCCCCGCACCCGCGGGGATGGTCCCGACGTCTGCCCGCTGTGCGAGTTCTGGGCATGCTGCTCCCCGCACCCGCGGGGATGGTCCCGAGCTCGCGTTGCACTACCGCATCGCCCTGATCTGCTCCCCGCACCCGCGGGGATGGTCCCTGGACGCCGACCCCCTCCGCCCGGCGTCCGCCCTGCTCCCCGCACCCGCGGGGATGGTCCCGGATTCTGATCGTGGGCGCGTCCGGGTCGGGCCTGCTCCCCGCACCCGCGGGGATGGTCCCAGTGAGTTCTACTGGAGCGGTTGCCACATCAACTGCTCCCCGCACCCGCGGGGATGGTCCCCTCCCCCCGTCCCCCAGCGGTGAGCCGTACATCTGCTCCCCGCACCCGCGGGGATGGTCCCGATCGGGTCGGGTGCAAAGGCGTACAGCTCGGCTGCTCCCCGCACCCGCGGGGATGGTCCCGCCTGGGCGGTTTCGTAGTCCCGCCGCCACAGCTGCTCCCCGCACCCGCGGGGATGGTCCCCAGCTGAGTCCGTACTCGGTCGCAGACAGGCCCTGCTCCCCGCACCCGCGGGGATGGTCCCTCCCACGTGTCGCCATCCGCGTCACGCCAGACCTGCTCCCCGCACCCGCGGGGATGGTCCCGGGACGAGATCTTGGGCAAGCTCGCCCACACGCTGCTCCCCGCACCCGCGGGGATGGTCCCGGCCACGACGTCCACAAGCGGTGGCAGCGCTGCTGCTCCCCGCACCTGCGGGGATGGTCCCCGAGCGGCGCGAGGAGGCCCGCGGCGCCCTCACTGCTCCCCGCACCCGCAGGGATGGTCCCGGAGACGAGTTTCTCCAAGTCGCCCCGAGCCGTCGCCCGGCGGCTGATCGGGCGACGGCCGTCGAGCGGTCAGATGCGGCGGGGTTCGATCGTCACCTCCGGGGAGGTGGATCGGACCACGCTCGCGGCGGGGACGATGCTGCTGCCAAGGCAGACGCTTGCCGCGATGGCCGAGTGTCGGCCCACGGCGATGCCCGGACCGAGCGTGATCATGCTGCCCGTCTGCACGTGATCCCCGATCAAGCCCCCGAACCTCGGCGTCGTGCACCGGTAGGCCGGTTCGTCGTCGGAGTCGCCGTGGAGAACGATCTCCTTGACGGGGCGGCGCATGTCGAAGTTCCACAGGCTGATCGCCGCGATGACGAGGTTCGCGGACAGGTGGACGTCGGCCCCGATCACGGAGTGGCCGATGCCGACCTGGTGGCCGAGCACGGTGTTCTCCCCCACGAAGGAATGGGTCACCTCGCAGCCGAAGCCGACCGAGACGCCGGCGCACAGGACGGAGCGCTTGCGCACGGTGGAGAACTCGTGGACGCGGACCCCGGGTCCGATGATCGCGTCGTCGCCGATGATCGCGGTCGGGTGGATCCGGGCGGTGGGGTGAATCCGCTCGGGCAGGGTGTGCAGGGCTTCGTCGTGGAGGGCGTCCCACCCGGTGAGGAAGTCGGACAGCTCGAACCCGCCGATCCCGGCGTAGCCGGTGGCGTGCAGGCCGGACTCGACGGGGCTGCGGATGTAGTCACCGATACGGATGGAATCCGGCACCTGCTCGCTCCTGTTCGTCGTGGGGTTCGGGGATCATCAGGCGACTTCGGCCGCTTCGCGGCGCAGGAAGTCCGGCAGGGCGCCGGGGGTGTTGTCGAGCCAGGCGACGTAGCGGGCCACGCCCTCGGCCACCGTGATCGTGGGCTCCCAATCCAGGGCGGCGGTCATGCGGGACGTGTCGGCCGTCCCGCCGAGCGGGTCGCCCTCGGGCAGCGGCCGGTCCTGGAACTCGGCGTCGGGGTAGTGGTTGCGGATGAGCCGGGCCACGTCGGCGATGGAGGTGGCGCGGCCCGTGCCGACGTTGAGGGTCTGCCGGTCTGCGCCGGGCGCGAGCATGGCGTGGATGGTGGCCGCGGCGATGTCCTCTACGTGGACGAAGTCGCGGACCTGCCGGCCGCCGCCGTTCAGGTGCAGCGGCAGGCCGAGCTTGGCGCGCATCGCCATCCAGGCGACGACCCAGGAGTGCGAGCCCTCCTTGACGGTCTGGGGCTCGCCGTAGACGGAGAAGTAGCGGACCGAGGTGTGGGACACGTTGGCCTTGTCGAGGATGACCGCGGTCTGTGCTTCGCCCCATGCCTTGGTGTTCGCGTAGACGGACAGGGGTGCCAGGGGCTGCTCCTCGTTCCAGCGCTGCACGTCGTGGCGTTTGGGGTCGCCGTTGCCGTAGACGGCTGCCGAGGAGACGAACACGAACCGGCGTACGCGGGCGTTGCGGCGGCGGACCGCGTCCAGGAGGACCTGCGTGCCGGTGACGTTGGTTCGGATCGCGGCCAGGGGGTTGCGGGTGCAGGCGGCCACGTCGGCGACGGCGGCCGCGTGCACGACGTAGTCGGCCTCCCGTACGACGCGGTCCATCAGGGCGGCGTCGGCGATGTCGCCCACGATGGTGTCCCCGTCGCTCGTGTGCACGCCGAACAGGTCGGCGTAGACGGTGGCGGGGTAGGCGTCGAGCTTGCCCACGGCCAGGACTCGGGCCCCGGCCGCGCGAAGACGGGCGGTGACGCGGGATCCGACCATGCCCCCGCCCCCGGTGACCACGACGGTCGATCCGGTGAGCGCGGCGGACAGGTCGGCGTCGGTGAGCGGCATGGTGGCTCCCTCGAGCTCGGCGAAAACGGGTGATGTGGTGAGGGGGTGATGGGATGAAGCGGTGATCAGGGGTCACGGGGTCACGGGGCGGCGGGGAGGTTGCGACCGGGCCGGTTCAGGACCGCCTCCCCGCCACCCTGCGGGCGCCACCCGGGGCAGGGGTGGGCCCCGTCGGACGGAGCCTTGCGCGGCCCCGGGCGGCGTGATGAACAGTGAACTCGTCGGCACGGTAAGTGAGTACGGTGGTGACGGCAGGAACCCGTTCAACCCGTTCAAGACCGTTCGCAGGGGGGTCCGCATTGGCAGGGGATCGGACGCCGAACAGTGCGCTGGCGGCGGTGATCGCCGAGTCCGGGGCCACGTACTACGCCCTGGCCAGGGAGATTCGCTCCGTGGCGGCCGAGGCCGGACGGCGCTTGGGTACGGGTCCTTCGGCCGTGGCCTACTGGGTCGCCGGCGGTACGCCGTCCGGGCAGACGCCGTCCTACATCACCGAAGCGTTGACGAGACGGACCAAGCGACGGGTGACGGTCGCCGAGATCGGTCTAGGCTCCGCTGTCATCGGTGGGGCCCTGGAAGCCGATCCGTTGGCCGCCATCGCCGATCTCGGGAGAGCAGTCATGCAACGACGCCGTGACTTCCTTGGCGCCGCGTTCACCGCCGCCTCCGTCGGCCTGCCCCTGACCTACGACCACGAAGCGGTCGCCGTGACGCTCGGAGCGGCCGAGGGCGGCGGCCTCATCGGCCCCGCCGAGGTGACCGCGGTCAGACAGCTCACCGAGATGTTCCGCAGCGTGGACGAACGGATGGGCGGCGGGCACGGCCTGACCACGGTCACGGCCTACCTGACCGACACCGTCGCACCGATGCTCACGGCCCGGTTCCCCTCCCCCGAAGTCCGCTCCGAGGCGTTCGGGGCGGCGGCCCAGCTGGCCTGCCTGGTCGGCTGGAAACACCACGACCTCGGGCGGGAGGGCGCCGCCCAGCGCTACTACCTGCTGGGCTATCAGCTCGCCTGCGAGGCCGACCCGCAGGGCCACGCCGCGTGGATGATGCGGGCCCTCACGCACCAGGCCCTCGACCTGGGTCACCCCCACGCGTGCCCGGAGCTCGCCGAAGCCGCCCTGAACCGGGCGGCGGGAAAGGTGGACCGACAGACCGAGGCCCTGCTGCTGGTCACCTGCGCCCGGGCGTACGGGGCCGGCGGACAGGGCGCCCGAGCGGCGCGTGCGCTGCTCGCGGCCGAGGACGCGGTGACGGACACGCGGGACCCGGTCCCCGACTACGCGGCCGCCTCGGGACCGGTGGCGGCCACGGTCGCCTCACACATGGGCAAGACCCTCACCGCGATGAAGGACCACCCGGCGGCCGAACGTCACTACCGACGGGCCCTGGCGGGCCGACTGCCGGGCACGTACCAGCTCAAGCACGGCCTGACCCTTACCGACCTGGGACGATCGGTGGCCGGTCAACACCGGTACGAGGAAGCCGTCGGGCTCTGGTACCGGTCCCTGGACTTCATGGGAGGCGTGGTGTCCGACCGCAACAGACAGGCGGTCAAGGAGATCCAGGCGGCCGCGACCCGCTACCGCAGGCGCGGCGTGACCGGCGCGGGGAACCTGGAACAGCGCGCCACCGAACTGCTCAAGACCCATCCGTGAAAGGAACAAGCAGCGACATGCCGAAGATCGGGGTTGTCATCCTGACCATGGGCGACCGGCCCGCGGAATTGCGGGCCCTGCTCGATTCCGTGGCGAGGCAGGAAGGCGATCCCGCCACCGTCGTGGTCCTCGGTCAAGGCGTGAAACTCGACCCCCTACCGGACGACGTGACGGGCGTGGATCTGCCGGAGAACCTCGGTATCCCCGGCGGCCGGAACGCCGGCGTGCGGTGGCTGCGCCAGCAGGGCGGCACGGACATCGTGGTCGTCCTCGACGACGACGGCCTCCTGCCCCGCACCGACACCTTCAAGCTGATCCGGGAAGCCTTCGCCGACAACCACCGGCTGGGCATCGCCGGGTTCCGCATCGCGGACGAGACGGGCCTGAGCCAGCGCAGGCACGTCCCCCGCCTCGGCGGCAAGGACCCGATGGTGTCCGGACCGGTGACGACGTTCCTCGGCGGGGGCCACGCCATCCGCATGAGCGTCATCGACGAGGTCGGCGAGTTCCCCACCCCGTTCTTCTACGCCCACGAGGAAACCGACTTCGCCTGGCAGGCCCTGGACGCCGGCTGGGACATCGACTACCGGGCCGACATGGTGCTCCAGCACCCGCGTACGGAGGCGTCCCGGCACGCGGTGTACTACCACCACACCGGCCGGAACCGGGTCTGGCTGGCCAAGCGCCACCTGCCCGCCGTCCTGGTGCCGATCTACCTCGCGACCTGGGCCGCGTACACCCTCGCGCAGCGCCCCCCGCTCTCCGGCCTGACCGCCTGGTGGGCCGGCTTCTTCGAGGGAGTACGCGTCCCGTGCCCGCCGCGACGGCCCATGCGCTGGCGCACGGTATGGCGCATGACCCGCCTGGGCCGCCCCCCGATCATCTGACGGCCCCGGGCCTGCTCGGACGGGGGCCCTGCGGACGAGGAGCAGGCCCAGCGGCCTCCGCATCTCCCCGAGACACAGCAGTGCCATGGGGGGCAGGCAGGCCGAGCCGGTCAAGGCGGATCGCGCTCGGGCGGCCCGCTCACGACCACGAGAAGGTCCCTGACGAAGACGTGACGAAGAGTCGAAGACCAGCGTTGCCCAGGCCGGCATCAACGGAGAGGGCGGCTACCTGCTGCGATCGGGGCGCGGGAACCAACGACCCCGCCCCGGCGGCCGACCTTCGCTCCCTCGGGAGCTCCTCGCGGCTGTGGTGCCACCTCCAACGTTGGCACCACAGGTGAACCACGAGCGAAAACGGCACTATTGGGTGCGCTTGTCCAGCTAAGTGAGTTTCAGTGAAAGTGAGTAAAACCAGGGCTTGCTCGCCATAAAATCGCAGTTCAGCAAGCCTGCTCCCCGCACCCGCGGGGATGGTCCCTGTGAACGTGAGGTGGTTGACGCCGCTGAAGACTGCTCCCCGCACCCGCGGGGATGGTCCCGGGATTCCGGCGGCCGCAGTGCCGGCTCCTGTCTGCTCCCCGCACCCGCGGGGATGGTCCGGGCATCACCGAGACGTTCCAGGAGGGCGCGGACTGCTCCCCGCACCCGCGGGGATGGTCCCCGCCGGAGAGACCGCACAACGTGTCTGACCAGCTGCTCCCCGCACCCGCGGGGATGGTCCCGCGGTCGTCCACGGAGAGCTTCTGCGGCCCCTCTGCTCCCCGCACCCGCGGGGATGGTCCCGCGGTGTTCTACGGGCCGCAGACGTCCGTGTGCTGCTCCCCGCACCCGCGGGGATGGTCCCGCCGCGTACGTCGCCGCCGCGTTCTTCGCCGCCTGCTCCCCGCACCCGCGGGGATGGTCCCGCGAAACAGGGCAGTGTTTGGCTCGGCCGGGTCTGCTCCCCGCACCCGCGGGGATGGTCCCCACCCCGCCGGCTACGGCGTGATGTTCTCCTACTGCTCCCCGCACCCGCGGGGATGGTCCCAGCGCTAGGCCAATGCCAGACGAGAGGGTTGACTGCTCCCCGCACCTGCGGGGATGGTCCCAAGAGCACCTTCGACATCGCCGAGCTCAAGGCCTGCTCCCCGCACCCGCGGGGATGGTCCCGCGATGTCGCGGA
>NZ_JANFAK020000024.1:30000-71750 GCF_024721315.2 Streptomyces sp. Isolate_45
CCGCGCAAGACGAGGATCGGGTACGCGCGGGACTGGGCGCTGTGGGAGGAGTTTCACGGCTGGCTCGCCGAACGGACCGGCGTCCCACTGCCGTTGACCGCGGTCAACAAGGGGACCCTGGTCGGGTTCGTGACCTGGCTGGACGAGGTGAAGCAGGCGGCGCCGAACAGCATCGACCGCCGGATCACCGGCGTGACGTCGACGGCTCGCCGACCCCCGTACGACGTCGAGGTGCCCAAGGAAGCCACCGTCGCCGCCCGAGCCGCGCTCAAGCCGCTGAAGAACGACCGCCTCCGCCAAGCCCGCGGCCGCGGCCAGGCCGCCCCGGCGAGCCCGGAACAGCTCAGGGCGATGAACACCGCGCCCCGTACGGTGACGGCCGGGAGCGAGCCGGCGACCCGACCCGGGCGCCGCGCCTACGACCTCCCTGACCTGGCCGTTTACCGGGACCGGGCGCTCGTGACGATGGCGTTCGGGATCGCGGGGCGCGCCGAGGAGGTCAGCGCGCTGACCCTGGCCGACATCGTCCTCGTCGAGGAGGGCCTGGAGGTACATGTTCCCTCGGTGAAGGGGCGGCCGGCCCGGGACGTCGAGATCGCCTGGGGCTCCCACCCCGACTCCTGCCCCGTCCTGAACTGGCTCGCCTGGAAGGGCGCCGCCGAGGCGGCCGGACTCGGCGCCGTCGGGCCCGCGTTCCGGGGCGTCGACCAGTGGGGTCACCTCGGGACACGACGCCTCTCCCCCGACGGCTGCCGCCTGGTCATCACCCGCAGCGCCGAACGGGCGGGCCTGGACGTACGCCTGACCGGCCACTCCATGCGCTCGGGGTTCATCACCACGGGCAGCAAGAAGGGCAAACGCCCCGACCAGCTGCGCCGGCAATCCGGACACAGCGCCTCCAGCGCCGTGTTCTGGGAGTACGTCCGTAGGGGCGCCCGCTGGGAGGAGACGGCGAGTCAGGGCATCGGGCTTTAGGTCGGGCCGGGAGCACGTTGCAGGGGACTCCATGGCCGTCCCCTGCCCCCGAGCGCGGTCCAGGCCCTTCGTGTCGGATTGTCCGGCCCGGCAGTGCGCGGGCACAAGGATGAGAAATGATCACGGGATTGTCGGTAGGTTCGGACTCCAGACGGAAGGAGCACCCGTGGCACCGGCACCCCAGCACCACACCGCGGACGATCTGATCCCCCGGCCGGAACGCACGGCAGGCGCCTTGCGTGCTGCCCTGGCCAGAGTTGATCCGTCCCGACTGGACGAGATGCAGCGGACGATGGACGAAGCCTTCTCCCAGGCCATCGACCACAAGTCGCTCGCCCCGATCCAGGCGTGGCTGCTGGTCTGGGCTCAGAACATCGAGATCGCCCGGCGTGTGGACCTGCGCACGCGCCACCAGCACGCGCAGGATGTGCTGGCCTCGTACGACAAGCACGAGCACGACGACGAGGACGCCGTGAACAAGGCGCTCGCCGAGATCAGCGCCGTCCTTGATGAAGCCCAGCAGGCGGTCCGCGGTTGAGCTGGAAGTGGGAGTACGCCTTCAGCGCCGAGGCAACCGCCCGGACAGCGCCGGCCCCGTTCTTGCGGGAAGTGGAGAAAAAGGCGGACGAGCTGGTCCGCATGTGCGAAGTCGCCTATCTCCACGCCCGCGACCACCAAGGCCTCGACCCCAAAGGTGGCACACTCACGATTCCCGGCGGAATGATCACCTACCAGGTCGTCGTCCGTCGCGAGCGCGTGTACATCCTCCAGATCACCTCCCTGGAGTGGTGAGCGGGGCTCGGGGCAGGTAGCAGGGCGCGAGACCGCGACCGGCTGCACCCCTACCCCGACACCGGGTACGGCCCTACGCCCCGCCCGGCCTGGACGCCGGCTCCGTCGATGACGAGAAGGTCGGCTTTGCGATCGCCCGTGACGTCGCCGCGGCCGTCGAGACCCGCGCGGGGCGGACGTAGAAGGTGTCCAGTCGATACGGGCCTTCAGCTCCAGCTCACCGATACCGGTGCCCGCGAGCTGCTCGAACGCCGTCCGGCCGAACGAGGCCGAGGCACCCGCAAGGTCACCCGCGAGACGCCCGATGAGCTCCGGCGACAGTCCATCTTTGAAATCGGCCATCTCAACGCCCGCCCACGGTCACGTCGAGGCGCCCCAGACCGGGCAGCACGCCAACCGCCACCGTCGCCCTGCATGAACTGATCGGTGCCGATCAGCACTCCACGCCGGTAACGGCCTCACCATCGCCGCCTGGACGAGCCGGAACTCCCGCTCGTCCAGCACGCCCAGCACGGCCTGTGGGACTGGCCGGGTTTTGGCGGTAGCCCCTTGCGGTGTGCGACATCCCGTGGGTTGCTCTGAGCCTCCCTGAGTCTTCAGCCTCGTGGCCAGGGGGGCGCCCTCTTTCCGGCAGTGGTTCGGGGGCTGACGCAATTTCTCGCGGCGCTGTGGGCGGCGGTCGAGGCGGTCGCTCCGCGATCGGCGGTGCACCGGAGACTGACGGCCGTTCTCGGCCAAGCCCTGGCCTGTTGTCCGCCTGGAGGTTTGCACGGTGCCCTTCATTCGTTCGAGTGGCCAGGCGTGAAACGCTTCCCCGAAGTGATCTTGATGATGTCAGCATATGTCTGACACTTCGTCGCCATCCCTTTCATGAAGGTGGGTACAGCCATGTCTGTCGACGGAACCCCGGAGACACCGTTCGAACTCGGCGCCGACGACCTCGCGAAGCTGGATGCGATCCGGGAGGCGCTGCTGGACCCGTCGCCGCGCCGGATCGGCCGTCTGGACCAGTGGGGTCTGGCCGACGAGTACGAGGTGTACTCGGAGATCGCCGGGTACTCGGAGGTCTCCCTCACGATGGCGGACGGGACGGTCCTGGACGCGTCGCTGAGCGTCCCGAGGAACCTCGCCCCCGGGCAGACATGCCCCGCGGTCGTCCTGCCCGCCCCGCTGGTCGGCATCGGGCACCGGGCTTACCTCGGCATGATCGCCCGCTGGGCGCTGGGCGGCTACGTGGTTCTGGCCTACAGCCAGCGCGGTCTGGCCAACTCCACGGGCGAGATCCACGTTGCCGGTCCGCAGGACGTCGCCGACGCCACCGAGGTGATCGACTGGCTGATCCAGCAGGACGGGGTCGATGCGGACCGGATCGGTTTCTTCGGCGCCTCCTACGGCGCCGGTACGAGTCTGCTCGCGGCCGCGAAGGATCGGCGGATCAAGGCCGTCGCGGGCGCCAGTGCCTGGGCGGACCTGTTCGCCTCCCTGTACGAGAACGGCACCCGTCACCTCAAGGCGTTCGAGGCGCTCGTCACGCTCTTCGGCGAGGACCGGTGCTCGGAGGAGTTCCGCGAGATCATCCAGAAGATCCGCGCCAACACCATCGACGACGAGGTCAGGAAGTTCGCCGAGGCACGGTCGCCCAAGAACTGCCTCAAGGCGCTCAACGACGCAGCGACGCCCATCCTCATGACCACCACCTGGCACGAGACCATCTTCTCGGTGCCCGCCGTCATCGACTTCCACAGCCGTCTGACCGGACCCAAGACGCTCCTCGTCCAGGTCGGCGACCACGGCAACGCCGAGCTCCCGGGCCTGTTCGGCCTCCCCGCCAAGCCCACGGACATGACCTACCGGTGGATGGACCACCACCTCGGCGGCAGCGCCGGCGACGGGGCGGCTCCACGGTTCGACGTCCGCTCGGAGTACATGTTCAACCCCCTCTCCGACCTCCGCCACGCCTCCTGGTCCGACTACGCCCTGCCGAAGAAGCGGTTCCACCTCGCCGACGCAGCCTCCGGGCAGAGCGACGGACAACTGGTCGAGGGCACCGCGGCGGCGGGCTGGACCCGTTCGGTGAAGGCCACCGGCACGGGCACCGACATCGTCGTCGCCCCCAAGCTCATCCAGACCGGCCTGGCCGAACGCCTGGGCCTGCCCCACGTCTACAAGACGGCCGACATCGACCGCGGCCTCGCGGCGGTCTTCGCCACCGCGCCGCTGGAACAGGCCGCGCGCGTACGGGGCGATCTGGAACTGCGGGTGACGGTGAAGCCGCAGCACACGGACGCCATGATCGTCGCCTACCTGCTGGACCACAACCCGGCCACCGGCAGGGCGCACATCATCACCAACGCCCCCTACACCTTCACCTCCGGGCAGGCGGGCAAGGCCACCACCGTGACCTTCCCCCTCCAGCCCGCCGACTACGTCCTGGCCAAGGGCCACCAGCTCCAACTGGTCATCGACACCCACGACCCCGTCTTCACCGCACCCCACACCACCACCCCGGTGTTCACCATCGACATCACCTCCCCCAAGGGCACCGAGTCCTACCTCGACGTCCCCCTCCGCCCCGTCAGCTGACTCCGGCCCCGGCACACCCGTACGGTCGGCCCGCCCGGACACGAACGGGCCGACCGCACCGGCCCCCCCTGTACCTGACAGAGATCAGGCGGGAGATCGGTGACACACCGAGCCAGGGTGGCTGCCGGTAGCAGAACCACACCGAGGGCACCCCGTCCCCGAGCATCCGGTTCGAGCGGTCGCGGATATCGGGGGTGGTTATCCGGACCAGGCGGGGGCTTCGTCGTTTCCAGACCCAGCTACTGTCCCAGGAAGGTCTTCCGCCACTCCAGCGGCGACATGGTCAGCGCGGCCTCCGCGAGCTCCCGCGCCGACGCCGTCTTGAGGCTGTTCAGCGAGGTGTCGATCCAGTCCTGCACCAGGCTGTAGCCCTGGGCACGGTACTCCACCGCCTGCACCAAGCACTCGAGCTTGTCGGCATCCTTCGCCACGATCGCCTCGGGGGTGTCGCCGCTCTCGTACTCGCCCACCACCCGCTGCACGCCGGCCTTGACCGCCGGGTGCGCGGCAGAAACCTGGTCCGCGGTGACGGTCTCGTTCGAGGCTGCGTCGATGTAGCGGCGGCCGATATGCGGGATGTCCCCGATCCGGGTCTCCTGCGTGTCGTGGAACAGGCACATCAATGCGACCTTTGCGGGGTCGACGCCTTCCATCATGGCCAGCACGGCACCGACGATGCCGACGCGGAACGAGTGCTCGGCGATGCTCTCGGGGTTGTTGTTCCCGGTGAACCACCAGCCGGTCCGCTTCGCGTTCTTGAGCACGCCCATCTCGAAGAGGAACCCAGCTGTGCCCTGGGCGTTCGCCGTCTCGTCTGCCATGTGGTGACCTCCGGTCTGTCAGGTTCGATCACGAAGAACGTAATGCACGCTGGTGAGTTCACGCCGGGATCTTTCGGAGATGCCGCCCCCGTCCAGCAGGCGCTCGGTACGCTCCGCCAGGTCTCGCACCAGTAGGCCGGATGTCTGCGGAAGCCAGGGGTGGGCTGTCAGCAGGGCCCACATCGTGTGGGCGTACAGATCGACGTACCCCGGTGCGTGATGGAGTCCGTACGTCAGCCCTCGCAGCAGGGTGACGGGGTCCCAGCCGGTGAGCTGCCGGTCCCGCATGAACATGTCGTCGGACTGGGGTAACGGAGTTCCGCCCAACCAGTAGGCCCAGTAGTTCAGGTTCGCGGCCTCGCCCGCATCGTCGTCCACCATGGCTCGCTCGATGAAGTCGAGCAGCGGCACCGGATCCCCAAGCCGTGCAAGAGCGGTGGCCGTCGAACGGGCTTCGGCCCACTGAGGCGTCCACCCCCTCCGGGCGAGCAGACCGCGACGGTCGTGCAGCGCCTTCGCCGTCCAGGCCGCCGCCTCGGGGCTCTTGTCGTACGAGGTCAGATACAAGGCCTGCCGGTGCAGGAGGACACCTTGGGCGTCGGTCCGCGGGGCCGCCTCCGCGGTGGTCCGCAGCCGTTCGAAGAACGCCAACCGATCCGGCGCAGGAAGGAGCGGAGATGCTGCTGCTGGCCCTCGACGGCGCGGGGAGGGGATGCCTGTAAGGGAGGGAGGCCGGGTCCCGGTGAGCGCCCACGCGAGCATGTGGGCGGTTTCCCGGGTGTGGACCCACTCGGCCAGGGGATGCGGGCCCTCGACGGGCTGAAGTGTGGCCGCGATGATCCGGTCCGCGTCCATCGCCGCGTCCAACAGGGCGACGATCGTCGCGTCCGCACCGAGCGCGGCCAGCCTCCGCCGCAGCCCGAGCAGATCCACCGCCCTCATATTCGCGACCGGGCGCCGGCCCGACTCCCAGCCCTGCACCGTGGCCAGGTCCACGCCCAAGGCTTCAGCCATCCCCGTCTGAGTGAGCGGCACCGACTCCCGCGCCGTGCGCAGCACGAAGCCCGCGATCGTGCCGGTGATTGGTTTGGTGGCCATCGCGCGCTCCCCGGTGCGGCCCCTGCCGTAACACGTACCCGCAGTCAGTCCTACCGCACTCAGCGCGACCGTACGTTCATCTTGCGGGATCGGCCAGCCCCCCTAAGTGGGGGCGAGGTTGACGCCGCACCACCCCGCAGCGGGGCGTAGCCGTCCTTCCCGGTCCCTGCGTCCCGCTGCACCGCCTCGGAGAGGAGCGCTCGATGCCCGGCCCCGAACTCCCCCGCCGCCCTCTGGCTCGACAGCTCGAAGACCAGCCCGATGAGCGCATCCCCTGGGACGCGTTCGCGGTCGAAGCCAACACCGCCGAGACGTACGGCCAGCCCTCCCCGGCCCTCATGGCGCGAGCGGAACGGGGCTGGCAGAAGCTCGGAGCCCTGCACGCCCGCGTCGTTCCGGCATGCGAGGACGGTACTCAGTGAGCAGGCGGCCCTCCTGGCTGTATGAAGGCGCCCGGATCTTCGACCCCGCTGGGGACCGCGAGGGCGTCGTGCAGTTCATCGGCGAATGGGAGGACCCTCGGACCCGCCGCGTCATCCCCGAGGCCGTGTTCCTGCGCCCCGAAGGCGGCGGCGTGGAATGGGTGATCGCTGACCACCAGGCCCTCCGCCCAGCAGACGCCCGCTGAAGCCCGCACAGTCCTGCACGGCACACCGAATCCGAGGGAGAAGCTGTGTCTTCTCATCCCGCGTCGCCGAACACCGTCCTCGCCAACGCTCTGACCTACGCCGAGGACATCCTCACCCCACGCATCCGCTCGCAGGCCCCGGAACGGGTCGTCTTCACCGTGGGAACCCAGATCAACGGCGCCCCGCACGTCGGTACCTCCCTGGTCCAGTCCCTCACATTCGCCGCAGCGGCCCGGGTCCGGGACCGCTTCGACCTTCCTGTCAGCATCCTCTTCGGCGCCCTCGATAACGCCCCGCACGAAATCGTCACCGACCCGGCCAGCGGCCACCGCTACCAGAGGGCTTACGCCCAGGCCCTCGGCGAAGACGAGATCCGGGGCCAGGTGGAAAAGGTGTACGGCCCGCTATTCGAGGCCCTGTCGGCACTCACCGGCATCGGGTACCAGGTTCAGACCTACTCCGAGCAGCAGCGCACCGAGACGTACCGGAGGACGTGGCTGCGGATACTGCCCCGGCTGGACGCGGCCCGCTGGTGGCTGGCTCCTTCGACGGGTGTCCCGCACGTCCGCGTCCCCTGCCTGGAGCCGGGGTGTGGCTGGGCGGAGAAGTACGCCGAGCGGACTCGGGTCGCCATCGAAGGCGAGGAGTGCGCCCAGGTCTACGCCCGCTGCCTCCACCACGGCCCCTACAGCGGGATCGTCACCCCCGGCGCCGGCACCTATCTGGACCTCGCCACGCTGTACCGGAACCTGGTCAAGGAAGTCGCCGCGGCCGACGACTCCAGCACCCTGAACATCATGGTCAAGGGAGGGGACTGGGTCTTCGGCTCGCACCTGGTCGACGGCGCCCTCCAAGCCCTCGCGCTCACTCAGGGACAGCCGGCCGCCCGTCTGTTCTGCCCTCAGATCGTCACCGACACCGGCGCGAAGCTCTCCAAGTCCCTGATCCGCGAAGGCCGAGCAGAGCTGCCCGACGGGGCGGCACCCTGGATGCTCAACACCAGGCAGTGGCCCGGTTCGTTGACCGACTACGCCGAAAAGCTGCTGGCCCTGACCGACGTCCTCTTCGCCGACCCGCGCCACTTCTTCCGCTCGTACTCGGCCGCCGAGATCGGCCGCATGATGACGACCACGACAGGGAGCAACACCGCAGCATGAGTACCGCCCCCGCGCACCGTGTCCACCACCTCAACCTCTACCGCCAGTACTTCGAGCTGGTGGCGTCGGGCACCAAGACGATCGAGGTCCGGGTGAAGTACCCCCACCTGAAGAACCTCACCGCCGGCGACCGAATCGAGTTCCGCATCAAGGACACCGAAGAGCGCTGCGAGGTCGAGGTGCTGCGGGTCGCCGAATACGCCACCTTCGAGGCCCTCTTGGACGGCGAGGGGGCGGAGAGGGTCAACCCCGCCGCCAGCCGCCAGCAGCAGCTCGAAAACATCCGCGCCATCTACGGCCCCGAGAAGGAAACCCTGGGCGCCCTGGCGATCGAGGTCAAGCTGATCTGACGCCCCACAGACTCCCGCCCCGCACCTCCTGAGTTCCCCGGCCGGGGCGGGCGCCCGACGACCGGCGGCTCTACGAAGTTGCACCGCCACCGGCCACGCTGCACTGACCTGGCCCAGAGCTACGGTGGCGTCTTCAAGGCACTGAGCACGAATGGAGTAGGCGGGCACATTCGCAGTTCTCGTGACGTTGACCATGGATCCCAGATCTTCGTCGGCGCTTAGGCCGACGGCTGGGAAGGGGTCATGTCGTACTCATCGACGTCCAGCATCGTGCCAGTAGCGGCAAGAAAGGCGATTGTTTCGCGGTCCAGCGCCCAGCCGGAGAGGTTGCGGTCGTCTCTCTCCTTCGGCGTCCCTGCCTCGTCCTGCTGCTCGTCGTCGTTGAAGTAACGCACGACCTCCAGCCAGGCTTCGAGGCCCGGCTCCTCTTCGTCGCCCGCACTGTTGTACTGCTTCATGAGCTCGACTATGCGGTCGGTCCGCGGCCGGAGGCGGCCCAGGACGTGCGCGATCTGTTCGTCCACGCACAGGCCCGGTTCCCTGCACACGACCTTCCAGCTTTGACTGAATGGTCGCGCCGGGTCGACGGGCAGGCCGCGCCGGTTGTGCACTTGCGTCTCGTCAGGCTCGATACCCAGCGCATCAGTTATCTCCTGCGCGGTGATGCGCCGACTGGACAGAGCGAAGTAGACGTACTGGCGGAAAGGCATCCCCGGAGAATACGCGTTCACCCTTCATCCCACTCGCCTGCCTGTGAGTGAGTCCCATGGTGGCTTCGTTCACGTCAACGGTTCTGGCTCAACTTCTGTGAGCGGTAACGCTGCGTGATGCTGAAACCCCACTGCACGAGCCTTACCTGCGCTCACTCCCCCGAAGAGGGGAGGTTCGCGGCTGTGTACTCCTCCGCGACGCCGAATCTGCTGGCACACCGCGGGCATTCAGCTCTTCCGAAGAGGTAGGTGAGACCGTTCGCGAGCCAGCTCTGGTCATCACGGACTGCCGTTTCGTACATCCAGCGTCCGGTGCCTACGAGATCTTCCGGCGGCACGGGCTTCAGATCGCGTCGTTCTATGTCTCCGGCATGCCAGTCCCGGATTGCTGAGTACCGCCCGTGGTCGCCGATGGCGACGGTCACTTCCACGTCGCAGTGAGGGCAGCGCAGGTGGTAGAAGTCGTCCGAGAAGTCTCCGAGTACGGCACTCCACTGGTACTGCCCAGTGGCTGCCAGCAGGTCACGGAAGGCATGCAGATAGCCGACTGGCCGCGATTTTAGGCGTTGGTCCAGAAGTGCCTGGAGTCGGGGCACCACGTCGGTGCAGTTCCTCAGCAGGTCGTCAGCGCCATGGTCCTGGAGGGCTCCGCGCATGATTGATCCGGCCAGGCTGAGCGCCTCAGGGCTTTTTGCGCCGATCGCCACCAGGCGTGGAAGTGCGGCGAAGCTCGCCGGAACCACGGTCTCACCTTCGAGACATAGCGCATCCCAAAGGTCGTCCCATGCTTCGGCACCACTTTCGGTCTCCACCTGGTCCAGGAGCGCGGGCACCCGGCCGGCGGTTCCTAGGGGGTCGAGCACCTGCGTCCAGTCGATCACATGGGTATTCAATCGGCAGGGCACAGGTCATGGTCAAGCTGGGCTGGGACCACGTGCTCATCATGAGGCGAGCAGGACTCGCTTCCTCAGCAGGTCGAAGCCAGCACGGCCGTACATCTGTCGCTTGAGCATCTAGATCCGGTTGATGTGGCCTTCGACGACGCCCGAGCTCCAGGGCAGTGTGAGGCCAGCGATGACGGCATCGCGATCCCGGTCGATGCCGTTGGCGAGGGTGTGAAGGCTGGGAAGGTCGTCTTGTCTGACCGAGGACACTGCCAACGTCAAGGACACCAGCGGTGACAGCCGCTCCGCGTACGGACAGTACTACCGATACTCGGCGCCGGGCTCCACCAGGAACCTCTGGAACAAGAGCGGTGCGAACACGACCGTGTCCTCGACCGACAGTTCCGGCATCTACCAGATCCGCGCGTGCCGGCAGGAGCAGTTCGCGTCCGACACCTGTGGCGCCTGGGCCGCGTGATCACGGCCGGGACTGATCGCCAAAAGTTGTAAGCGTCAGCTCCGCCTGCTCAAGTCATCGGGTCGGTCGCACACCGCGGCCGACCCGTTCCTGTTTACGCGAATGAGGTAGGGATGTCAGATCAAGGTGCCGCCGTGACGGCGAGGAGCCGGAGCACGGAGGAAACGCGGGGTCCCTCCCTCTCCGTGCATGGCTTGTCGTGCCGGATCGGAGATCGGCAACTGCTCGCGCAGGCAGAACTCGAAGTGGCGGCGGGCGAGTCTGTGGCGGTAATGGGACCGAGCGGCAGTGGCAAGAGCACGTTGCTTGCCTGCGCCCTGGGGCTGATGAAGCCCCAGGAGGGAAGCGTGCGTGTTGCGGGGACGGACATCACCGCCCTGGGGCGACGCGGCCTGGCGCGGCACCGGCGGGAGCACATGGGAGTCGTGTTTCAGTTCGGCGAGCTGCTGCCCGAGCTGACGCCGGTGGAGAACGTCGCGCTGGCCGCGTTGCTGGCGGGTGTGCCCCAGGCCGAGGCGTACGCGGACGCCGAATCGCTGCTGGCCGAACTCGGCGTGCCCGGCGACCGCACCCCCACGTCCCAGCTCTCCGGAGGCGAACGGCAACGGGCCGCAGTAGCACGCGCGTTGATCAACAAGCCAGCAGTCTTGCTGGCGGACGAACCGACGGGCGCGCTGGACACTCGCAATCGGGACTCCGTGGCCGAACTGCTCTTCTCCGTGCCCCGACGATGGAGTTGTGCGCTCCTGATCGTCACGCACGACGTCGAGATCGCCCACCGGGCCGACCGTTGCCTCGTACTGTCGGACGGGCAGCTGGTCCCGGCCGCCAAATCCAGCGGTGAGGCGGCGTGAAGGGCGGCAAGCACCTGGCCGTGCAACTCCTGCGCGTCGGTAAAGCCGCGGGCGGCGGCTCCCGCACAGGTCTGATTCGAACCGTCGCGCTGCTGTGCGCGGCGGCGGCCCTCACCTTCGCCGCAGGTGCGCTGGTATCCGCCGCCGCTATCTACGGAACCATGGAACACCAGTCCCAAGCACGCAGCCCGCGTGTCCTTGAAGGGCACCCGGCGGAGAAGCCCATTGCGTTGTGGAAGCCCGGCTTCGATGTCGTGGACGGCTTGCAGTACTCCGTTGTTTCCGTGGTCCCGCTCACAGCTGACGCGCCTGCCCCACCCGGCCTGACGACGTGGCCCGGTCCGGGAGAGGCGGTGCTCTCCCCAGCCCTCGCCGAGGCCGCCGCGGCGGAGGGAAGCACAGGGATCCTAGGGCGTGACGTGGGGCGGATCGGTGAGGCCGGTCTGGTCAACTCCACAGAACGACTGGCCTACGTACGTCCGCTCGACTCCCTGGTGGACAAGCAACGGATGTTCACCATCACCGGGTACGGAGCCGAAGGACCGTACATCGGTGACCCACAGTTCACAGAACCCCTCGAACTCTTCGCCCTAGCCGTCGTCGGGCTCATGCTCTTCCCCGCCGCCGTGCTTGTGGTGATCGCAGCCAGGGCGGGCGGCGAGGCGCGGGATCGAAGGGACGCACTCTTGGACGCCCTCGGTGCCAGCTGGACATCTCGGGCGCTGGTGAATGTGGGCGAGGCCGCGCTACCCGTCCTCCTAGGAGCACTCCTTGGCCTGGGCGCACTGGTGGGTCTGGTCGCAGCGAAGGTCTCCCTGCCGTTCACACACTTCACCATCCCGACAGCAAGCATCAGCGCGGCAGCGGTGCCCCTGGGTCTCACGGCCACCGCATGCGTGTTCGTCGTCCTCGTGCTGATTGTCCTCCTCCACCGGCACAACGCGTCGCTCCCCACCACTCGCCCCGGCACGCTGAGCCGCAGACTGCCCCGTTGGTGGCCCGCGCTCTTCCCGGTGTCCTTGCTACTCGCGACCCGAGGCCCCGGACTGCTCGCACCCGGCAATCCGAGCTTGTTCCTCGCCATCTACTTCACCGCAGCGCTGATCACATTCGCCACGCTGCCCGCCGTACTCGCTCTGACAGTGGCGGCCCTGGGGCGCCTCCTCACACGGCTCGGACGCCGACACGGCGGCACAGGAACCCTGGTCGCCGGCCGGTGGCTGACCGCCAAGCCCGGCGTCACTGCGAGACTGGTCGCCGGATTCGTCGTCGCCATCGGTCTGATCGGCCAGGTCCAGCTCAACACCAGCAGGCTGAGCGAGCCCATGCTCGCCGCCCAGGCGACCGCCCAGCGCATCGGCACCAGCGTGCTCACCATCGCGACACCCCGAGACAACGCACGCACATCGGCCTTCCTCGCCGATCTCCCCACGGACGCGGCCGTCTTCTCCCTGCGCACCGGGCCGGCCCCCGACGGAAGCGTGCTGTCCGTTCTCCAGGCTCCGTGCGAGAAACTTCGGGTCATCCAGCGGAACTGCGGCGGATACGGTTCTCCGGCGACTGTGTCGGACCACGATCCCCGACTGGCCGAGCTTGCCAGATGGTACGCCCCCAGCGGCCGGATCCAGCTGCGAGAAGGCCCACTCGTCAGCGAGCTGCCCGCCGAAGAGACCAGCCAAGTAGTGCTTATGGCGCCGCTGGGGAAGAACCTGGACATCGCCACAGTAAAACAAGCCGCAAACCTCAAACTAGCCGTGGCCAGCGTCGTAGAAGCCCCGGGAGGCGGCTGGCTCAGCAGCGCTTTGCTTCGTAGCAGTCGCGTCAACTGGGTCACGCTGTTCGGCTGCTTCGCCCTGATCGTTGTCGGCCTGGCCATCGGACTCAACAGCATCGCCGAGTTCCTGCGCCACAGCCGATCGTTCGCCCCGCTCGGGGTGCTCACCGGCCGACGCAGGCTGTTCGTCTCCGTCGCGGCATGGGTCCTGCTCATGCCCACGGTACTGGCGGCCGCCATCGGGGCATTGGTGTACCTCTGGCTGTCGGGCCCTTACACCGACCCAGTCGTGGGCGCGCAACTGTCGTGGCCGGTACTGGGATACCTGCTGGGCGGGGTACTGGTCCTCAGCGTCGCAATCTGGGGCTGCGGAGCGTGGTCAGCAGTGCGGGGAGCTGCCCGTTGGCGCCCTACCGCCGACTGACCAAACAGAATCCTCACGTTGCGGCGAACGGATCACGAATGACCGGGCCTACCAACCGACCAATGGGCTGGCTCGGTCACACCGGATTCGTCGAGCTCGGCCACGAAACCGACCTGTGAAGCTGGTCGTGGACAGCCGAGTTTTGTAGGCAAACCGTTGTCGGCGCGTCGTTGCCCGATGAGCGTGCCACCTGCATCCTGACGGTTCAGCAGGATCACGATGAGAATGAAGGTTCCCGCACATGCAGCAGACCCCCGACCTGGGAAAGAACTCGCTCGGTAAGCCGGATCCGTGGGCCAAGTTCCGGGGGCTCGCCTGGTGGCAGTTGGTCCTCTCGATCGTGCCGATTCTCCTGCTGCCGGTCGGCGGGGCAATAGGCGGGGCCATCGGGGCGGTGGGCCTCTTCGCGAACCTCTCCCTTGCCCGCAAGCCGTTCGGGACGCCGGTCAAGCTCCTGGCGATGCTGGGCGTGGTACTCGCCTCCTACCTGGGCTACTTCATCGTCGTGGGTCTCGTCTCCAACCTGCTAGAGGGCTGAATCTCCGCCGGAATCCTGATCTCGGCGGCCGGGGCGACGGGTCCGGCGCCTCCGGCTGCTGACCCGGCTTAGAAAATCGGCGGCATCGGCCGCCTTACGGTCAGCGGTCGCGAACACCCGGTGGACGGCCTTGCCGGAGTACGACATTCGCAGCGTGAACAGCACGCACTTGCGCCGCTGACCGGCCAGGTCCAGCCACACGTCCGCGAAGTCGACCTCGGCTTCCTCGCCCGAACTTTTGGACTGCGGCACCGTCCCATCCAGGTGCCGGCAGCCCTCCTTGGCCTCCAGGACCAGCCCCGGACGGCGCTTGCGCACGTAGTCCCGCACCGTCGAGTACGCCGCAAGCTCGAAGTCATGCTCGGCCGCCAGACGCTCCCGGATCCGGTCGATGGTGTGTTTCTGCTTCGTCGGGGCCACCAGATCCTGGCGCAGCATCGCATCGATGAAGCCCTTCACCGGCTCCAGCACGCTTTCGCGCGGCGGCGGCTTCTTGCGCTTCGCTGGCACCGGACACACCAGCGCCTTCGCCACCGTGTTCCGCGACACGCGGTACCGCTGAGCCAGCACCCGACCCGACACCGCCGGATCGAGCCGCTTGTCCCGGCGGATCCGCTCAAAGATCCGTGATCAACAAGCACAGAGTGTGAGGGGCCAAACAGCCCAAGCAACTCATTACGCCGAAAGCGGCATGTCACACATCATCACACCAAGTGGCTCCCAAACTCACCGCCCAAGCCCGTGGCTCCCAAAAACTCCGTCGCACTGGCTCTCCTGCAACCCGCTAGAAACAGGTTCAGCGCTGGCGAGCTGGCGACGGCTGGTGGGACTGACCGCAAGCGGATCGAGCCCGACGCGCTGGACACGCGTCGGGCTCGGGCGTTGAGCAAGGAAGCCGCCCTTCCACAGCTGAGAGGCATCCCGACCAGGCACATCCGAGGTGGCGACCGGGACTTGGACGTGGTCCTGTTGCCCGGTGCTGTGCTCGAAGGGCGGCTGGCTGGTGAGACGCACGCTGTGGGCGGTGTGCGGTCCCCGTTTGCTCGGCTGTCGCCGACGCGGAATGCGAGGTTGTGTCGCTGTCCCGGAGGTGGGGTGGGTGACGGCGGGGGTGTGGCGGCGCCTGGTACTCCGGCCGGTTGGTGTTGTTCTGGAAGCAGGCCGCCGCCTGGCCTCAGGACGGGTCTTGGCCAGGCGGCGACGCGGGTTGGGTCGCTGTGGGTGGGAGTTCTTGTCAGCCGAGGGTTTGGAAGGTGTTCCAGTCGTCTTCTTCGACGCGCCAGCCTCCGCCGAGGGCGCTTCGGCCTCCGTGGTAGAGGTGGAGGGTGCCGTCGTTCTTGGTGAGGTACATGTCGGGGATGCCGTCGTTGTTGACGTCGGGTGTGCCGCGCAGGAGCGGCCAGCTCGCGCTGTCCCAGCCGGTAGTGCCGTAGGGGAGGTCCTTGCCGTCTGCGGAGTTGACGGCGAGGGCGAGGGAGTTGATGTCGGCGCCGCCGTTCGTGCCGGGCTTGCCGCGGCGCAGGGCCAGGCCCCGGTTGGGGTCTGCGTCGTCGCGGAAGGTGAGGTCGGGCACCCCGTCGCCGCTGACATCGCGGACGTCGATGATGTCCCGTTTGGTCCAGCTGGTCGCGGAGAGCTGGCGCGCTTCGGTAATGGAGGCGCCGGTGTAGCCGGTGAGGATCCACAGGGTGTCGCCCGCGGTGGCGAAGATGTCCTCGGCGTTGTCACCGTTCATGTCGGGGACGACGACGATCTGGGTGAGGGTGGCCGGATTGGGTGCGCCCGCGGGCAGGAGGACCTCGGTGCGGCGGCTGATGTCGAAGCGGCCGTTGCCGTCGCCCTGGTAGACGTACAGCTTGCCGTCGGGCATGCGGGCGATGAGGTCGGTGATGCCGTCGCCCGGGAACCAGTCGCCTGAGTGCCCGACGAGGGCGTTCTTCCCGCTGGCGTCCTTCCAGTATCCGGCCGGTGCGGGTTTGCCGTTGTCGATGGCGGCCGGCATCCAGGCGTCCACGTCGCCGACGGCGTCGGCCGGGTAGACACGCAGGTCACCGGCTCCATCGACGACGAGCAGGTCGGCCTTCTGATCGCCCGTGACGTCCCCGCGGCCGTCGAGGCCCGGTCGGGGGCGGACGTAGAAGGTGTAGATGAAGGGATTGGAGACGTTCCCGGCCTTGCTGACAATCCGAACGTAGAAGAGGTTCGGCCCGGCGTTGTCGGGGTTCACGTCCACGGTGACGGTGTCCTGCCCTGCGGCGGGGACGGCCTTCTGGTCGTAGATGGGGTGGTTGAGCGACCACTGGAACTCGCGGATGTCGGCCGGGTTGGTGCCGCCCGCGATGACGGTGATCTTGCCGGGGCCGAGGGTGTTCTTGCTCCATTCGGCGCCGTCGGGGCCGGGGGCGGGGAAGTCCTCGGAGCGGATCGTGGGTGCGGTGGGCTGGGTGTGGTCGACGGTGAATCCGCACCATCCGCCGCCGCCGGAGTCCAGCGGGCCGCTGCCCGACCACTGGCCGTCCCAGTCGACGGCCTGGGCCAGCCAGTAGTAGGTGACGCCTGGGGTGAACTTCTCCCACCCCACCGTCACCTCGCCGAAGCCGTCGTTGGTGTCGTCGAACACGTCGACGGTGGAACCACTCGACGACCAGACACGGAAGTTCAGCTGCCGCAGATTACCGTCACCGTCGGACGCCTTGGCCTTGAAGATCACGTCCGTCTTGCCGATCTTTACGATCGGGGCCTGTGTCGTGCACTCGCCGCCGGGCACGGTGGACATGTCGGCCTTGACGGGAGTGTTGGGCACCCGGGTGTACTCGACCTCGATGAACGGCGCGCTCTCACCGTTGGCGAGGAACTTCTTCCAGAAGTTGGGGTTGCTCTCGTTCGTGGAGCGCAGACCCAGTGTGAGGCTCTGCCAGGCGCCGCGGGCGCCCTCCTCTACGGTGGACTTGATGTCGACGCCCACCCAGGCGTCGGGGCAGGAGCTGTTCCAGCCGTACCCCGTGGACGCTCCGGCGATCCTTTTGCCCCAGAACCCGCCCGTGTTGTCCCACGTACTGGAACTAGTGATCGCCGGGGTGTGATAGACGTCGAAGGCAGTCGCACTGCAGCTGTACGAGTAGGTTTGCAAGGCTCGCAGATTGGCGGACCGGATCTGCGTGCCGTGGAGCTGGCTTCCGAAGTCGAAGGCGAAAACGGACCGTGATGTGCCGTGTGTCTTGTCCTCGTATCCGACGCGTGCCTCAATTGCGCCACTGCCTGTGTTGAAGTTCTGGCCGTTCCAGAAGCTGGAGCTGCCTTGGGTCTTGTACAGGAGGGTCCAGTTCTGCTTGTGACCCTTGAAAGATGGGTCGATGAAGACCGGGTAGACCGTATCGGCGTCGTTGAGCAGCTGGGCGTTCGGTGTCAGGGTGAGCACGTTCTCCGGGCTGAGGGAGGCGTCGGCCACCTTCGCGTGTGCGCCCTCCGCGCCCAGCAGGCCCTTGAGGCCGAGCGTGGGGTGCTGGGCGGTACCGGATGGCGGCTGCGGAACCGGCTCGCCCTCCGTCAGGGCGACCTCACCCGCGGAGTCCCACATGTAGGGGGTGGGAGCGCCGGCGACTTCCTCGCCCTTGGCGTCGCGTGCGCTGACCGAGCGGGAATCCCCGTCGAGGTGGAAGGTCAGGTTGGGTGAGGTCAGGCGGTAGTTCAGCTGACCGAGCATCGGGTCCTGGGCCGCCTGTTTGTCCTTGACCACCACCAGGTGGGAGTAACCGCCATCCTGGGCAGTCATCACGAGGTCGATACCGGGGCGGATGTTCTCGTACAGGGCCCGGGGCCCTGAGATGAACGGGGCGGGCAGTGGCCCGGGCCAGCTCAGCACCAGGTCATGACCGTTGGCGTTCAGCCGGACCAGCTCACTCCACTGCGGATCGGGCGTGTCCGCCCGCACCGCCGCCGGGTTGGCCTGCGACACCCGGGACACGCCGCGCGAGGCCCGGGTAACCTCCCCGGTGGCGGCCGGGACCGTCGCCGTTCCGGCGCTGAACACCACGTGACCGTTGGCGGCCTTGGGCGCGAAGCCCCCGTCCACGCGCTCGAGCGTGGTGTCGATGGGCTTCCACTCGTTCCCGACCTTGGCTCTGGTCGCGGCACTGGTCAGGCGCAGCTTGTATGCCCCGTCGGGCTGTGCCCAGGTGCTGCTGGTGGGGCCGGCCTCGGCTGTGACCTCGACTTCCTTGCCACTGCTCTTGGCCTGTTGACGTGCCTGCGCCGCGGCCACGGGCGTACCTGTTCCCTGCTGCGGTCCCGCGGTGAGTAACGGCTCGTTTTCGTCCCACGGCAGGCTCAGGCCGATGGGTATCGCCACAGCGGTGGCCAGCAGCACGGCCAGTCCGGCCACCAGCCGGCGCCTAGCAGACCGGCGGGTGGGTATTGGCCGGTTTTCATCGTGGTGTTCCGCAGGAAGTGGCGGGCTTTCGCCCGTCGGCTTTTCTGGATTCACGTTCTTCTTCTCCCCCCTCGGGCACGCCAGATTGCGCCCCCTCAGAACTCGCAAACGTTTCAGGCCACTGTCCAGAACAAAGAAGGGTCCGCTCCCCACTCGCCTTTCATGTAATGGAGTGCGAGCCGAGCATGAACCATCCCTCCAGCTTCGTCACCTCATTGACCGCCACGGCGAGCCGTCACTTGCTGCCGATCTGGGGTAATTATTCACTTTTACGGATCCGGTAAAGTGACAAACGCCACATCGGCTTTCAGGTGGTGGATTTTCTTCGGCAAACGAAAGCAGAATCGGCGGGATATTTGTCAGTTGCCTGCCGCAGGCGCCGCTCGGCGCGGTGGCAGATCGTGGGGGGGTCCACATGTCGCCGTTCTCGGCGAGCAATTTCCGCCTGCCCGGAAACAGGAGAGCGCGGGTCAAACGCACCCGCCTCGCCGGGCGCGTAGGCACCGTGCTGTCCGTCGTCCTCGTCGCGACTCTGCTCCCGGCGCAAGCCTGGGCGGTGCCGCCGGGCTCCCGGGACGGCGTCCAGTTACCCGGCCTCCAGCAGGATCTGAAGGCCAAGCTCGACAAGATCGCCGCGGCCAAACTCGAAGGCTGGGCCGGCGCTCCTGTGCAGCCGCCACCCGAGTACGAACCGTCGAAGGTGACACCGCCCACCGGCGGCGCGGAACCCGTCACGCTGACCGGCGAACAGCTGGTCCAGGCGGGCGGGCTCCCGGTGAGCATCGGCAAGGCATCGCCGACTCCGGAGAACCCGTCCCCGCCCACGCCCTCCGGCACCTGGTCGGTCGCGGTCGCCACCCGCACCGTCACCGAGGCCGCCAACGTCGACGGCGCCCTCATCAAGGTCACCCCGCCCGCCGACGGCGCCACACCCGTCGACGTCCAGCTGGACTACAAGAAGTTCAAGGACCTCTACGGCACCGAGTGGGCCACCCGCCTGGAGCTCAAGCAGCTTCCCTCGTGCTTCCTGGACACCCCCGACCTCCCCGAGTGCTCGGTCTCCAAGGACATCCCCAGCACCAACGACCCCGCCACCGGCACCGTCCGTGCCACCGTCGACCCGGCCACCGCACCCGGTCAGGGCATGCGCACGATGGCCGTCGGCGGAGGTGGCCCGATGGTCCTGGCCGCCTCCGACGGCGCTTCCGGAGCGGGCGGCACGTACAAGGCCACCTCCCTTTCCCCGTCCGGTTCATGGACTGCGGGCGGCAGCGGCGGCGGCTTCTCCTGGTCGTACCCGCTGACGGTGCCGGCCCCGCCGGCAGGACCGTCCCCGAAGATCGGCTTCGGCTACTCCTCCCAGGCCGTCGACGGCAAGACGTCCGTGGCCAACGGGCAGGCCTCCTGGGTCGGTGACGGCTGGGGCTACGAGCCGGGTTACATCGAGCGCCGGTACCGCTCCTGCTCGGACGACCTCAAAACGAACCCGGGCAAGCCCAACAACGACAATTCCACCGACAAGAAGAAGGGCGACCTCTGCTGGTCCGGCGACAACGTCGTGATGTCGCTGAGCGGCAGCACGACCGAACTCGTCCACGACACCGCGACCGGCCAGTGGATCCCGGCCTCCGACGACGGCTCGCGCATCGAGCGCAAGACCGACACGAGCATCGCGAACGGTGCCAAGGACGGCGAGTACTGGGTCGTCACCACCCGTGAGGGCGTCCGGTACTTCTTCGGCCGCCACGACGTCGACGGCGCGGGCACCCGGCCCGCCACCAACTCGGTCCTGACCGTCCCCGTCGTCGGCAACCACCCGGGCGAGCCCTGCCACCAGGCCACCTACGCGGCCTCGGCCTGCGACCAGGGCTGGCGCTGGAACCTCGACTACGTCGAAGACCCCCACGGCAACGCGATGGTCATCGACTGGGCCAGGGAGACCAACCGCTACGCCAAGAACCAGAAGTTCAAGGAAGCGGTCCCTTACCACCGGGCGGGCTACCCGACCCAGATCAGCTACGGCCTGCGCAACGACAACCTCTCCGGCCCCCCGGCCGCCAAGATCGAGTTCCTCGTCGAGGAACGCTGCATCAAGGAAGGCACGACGACCTGCTCGGACGCCGAGTTCGAGGGCAACAACTACGGCGGCAAACAGCCGTGGTGGGACACCCCCGCCACGCTCCACTGCAAGACGGGCGCCAAGGACTGCTACACCACCTCGCCCACCTTCTGGACTCGTAAGCGCCTGACCTCAGTCGTCACCAAGGCCCAGCGCACCGAGGGCTCCACCGCGCTAGCTCTGGTCGACCGCTGGGACCTGACCCAGTCCTTCCCCCGGCAGCGCACCGACACCCACCCGCCGCTGTGGCTGGAGTCCATCACCCGCACCGGCTACGGCGTACCGACCGGCAGCCCCGCCAAGCAGGACGCCACCTCGCTCCCCGCGGTCGCCTTCCTGCCCAACGTCCGCGACATGCCCAACCGCGTGGCAAAGAGCGCCACGGACGCCACCCCCGACTTCGACCGCCTGCGCGTCGAGACCATCCGCACCGAAACCGGCGGGGAAACCGTCGTCGGATACTCCGCGCCCTGCGCGGTCGGCACCACGCACCCGAAGCCGGAGGAGAACACCACCCGCTGCTACCCGGTCCACTGGTCGCCGGACGGCGACCTGGAGAAGCCGCCACTGGAGTGGTTCAACAAGTACGTCGTCGACAAGGTCACCGAAAGGGACCGCGTCGCACGCCAGGCCGACGTCACCACCTCCTACGTCTACGAGGGCGACGCCGCCTGGGCCAAGGAGGACGACGAGTTCTCCAAGCCAGAGCTGCGCACCTACAGCCAATGGCGCGGCTACGCGAGCGTTCTGGTCCGCACGGGCGTCACCGCCAACGCGGGCAAGCCGGACGCCACCGAACAGTCCGAATCCCGTACCCGCTACTTCCGCGGCATGTCCGGCGATGCCGGACGTCCCAAGATCACCATCAAGGACTCCACCGGCACCGAGGAACTCGGCGAGGACCTCCCCCACTACCAGGGGATCCCGGCGGAGAGCATCACGTACACGAAGGTGGGCGGCAGCGTCTCCTCACGCTCCCTCACCTGGCCCTGGAGCCAGAAGACCGCCTCCCGCCCACGGGACGGCACCACCGCGCTGGACGCCTATCGGTCGGGCACCTCACGCGCCGATTCGATCGAAACCATCAGCGGCGGCGCCACCCGCACCCAGCGCACCCGCAACACCTTCGAACCCACCTACGGCCTGACGCGAACGGTCCAGACCGAGGCGATCAGCCCCAACGGCACCGGCGGGACGCAGACCACCCACCAGACCTGCGCCACCACGGACTACGTCCACAACACAGACAAGCACCTGATCGGACTGCCCCAGCGCGTCCGCACCACCGCCGGCGACTGCACCCAGGCGGCCACCGGGGCCCTCCTGGCCGACACCCGCACCGCCTACGACGCACCCGGCGCCTTCGGCGCGGCCCCGAGCAAGGGCCTCATCGCACAGGTCGACACCAACGACGCCGCCGGCACCGGTTGGATCACCACGGCCCGCACCGAGTACGACGCCCTCGGCCGCTCCATCAAGCTGTACGACGGCGCCAACAACATCGTCACCACCACCTACAGCCCGGCCACCGGTACCCCGTTCACGGTCTCCGGTACCAACGCACTGGGCCACACCGTCAGCACCAGGAGCGACCCGGGCCGCAGCGCCCCGCTCGAGGACACCGACGCCAACGGCCGCAAAACCACCACCACGTACGACAACCTCGGCCGCTCGACCGCCGTATGGACCCCGTCGCAGAAGCCCGGGACCGACAAGGCGGCCTTCACCTTCACCTACCAGATCAGCGAGCACCAGCCCCCGGTCGTCACCAGCAACACCTTGCAGGACGACGGCACGTACAGCCAGGCCGTCACCATCTACGACGGCATGCTCCGCCCCCGCCAGAGCCAGGGCGAGGCCCTCGGCGGCGGCCGTCTGATCACCGACACCTTCTACGGAGCCAACGGCACCGTCACACGGACCAACAACGGCTACCACGCCGAAGGAACACCCGAGAAGAAGATCTTCATTCCGGAGAGCGTCTTCCAGGTCCCCAATTCCACCGAAACGGCTTACGACGGCCTCGGCCGGGCCGTCCGCTCCACCACCCTGCACGCGGACGTACCGCAGTACTCCTCCGTCGTGCAGTACGGCGGCGACTTCACCCTGTCCCGTTCGCCGATGTCCGTCGACGGCACGACCCCCCTCAAGGGCAGCGCCGCGTCCAGGACCTGGACCGACCCGCTGGGCCGCACCTCGGCGGTCGAGCACGCCACCTCCACCGACCTCACCACCTGGAACAAGACCTCCTACCTCTACGACGTCCGCAACAAGCTGACCCAGGTCACCGACTCGGCCGGCAACCAGTGGAAGTACGGCTACGACGTCCGCGGACGCAAGACGTCCTCGGAAGACCCGGACACCGGCCGCTCCGAATTCGGCTTCGACAACCTCGACCAGCAGATCTGGACCAAGGACTCCACCGGTCGCATCCAGTACACGACCTACGACGCCGTGGGCCGCACCACCGAGGTGCGTCACAACGCCGCCGACGGCCCGCTCGTCACCTCCTACACCTTCGACACCCTGCCCGGCGCCAAGGGCCAGGCCGTCTCCTCCACCCGCTACGAGGGCGGAGCGGCCTACAAGAGCGAGGTCACCGGCTACGACGCCGAGTACCGGCCGACGGGCTCCAAGATCACGATTCCCGACGTCCCCGCGACCAAGGGACTCGCCGGCACCTACGCCTCCTCCACCACCTACACCCCGACCGGCAAGGTCCAGTCGACCACCCTCCCGGCCACTCCCGCCGGCCTCGCCGCCGAGAAGCTCATCACGCGCTACAACGCCGACGGCATGCCCCAGAGCCTCTCCGGCCTCGCCTGGTACACCGCCGACGTCAAGTACAGCCCCTACGGCCAGGTCCTGCGCACCGCGACGGGCAACGCCCCCAACCGGGTCTGGACCACCACCCAGTACAACCGGAACACCGGCCAGGTCACCAACCAGATCAGCGACCGCGAGACCGCACCGCACCGCATCAGCGACGTCTCCTACGGCTACGACACCGCCGGCCAGATCACCTCGGTCACCGACAGCCAGCCCGGCGACCGGGCCGACCGCCAGTGCTACGCCTACGACCCGATGGGTCAGCTCACCAAGGCCTGGACCGGCAAGACGGCGGCCTGCACCGGCCCCAGCCTCGCCGACGTCACCGCCGGCCCGGACGGTGACGGCTTCTGGCAGGAATACCAGTTCGACAACATCGGCAACCGCACCAAGCTCATCAACCGCGACCTGACCAACAGCGCGCTGGACGACGAGACCACCTACACGTACGGCATCACCACCGCCGCGAACGGCGCCCAGCCGCCCGTCAAGACCCAGCCCCACGCCCTGGCGAAGGTGGAGAAGACCACCCGCAATCCGGGCTCCACCGTCAACTCGCTCTCCACCTACGAATACGACGCCTCCGGCAACACCAAGACCCGCCGCATCGGCGGCGACACCCAGAACCTGAACTGGGACCGCCAGGGCAAGATCAGTTCGGCCACCAGCCCCGGCATCGGAGCGGTCTCCGTCACCGGAGCCTCCGGCAAGTGCGTCGACGTCGAAACCGGCGGCACCGCGGACGGCACGCCGGTCCAGATCCATCCCTGCAACGAGACCCGCGCCCAGCAGTGGCGCCTGACCGACAACACCGTCCGCGCCTTCGACAAGTGCCTCACGACGAGTGGCGCCAAGCTGGTCCTGTCCACCTGCGACGGCAGCGACAAGCAGAAGTTCGTCTACCGCGCCGGCGACAAGTCCCTCAACAACCCGGCCACCAACCAGTGCGTCGACGTCCCGAACAACGCCGCCGACGGCACCGACCTCCAGCTGTGGTCGTGCAACACCACCGGCCCGCAGCAGTTCTCCTTCGACCACACCACCACCTACCTCTACGACGCAGGCGGCAACCGCCTCATCGAGGAGACCGGCAGCTCCCGAACCCTCTACCTCGGTGACACGGAGGTCACCGTCAACAAGGCCGGCCAGGCCGTCGACGCCGTCCGCTACTACAGCGGACCCGGCGCCACCACCATCCGTCGCACCTACGGGCTGCCGACCAACCACCAGCTCAGTGCTCAGCTCGCCGACCATCACGGCACCGCGACCAGCGTCGTCGAGCAGTCCACCGGCCAGACGGTCGCGCGCCGCAAGTCCGACCCGTACGGCAACCCCCGCGGCGCCCAGCCCTCCAACTGGCCCGGCAACCGAAGCTTCCTCGGCTCCGGTATCGACGACACGAACACCGGGCTGACCCACATCGGAGCCCGCGAGTACGAATCCACCACGGGCCGCTTCATCTCCGTCGACCCGATCATCGACATCACCAACCCGACCCAGATGAACGGGTACACCTACGCCAGCGGCAACCCGGTCAACAAGAGCGACCCCTCGGGTCTGATCGAAACCGACTGCAAGAACGGCCACTGCGGCGGCCACTACAACCCCCGCCACGACACCCTCCCCGTCGGCCACCCCGACCGTCCCGTGCGCGCCCTCCGGGGTGACTTCAACAGCTCCTACACGGCCGAGGACCGGGTTGCGAAGCCCTACTACGGTTCGATGGCCGGCACCGGGCCCTCCAAGAAGAAGACCACCCAGGCCCCCAAGCCCAAGGGCTGCGGCGTCTTCTCGATGTGCAACGTAAGAAAGGCCGTCGACTGGTCGAAGGAAGTCTGGAAAGAACACAAAAAGACGATCGTCTCGATCGCCACCGAGGTGGTCGTCGGAGCCGCCTGCATCGGCGCGGCAGCCGCACTCGGTGTCGCCACCGCCGGCGTCGGCTTCGCCGCAGCCGCGGGCTGCGGAGCCATAGCCGGCGCAGCCGGCGCCGCAGCCGGCAACTTCATGGACCCCAACGCCGACCACAGCGTCCTCGGCGTCCTCAAGGACATGGCCGTCGGCGCCGCGGCGGGAGCAGCGGGAGGCGTGCTCGGCGTGGCCGCAGGCCCGGTCATCGCGGCAGCGGGCAAGGCCATCGGCAAGGGAGTCGGCAAGGCGATCTCCCGGATTCGGTCCGGCGGCAGCAAGTGCCCGGACAACAGCTTCGCTGCCGGAACACTCGTCCTGATGGCAGACGGATCATCGAAGCCGATCGACGACCTCCAGACCGGAGAGAAAGTCGTCGCCACCGACCCCGAGACCGGCGAAACCGCCACGAAGGAAATCACGGCGACCATTCAGGGCGAGGGCAGCAAGAACCTCGTCGAAATCACCGTCGACACCGGCGCCGGCGCCGAAGTGATCACCGCCACGGACAACCACCCCTTCTGGTCGGTCGACCTCGCCAAGTGGACGGACGCCACAGACCTCAAGCCGGGCCAGTGGCTCCGTACGAGCGCCGGCACCCAAGTCCAGGTCACCGCGGTTAAGCGCTGGACTTCCTCCGCAAGCGTTCACAACCTCACAGTGGCAGACCTCCACACGTACCATGTGCTGGCGGGGGCCACTCCGGTCCTTGTCCATAACTGTGGTGGTACTGCCACCGTTTCGTATGACCCCGATATGGGGCCTACCGGACACGCCATAATTCGAATCGACATGGCCGACGGTCGATCACAAATTACCGAACAGGTAATTAATGGAATTCCCGCCAGGCCGGGCCAGTACAACGGGCTGCCGACCACAGGCGCGCAGGCGTTCCCCGAAGACCTCGGCCCTAATACGAGGAGTCTCACCTTCGACTTGCCGAACGCAGAAGCCGCGTACGGAGCTCAAGGGAGGACCATCGATGCGGACCTCGGGGCATACGATGGAATGGATAATAGCTGCGTGACCTATTGTGTTGACATCCTGCGGTCTGGTGGCGTCAACCTACCGGAAGGGCGTCGGGGGATGGCCGTGCTACGAGGAAGGATGAACAGAGGGTGAGTCAAGCAGGTGGCCCGTCCGAGTACATCAAGGTCTTGGCGGAGGTTATCGCCAGTCCGAGAGTCGGCGGATTGCATCTTCGTCGAGTGGGTGAACTTCTCGTCGCGCGCGAGGAATTGAATGAGCGGTTTCTGGATGCCGAAAGGCGTAAATTCTCCGATGCCGAATTCGATGACATTGTGATCAAGTCGTCAGAGCTTGATGACGAATATGTTCGAGTTTGGCGAGCCTGTGAAGAGGCAACTCGGGAATGGCGGCACTCTGAAGGTCTGCCAGCATTGGCCCTCGCGCTGAAGCAAGCCGCCGATTACTATCGTGGTGTTGCATCCGCCGCCTGATGCTGAACAGGAACGGAAATTGAGCGGCCCCACCAGGTTCATTCTGGTGGGGCCGCTCGCGTGCGCTGGGGGCGCCTGACGGCAGTAGTTGACGGCAACGTCAGCGGACGGGTGCTGCACAGAGCGGCGGTTCGCCGCAGTCGTCGGGCTATCTGGTGGCGTCGTCGGATCGCTGGAGGGCGCGGCCAAGGAGGCCGATGGCGTCGCGCTGGAGGCGGAGTCGGACGTGGGCGTAGACGGTGGCGGTGACGCCTATGTGGGCGTGGCCGAGGAGTTCTTTGATCACGACGAGTTCGACGCCTTGCTCCAGGAGGAGGGTGGCGGTGGAGTGCCGTAGGTCGTGGAAGCGGATGCGGCGGAGTCCTGCTCGATCAAGGCGGCCCGCTGACGCGGCCCGCGCGCGCTCCGGCCCCTCGGGGCCGCCGCCCGCTCCTGTCTCCGCCCCGCTTGCCGGCTGCCCCGCTGGTCCGGGCGCGCAACACCACCAGCGTGGATTGTTCTGGGGCTCTGCCCCAGGCCCCGGCCCTCTCTCCGAGGGGGAGGAGGCCGAATGCAGCTGCGGGTCCGTCGTGGTGATGGGTGGTCGGGAGCGCGGGAGGGGTCCCTCGCCGCCCGGTCACCGGAGGCGTGCCAGGAACCCCCGGGGGCCGCCAAGGCCGAGCGCAAGCGTCACCTGGTGAGCCTTGGCGGCCCCCGGAGAACCCTGGTACGGCGAAGCTGCCCGACCGACGAGGGACCCCTCCCGCTCAGGCCCAGATCTTGCGCGGGCCCGGCCCTGCATGGCGTCGGCTGCATGCTCGGGACCAAGCCCGGTGGTGGGTCCCCGCTTCGGGCGGGTATCTGCCGGATAGCCCTCGGTTGACTCGTCGGACCGGCGTACCGTGGCGCTGGAGGTGGTCAGCATGACTACGGAACTGGCGGACAACGTCCGTAAGTACCGGCGTCGGGCCGGGATGAGCCAGGAAGAACTGGCCCACGCCGCAGGCGTCTCGCCGGGGACAGTGCGTAAGGTCGAGCAGGGTGGCACGGTCCGCATGGAAACCCTTCACGCCCTCGCCCGCGCGTTGAGCGTGACAACGGCAACGCTTCTGGCGCCGGACGCCCCGGAGCCCGTGGGTCGTTCGGAGGATCCGAACCGCGTCAACCTGATCCAACTCCGCGCGGCCCTCACCCCACCAGTGGGACTCACCGACTCGGACGGCGAAAGCACAGACGAGGAGCCGAACCTACGCCGCTTCCGCCGTACGGTCCATGACGGTGCGGTGCTCTACCACTCCGACAGCTACAAGAGCGTCGCATCCCAACTGCCCGCGCTCTTGCGGGATGCGAACAGCGCAGTCGCCCATTACGACAGCGGCGAGGAGCACAGCCAGGCGCTCCTGGCCCGTGCCGAGGCGTTGCAGTTGGCGGGGCGGTACCTGACGCAGGTACGGCAGTACGACCTCGCCTACACCGCCCTGGCCGGCGCGATCACCGACGCACGCCAGGCCGGGGACACACTCACCGGGGCATCCGGCGTGATCGGGATGTGCTGGCTGCTCCTGCGCCAGGGCCGGCTGGACGAAGCCGAACAGCTCGCCTCCCAGACCGCCGACCTGATCGAACCGAGACTGTCCCGAGCGACGCCGGACGAATGCGCGGCATGGGGATGGCTGGCGCTGCGCGCCGCGGCTGCCGCAGGCCGCAACAACCGGCCCCAGGAAGCCCGCCACTACCACCGCGTCGCGAACACGGCGGCATCCGCGGTGGGACGGGAGTACACCGGCTCGTTCTTCCGGCACTGGACGACCTTCGGGCCGCTCACCGTCGGCATGAAGGGCGTGGAAGACGACATGGTCGTGGGAGACGCCCGTGCCGTCGTCCGTAAATCCGGCGAGGACGCCATGTCGCCGAAGGCGTGGAAGAGCGCCGGGCGGCCGAGCGGCGAAAACTGGAACCGCCACCGCCTGGACGTGGCCCGCGCGCACGCCCGGACCAACGACCTGTCCGCGGCGATGGACGAGCTGACCGGAGTTCGCCGTGCATCCCCGGAGTGGCTGAGGCATCAGCGGATGGCCGCCGAGACCATGCAGGAGATCCTGAAGAAGCGCAAGCGAACCCTCACCGCCGAGATGCGCGACATGGCCTCCTACCTGGCCGTCGTCGGATAGGTGCCACGCAACGCGATACTTCCGGCACCCTCCGTCGCCAACTGGCATGCCTGATGGATGGAGTGACGGACCGTCGCACCCTACGGTCGCCGTATTCCATTCGGCGACCCAGGTGGGGGTGCACGGTGAGCACATCCAGGACCGACGCGGACCGCATGCGCCGCAGAGAGCTCCACGACGCGGCAGCAGGCGTGACCGGCCCTCGCTTACTGCCATGGACGACACCGGACGGGAACCCCTGCTACCTCAGCACCGACGGCAGGGGCTACCTCTCCTCCCTCGCCGACAGCATCGAGGAAGTACAACTCGACATGGGCGAGGAACTCCTGGAGTACGCCCGCAAGGTCGTCGCCCCAGGAGCCAAGATGCTCTCGGCCGTCGAATACCGGTGGCTCGCCTGCCGGCTGACCGAAGCCCTGACGGACGCGCTCCGGGTCGCGGAATCACGCGGCGACCGCATCCCCGACCTGCCCGAGACCGCCGGTGCCTGACGGCAGTAGCGACGGCAACAACCACGGATTCAGGCGCACAACCACGGACTACGGCGGACGCCAAAACCCCTCCCCACCTGCATAAAGGCAGCTGAGGGAGGGGCTGCCAGCACACGTACCATGTGCTGGCGGGAGCCACGCCGGTACTGGTTCACAACTGCGGCGGCAATAGTGCCCCCTTCAAGAACGACGTGGAAGGGCGATACAACCTCGCCGACGAGCTGGATGCAGCAGAAGCGCGGGGAGTGCGTTCGGTCAGCCCGGGACAGGCCGGCTGGGAGGAGGCTCTCAACTCGGGTGTTGTGAAATGGGTGGTCGACACCAATGAAGTGCTTCATGTGGTGCCTGCGACCGATGATGCAATCAAACACAGCATCATGACCAGAGGTGCTCCGGTGCTTGCGGCAGGCGAGGCGGACGTGGCCGGTGCGGGTGGAATGTTCTTCGGGCTTCGAATCTCAAATCAGAGCGGTCACTATATCCCCTGTAGGTGCAGCGTCAATCTAGGGATTGAAAAATTCCGACAGGCTGGGATCGATTTCTCCCCGGGGAGCGTGGAACTTGTTGGGCCCTAGCGATGAGGACATCCGTCATCTGGTGGAATTGGGGGAGGATGCGCGAAGGGTCTGGCTGTTGACCTATCAACCAGCCGATCCGGATGACCGTTTCTACTGGTGGGAGACGCTTGTAGAGGTCTCCCTGGATCGGGTGCGCAGCAGCACACTACCGACCTCGATGCGGCGCAAGTATTCATTGCTGGCCGCACAATCGACGAGGGAAGCCGTAAAACTGCAGGTAATACCCTCTTGGAAGGGGAGCATGCGACTTGCATTCCTGGTTTCCGAGTACGGGCGTTACCCGGGCAGTGACGTTCAGGAAGTGTTGCACCCGGATCAAGTAGCTGAGGATGCGTTTCAAGCGATTGATAAATCGCCCGAGGAGGTCGCGAGGGTCGCGGATAATTGGCCATCGCGACCTATTGATGAGATAGTCGAGTTGCGGAGGGTGAAGAATATTGTTCACGCCTTGAGCGCGATGCGGCCACACGTCCTTGATCCCAAGCTGAGCGCAACCATCTCGCGGTGGCTAGATATCTGCGAAAAGCTACCGTAGGTGGTATCGGAACGTTGATTTTCTAGCGTTGAGCTCGCAGATGCATCTATTGATCGTCTGAGCGTCAGGAAAATACCTGAACCCCCTTCCCAGAGCATGGGGAAGGGGGTTCACGGCTTCATGGCGGCAACGTCAGCGGACGACGGCTGCGGCGGGTGGGTCTTCCGGTTCATCGCCGGTCGGTCCGAGGGCGTTGCCGAGGGTGTCGATGGCTTGGCGTTGGAGGCGGAGCCTTACATGGGCGTAGACGCCAGCGGTGACGTCGATGTGTGCGTGGCCCAACAGCTCTTTGATCACGACGAGGTCGACGCCTTGCTCCAGGAGTAGCGTTGCGGTCGAGTGGCGTAGGTCGTGGAAGCGGATGCGGCGGAGTCCGGCCAGTTCGAGGAAGCTGCGGAATCGGCGTGTGAGGTTGGCCGGGTCGAGGGGTCCGCCAGTCGGCGTGGTGAAGACGAGGCCACTCTCCTTCCAGGCTGACTTTGCAGTCTCTCGCTCATTGGCCTGCCGTTCCTTGTGCTTCTTGAGGGAGTGGAGGCATTCGGCGGGGAGGGCGATGCGGCGCTCGGAGGCGCCGGTCTTGGTGGGAAGGTGGATGAGGCCGCCGGTTCGGGTGCGGACGACGCTGCTCCCCGCACCCGCGGGGATGACCCCCGGATCATCGTGCACTACAAGGACACCAACGGCTGCTCCCCGCACCTGCGGGGATGACTCACGGGCCTGTCCATCCGTCTCGACGCGACGTGGCTGCTCCGCGCACCTGCGGGGATGACCCCCTCCAGGGCGGTCGGCACGAAGTCCGGAGGGGCCGCTCCCCGCACCCGTGGGGACGGCCCCGAGTACGGCCCAGGCCCCAGGCACAGGTCATGTCCGCGCCCGCGCGGCGCATCGGGAGGTTCGAGCAGGCGGCCGGGATCAACGTTCGGGATGGCACCGGTCCTTCGCCGGAGAACTCGGCAGTGACTTCGCCTTCTTCGCGACCCCGGACCGGCTGGCCGCGTTCGCCGGGCTTGCTCCGGCGCCGCATGACTCGAGGAAGAAGAGCGGCAGCCTCCACCGGCCCCGCCACTACCACCGCGGCCTCCAGCGAGTCTCCTACATTGTCCGCCCTGACCAGGTCCGCTACGACCCCAACTCCCGGACCTTCTACGACCGCAAACGATCCGAGGGGAAAGCCCACACGCCGGTCGTAGTCGCCCTCGCACGCCGTCGCGTCAACGTCTTGTGGCCCTGATACGTGACCGGCGGCTCTACGAAGTTGCACCGCCACCGGCTACGCTGCACTGACCTGGCCCAGAGCTACGGTGGCGTTTTCAAGGCACTGAGCATTGGCTATGCCGATGAGCGAGGGAGTCGGCGGGAACATCATCCAGACCGGAACCGAGTCCTACCGCCTCGCCCACACCAAAGCCCAAGCTGACCGGGCCGAGGTTGGCTGACCAGCAGTTCTTCCCCAAATCGCTGGGCCGTTCGAGAACAGGGCCGTATGTTGGCGTCATGGTGAATGAGGGTGAGCAGCAGCTTTTCGTGAACCGGTGGGGCGATACGTCCGGCGCGGAGCCGGCTGGACGCCAGTCCTACCGGGATACCTGCAGCTGCTTCGACCAGCGCAAGCCGCACCCGCGTGCCCGAGTCGGGTTCCACACCGAGCTCCAGGACACCTCGGCTCCGGGCTGGCAGCACCTACTTGAGCTCATCGACGAGGCGGCCGCCGACGGCCGGGAAGAGTTCCGTCCCCTTGTTGAGCTCAGCCCCGAGGAACGGCGACAGGTCATCACTCTGCCGCCGACCATCGGCAAGCTGACGGCGGTCAAGCACCTCGTGCTCTACGGCAGCAACCTCGTCCGACTCCCACCCGAAATCGGGGCGATGACCAGCCTGGAGGAGTTCACCCCTTACACCTCCTACCGGCTGCACTGGTTCCCCTACGAAATCACCAGATGCACCCGGCTCATGAGCAGCACGGTCAGCACGCGTTCTCTGTTCGGAAATTACAAGTTGCGGGCACCGTTCCCGCGTCTTGCGCCCGCCCGCAGCTCGGTCGCCGACCTCGACACAACAGACCTGGACGCACGCCGCTGGGGCGCGACAGCCGTCTCATCATGCAGCGTCTGCGACCGACCAATAGAGCAAGGCGGGCTCCACCCGGTCTGGATCTCCTTGCGCGTGGCCACGGATGTCCTGCCCCTCCTGGTCAACGCATGCTCTCCGCAATGCGTGGCCTCCCTTCCCCAGGCGCCCGAGGACTACGTCCAATCCGCGCATACAGGCGGCAGGGTCAGCCAACCCGCAGCTGACTGGGACTAAAGCGCCCAATCGCACACGCAGGCGACATCAAATTTCGGTTCTGGCACAGATCTTGGGGAGCGGTCGCGGAGTGTTACCTCGATGTTCGATTACGAGGAGGCGGGCTCGTGTGAGACGGCGTACGCCTTGCCGTCCGACAGTCGGAAGTGACGCTCCCTCAGGTATTTGCCGACCGCTGCTGTGGTCGGCTGCGGACGGTGATGGTGCTGGTCATGCAGACCGATGCACCGTTCTGGGAGTCGCTGGTTTTCGACGGGATTGGCGATGTGGATGTAGAGACGGTGACGGCCGCGTTCGGCACGTGTCGAGGTGGTCGCGAGAGGCCGTGCGGCCGGGGCTGCATGTCCGGACTGCGGCTGGTTCTCGGACCGAGTCCACGACCGGTACCAGCGCAGGCTGAAGGACCTTCCGCTCGCTGAACAGGGCTTCGTGATCCGGCTGACGGTCCGGCGCTTCATCTGCGGAGCGGCGGGTTGCCCCCGCCGGACGTTCGCCGAGCCGTTCTCCCGGCTGGCCGCCCCACACGCAAGATTCACGACTCGTCTCAACCGCGCCTTGGAGCGAGTGGGGCTCGCGCTGGCCGGGCGAGCCGGCGCTCGGCTGGCGGCACAGCTGGGCTTCGCCACGGGAAGGATGACCTTGTTGCGCAGGGTCATGGCATTGCCCGATCCACGGTTCAGTACTCCGCGTGTGCTGGGTGTGGACGACTTCGCGATCCGTCGCGGCCAGACCTACTCCACCGTCTTGACCAGCGTCGAAGACCATCGGGTCGTCGATGTTCTCCCGACCCGTGAAGCCGGGCCACTGGCCGCCTGGCTGATCCGCCACCCCGGCGTGGAGATCATCTGCCGGGACCGGGCTGGCGCCTACGCTGAGGGTGCCCGGCGCGGTGCCCCCGGTGCTCTGCAGGTTGCTGACCGGTTCCATCTTTGGCAGGGCCTCGGACGAGCCGTGGAAACCTGCGTTGCCGCCCATCGCGACTGCCTGCGCAACCCATCGCCCCCCGGCATGCTGCCGGAGGACACCGGACTGGTTTCCGGTCGACCACAGGACGACTCGGATCCCGTCGGCCGACGGGCCGAGCGAAAGAAGGCAGCACACGCCCTGGTCCACGAACTCCTGGCCCAGGGTCACTCACGCCGGGCGATCGCCCGGCACCTGGGCTGGGGCCTTAACACCGTGCTCCGGTACGCGAACGCCGCACGCTGGCAGGACACCCTCCGCGACAACCGGCCCCGACCGAGCAGACTGGACCCCTACAAGCCCTACCTGGAGCGACGCTTCGCCGAGGGATGCACCAGCGTCACCCAGCTACATCGTGAACTCATTGCCGACAACGCGCCCGTCACCTACCAGATGGTCCGCAGCCACATCGCCGACCTCCGCGGGGCTCCGGCTGGAACGCCACCGCGGCCGCCGACGGTGCGGCAGGTGACCGGCTTGCCTACCCGGCACCCCACGACCCTTACCGAGGAAGACCGGGCCGGTCTGAAGGAGGTCCTGACTCGCTGCCCCGAACTGGAACAGGCCGCCGAACACGTCCGCGACTTCGGCGAGATCCTTACCGACCGCCTCGGCTCCACACTGCCCATCTGGATCGACGCAGTCGACGCCAGCCAGCTACCTGGCCTCACCGGCTTCGCACTCCACCTGCTCCGAGACTTCGACGCTGTGACAGCCGGGCTCACTCTCAGCTGGAGCTCCGGCAGCATCAAGGGTGCTGTCAACCGCATCAAGAAGATCAAGCGGCAGCTCTACGGCCGAGCCGGATTCGAACTACTCCGCAAGATGATCCTGCTCCAGTAGCACTCCAAGCCTCCGAATCCTGCGCCAAGACCGAGAACTGACCGCACCCAGAGAGCTTGGCTGGGGCGTGTCGGCACCGACGGACATAATGCGGCTGTGGACCTGAGACCGGAGCTGTTGCCCCCGCCCGTGAGCCAGCAGCGGCTGGACGAGCTGTGCGCGGAGGTTGAGCAGATCGCTGAGCTGCTGGTCACCCGCCCAGAGGTGGCGGGCGAGGCGATCGAGGCGTTCAACGCGATGACCGGTCACGACTACGTGGCTCTCGACTTCGCTGAGTACGACGGAAGCAGGAGCCTGGAGGAGTTCGCGAGGGAGGCGGCCCGGCCGGCTCGCCCCGTGGTTGCGGACATCACCCGGGACGAGCTCGTCGAGATCGTCCGCAGACTCCTGACCGCCTCTGCGGAGAGCGGCTACTACCTGCGGCTCCTGGAGGCGAACGTGTCGCATCCCCGGGTGAGTGACCTGGTCTTCCATCCCTCGGACATCCTTCAGGACCCGTCTGCGGAGCAGATTGTCGACGAGGCTCTGAAGTACCGGCCGATCGCGCTCTGAGCGAATCGAACGCCACCGTCACCCTCCGCGATCGCTCCCCAAGATCTGTGCCAGAACCCCAAACTCATCGACATTGATCATGCGGCCGGGCGCGAGATGACGCCCAAAGTCGCTGACAATCGACTCCCGTTCACTGGTTCGGGCTCAACATCTGTGGTGACGGTTCGACGGTCGGCTCACCGGCACCCGAACGATGGGAACCAGCAGGTCAGTCCTTTGGTCCGACGTGGGCACGGACGCTTACGGCACAGCTCCAACTGCGTGCTGTCGAAACCCCACTGCACGAGCCTTACCTACGATCACTCCCCCGAAGAGGGGAGGTTCGCGGCGGACCGCACGTCACGCCTTGCTCTGGACCATGCACCGACTCAGTACCAGACAATGACCACGTCAGCCTGCCGTACCACCGAGGAACCCTGCGGGTTGTAGAAACAGTCCACGGCTTCTTGTCTGAACGGGTGGGCGATCCCACGCCGCTACCGACGGTCTGGCCGTCTTCGCTGCTGCATTCCCAATTGATTCGCCTTTCGGACACAGTGGCTGAGCGCCGGGCAAGCCTGAGCGCCGCAGCGTCGAACCGCTTCCGGGATCGCGGATCTCAAGTGCCCATGCCATCCAGGTCGCCGAGCACCTGACCGCCGCCGGCCCTGGACACCCGTTCCAGGCCCCGGAGAGGCAGGGCCCGAACCACCCTGCGGTAACCGGCCCAGTCTGCGGTCCAGACGCATCCTGCAAGGACCGTGCCAGCACCACGCCGCTCCCGACACGCCTGCCGGTCATCACCACCCCCGCCACGCCCCTCCCCTGCCCGAGCGCTCGCGGTGGGGGTGCATGCGGTTGCCCACCTGCCCGAGGGCGCGACCAGGGGAGCTGCGGCTGGGAGTGCAACCGCAGCCATCGCGGGATAATCTGAAGTTACTCAGGGGGGCGTGGCGGTGGGGCTGTGATCTCCGATGCTGATGCCTCCAACACTTCCTCATTCCCTGGCTTCTCTCTCCCCTCTCATGGCGAGAAGCGCAGGTGCGGCTGATCTCCGGGTAGGTCTCGTTGACGGGCCAGTCATGGTCAGCCATCCAGGGCTTTCCAGGGCACGGATCGAGTGGTTCTGTCCACGGGATGTGGCAGAACTCGATGCGGATGACGTCGCCGCTCTGCATGCCACCTCCACCGCAGGCGTCCTGGTCGCAGAGCGTGGGTCGGGTGCTTTGGGAATCTGCCCCGGGGTCACACTTGTCACCCGTTCCATCTTCCGTTCCCCTACGGCTCGTTCTGCCGGTAGCGCAACATGGGTAGAGCTGGCTGACGCGCTAGTGGAGCTGGCGGACGCCGGCGCACGCATCGTGAACATGAGCCTCTCCCTGGAATCGGGCATGTCCAAGGGACACCACACCGTGAAGGACGCGCTCGACTACGTGGCTGCTCATGGTGTGATCGTGGTGGCCGCTGCCGGCAACGACGGTGCGATCGACGGCACGGTCGTCACCCGTCACCGGTCGGTCCTGCCGGTCGTGACCTACAACCTGCAGGGTTGGCCTGGGCGGATGACCAATATCGGACGGTCCATTGGTCAGCGGGGCATCGGCGTTGTGGCGGACGGTTTGATGAGCCTAGGTCCTGGCGGAAGGGCCCGGCCGTACGGAGGGACTAGCGCGGCGGCAGCCGTCGTCACCGGTGCTGCGGCTCTCATCTGGTCCGAGCTTCCGAAGACCTCGCCTGAGGAACTGATCTCCGCGATGAAAGGGAACCCATCCCGCCGCACATCGGTCGTGCCGCCCCTGATGAACGCCTGGCAAGCATTTGAGTCGCTGCTCGCACCACGAAACTGATGCCGCGCTGGTTGCAGCATTGACCACGGAAGGAGCGCTGAGCTCATGGAAGAACCCACGGTATCCGCTGCGGAATCGGCCCCGGTTGTGCTCGATTCATCGGGCGGGCGGGTGACTCGTAGCGAAGCCTCTGCCGAGGTATCCGCTCCCGGCGTGTACCTCGCATCGTCGCCCGTCGCCGAATCCCCGCAGCCCCACGACAAGTCGCCCTGTGGGTGTGGTGGCTGCGGTCGGGCCGCCCCCGCGGCTGACGGCACAAGCCACCCTCTCGAGACGTACTCACCGTTCGTATACGCGGTGGGTCGGCTTGAACCCCGCATGACCAGCCTCGCGATCGAGAAGGAGTTCGCACAAGCGACTGGCCGCGCCGAGACAGCCAACCTGACGGACAGGCAGGCCCTGCACGCCGTTCTGTCAGACCCTCAGAGCCGCTATCTCGCCAAACATCTGTGCTATGTGCTGGTGATCCAGGGGATCGACACCTACATCCTGCGCCCCCGTGATCCCGCGGACTACGACCTGCTCGTGGACGCGATCGGTGCGTCACCACGGACGAGCGATCTCCACGTGGTGATCGGCCTACGAGGCCCCCTCTCCCCGCCCGACCTGTGCAACGGGCTCATGCTTCCCCAGGTGTCGTTCGATCAGGTCTACGCCTTCGACGCAGACTCCCTCGTCGCGGGTCTGCCCAAACCGGACGACCTCGACGAGGAGTCGTTCCGGTCGGCCTCTCGGGAACTCTTCGACCGGGTGATACAGATCGCCGACAACGCCGGCTCGTCCGACGAGCATCGTGCGCTCAACTACTCGGCGGTGCGGTACGCGCAGATCTACGCGCATACCGCTCAAGCCTTCGCATCGGGACTAGCCCTCACAGCCGTTGAGACACGGCCCTCGCGCCTCAGCGGCAGCAGCAGGAACATTCAAGATGTGGTGCTCTCCTACACCAATCGAACGACCGACGTGACAGAGAAGCACTTCGTCCGTGTCGATGTGACGGAAGCGTTTCCCTTCCTCGTGACCAAGCTGTCTCCGTACTACGACCGATGACCGGCAGGAGGAGGTCGGCGGCATGTCCTTCCCAACCGCCACAGCGGGCGCTTCGCTGTACCGCACGAGCGGCGTGTACCGGTCAGCCCCCGGCGGGGTGCGTTCCAGCCCGAACGTCGCGCTGGCAGGGAGCTGCTACAACGACTGCATAGCTGAGTGTCCCTCCGACTGGGAGGGCTACGAGTGTAAACAGTTTTGCACGAACAAGTGTCTGCCCGGGCAGCCCCCGCCTTGTTTGGGACAACTCTGCCTTTCCGGCCCGCAGCGCAAATGCTGCCCTTCTGGTAGCACCTGCTCCTTCGGCTTCGAGTATCCGTCGGCGCGCTCGCTCATCGGCTGCTGTTCGCCCGGCCAACAACCCTGTAACGGAGGGTGCTGTGCCGCGGGTCAGCCATGCTGTGGCAACAAGAGCTGGCCGCCGCCCAAATGCTGTGCACCTGGCCAGGAATGCTGCGACGGAGTGTGCTACACGCCAGGTCCAGGAATCGTGTGCACGGGAGCCGGGGTTTGTCCTCAAGACCGCCTCTGTGGCGCGGGGTGCTGCTTCCCAGGGGAGCAATGTAAAGGCGGCAAGTGCTGCAAGCCGGGTCCCCAGTGCGGTGGCGGGCGGTGCTGCGAGGGAGAACAGTGCACGCCAACCGGATGCTGCCCTCAGGAGCGCTCCACAACGCAGGGCTGCTGCCCCCAGGACCAGGTCGCATGCAAAGTAAAGGTATGGCCCCCAGCAGGACCGGACTTCGACCCCGAACCGTACATCGTGGAGCAATGCTGCCCGCCCGGCCATACCTGCGCAGATGAAGCCTGCTGCCCGCCCGGCGAGTGCTGCGAAAACAACACGCCCTGCCCCCCGGGAAAGCACTGCGACAAAGGAAAATGCTGCGCACACGGACAGAAAGCAAAATTCGACACCCACACAGGAAAGCTGCGCTGCGCCTGAAAGGCCACGTTCGGCGCACTGGTTTCGATTTGGATGCCAGTGCCGATGCGACTGCCCAATCGGACACGTCGCATGGCAGGAACGGAACTGATTGACCACAAGCGAAAGCGAACGGCTCCTCCTCAACGTGGGAGCCAAGATCTGGTGTCCTCCTACACCAATCGAAACGACCGACGTGACAGAGAAGCACCTCGTCCGTGGCGATGCGACGGAAGCGTTTCCCCCCTCGCGCCCAAGCCGTCTCCGTACTACGACCGATGACCGCCAGGAGGAGGTCGGTTGACATGCCATTCCCAACCGCTACGGCGGAGGCTTCTCTGTACCGAACGAGCCGCGCGTACCGGTCGTCCCCCGGCTGGGCGCATTCCGGCCCGAGCCTCAGGCTGGACGACAATTGCTACAACATCTGCATGTGGGAGTGCAGGGTAGCGGGGTGGGAGAGCTACGAATGCAAGCCAATGTGCCGGCAGACGTGCTTCGGGCCCCCGACTTGTGAGGGGGAACTATGCCTTTTCAACAAGCAGCGCCGCTGCTGCCCTTCCGGTAGCACCTGCTGCTACGGCTACGAGTACCAGTCAGGGGGACCGTATGGGCGGCAGGTCATCAGCTGCTGTCCTCCCGGCGAGGAATGCTGCCCCGGCCTCTATAGCACTTGCTGCCCACCCGGCCAATGCTGCCAGGATAAATGTTGTCCCCCCGGCCAGGCCTGCTGCGGTCTGGATTGCTACACACCAGGTCCCGGAATCGAATGCAAAGGAGGCATAGTTTGCCCTACCAACCGCGTTTGCGGCGATCGATGCTGCTCTCCAGAGGAGAACTGCATCGGTGGCAAGTGCTGCAAGCCGGGTCCCCAGTGCGCTGGCGGGCGGTGCTGCGAGGGAGAACAGTGCACGCCAACCGGATGCTGCCCTCAGGAGCGCTCCACAACGCAGGGCTGCTGCCCCCAGGACCAGGTCGCATGCAAAGTAAAGGTATGGCCCCCAGCAGGACCGGACTTCGACCCCGAACCGTACATCGTGGAGCAATGCTGCCCGCCCGGCCATACCTGCGCAGATGAAGCCTGCTGCCCGCCCGGCGAGTGCTGCGAAAACAACACGCCCTGCCCCCCGGGAAAGCACTGCGACAAAGGAAAATGCTGCGCACACGGACAGAAAGCAAAATTCGACACCCACACAGGAAAACTGCGCTGCGCCTGAGAGACCACTGGAAGGGAAATCATCTCGGCGCACCAAGAAAGTGAACGGCTCCGGATCAAATCCGGAGCCGTTCTGGAGCAGTTCACCCCCAAGAGAGTGCGTGCGTTACGGGTTCGTAACGTCGTAGAAGAGGTCGTAATCCGAGCCGTCGCCGTTCAGGCTCTCCGCGTGCTCTCCCGTCCCTGCCTGGCTGTCGTGGACCCAGAAGGAACCGATGAGGTCGTCAGGGTCTGCGGTGTCATAGTCCCTGATGGTGACCTTCGCCATGTTTGTGAAGGAGATAGACCTGTTGAGCTCAGCAGAGTCCCCTGGGTCGAACTCCTTGTAGGAAGGGTAGGTCGTCGTGGGATAGATCATGTCGCCGTCTACCCTGATGTACACATCGTCAGCGCCGGGACCGCTGGTCGTATCAATACAGCGCAGCGTATTGAGATTCAGGGTGGCCATGTCTACAACTCACCTCCATTCTGAGTGCCCCTTAAAATGGTCCCGCGGTGACGCGCCGGCTGCAACTTGGCGACTCCTGAATGCAGATGGTCAATCGTTGAAGCCTCAGATATTGCTTGCGATGAGGGATAAACAGCTGACGACCAATCACTGCTGGGCCAACGTTACGGGGACCACTGCGCGCCAAAAATCTGGCCATGCCGGGCACAACCGCAACGATAGGCGAATCGTAAACCATGTAAGAACTTTGACCGGATTCTCCTTGTTGCAGCATGCGTTCCAACAGGTAACGTTGAGAGACATCCGGAGGTAATAACATTCACGCGGAGGTGGAGAAGGTGCCTACCGGCGGAACTGATCGACGTGATGCGGCGCGCACGCCGTTGCGGGTTCGACTGCCCGCTTTCATCGACGCCGAGATCGGTCTGGGCGACGTAGTCACGAAGGTCACTTATCGCGCAAGGCTGCGACCCTGCAGCAGCTGTGAGCAACGCGCTGCAGCGCTGAACCAGTGGGTCGTGTTCTCAGGCCGGAAACAGCGCCGTTGAGGCCTGCCCCTACGAGCTCGTAACACGATCATGAGTCGGGCTTGTTGAAGCGTCGCCAGCAGATGAGGCTGCAGGCGAGGGAAACGGACCTGCCGTGGAGCTCGGTGTGGCGTTCCCACCGGACGGCAAGGCGTTTGCGGTGGAGGAGGGCGAAGGCCTGCTCGGACGGGCTCCCACCTCCGAAGCGGGCCATCTGCGTGCGCGGCCCGCACACGGGCGCAGGACTCACCGCGCGCCTGGTCGTCGCCCTCCCGAAGAACTCTGGGTACCCCTGACCCGGGGCACCCACTGGACCAACCAGCCCCACCCAGTGACCTGAGTCAGATTCGGGGAGGTGGGAGGCGGCGGTGGTGTAGTGGTCGTAGCCCATGCCGCGGACCGCAGGAGGCAAGCGTCGCCTCCCGCGGCGACGTTGACGTCTCCCCTCGGCTATCGCGAGTAAGAGGTCATCTCATTTGGGCTTCGTGGGTAGGCTGTCAGTCATGGTGGGGATCGTTGAACGGCTGGTGCCGGATGAG
>NZ_JANFAK020000247.1 GCF_024721315.2 Streptomyces sp. Isolate_45
CCCCCCCCCCCCCCCCCAGTTTTTTTATTTTTAGGCGCCCCAGCTATATTAAAAGTTGCTCTAAAAATTTTCCCAAACACGACGCACTGCCGATCGCGCCCCCGGCGCCGGCGCCGGCCGCAACGCCGCCCGGGGCCGAGCCGCCTGACGGCCCGGAACCGGCGCCCGCTCGCCGCCGCGGCAGCGAGCGTCCCCGTACGGCCGCGAGCAGCGCGTAGTTCTCCGCGACGAAGATCCGGCCCGGGCCGCCCACGGGCTCCGGTACCCGTTGCCCCGTCAGGTCCAGGTACATCGCCTGGACCACGTCGAGCCCGAAGTCGTCGGTGAACAGCCTGAACTGGGCTCCGGGGCGCGGGTTGAAGTCCACGAGGCGGAAGCAGCCGCGCTCGTCCCGCCGGAAGTCGAGGTCGAGGATGCCCTGGTAGCCGAGCCGGTCGGCGAGCCGCAGCCCGGCCTCCTCGACCGCCGGGTCCGGCAACCAGCGGCCCACCGCCGTCAGCCCCGTGCGCACCGGCCAGGACAGCTCCTTGCGGCCCGATCCTGCGAGGAGCGGGTGCCCGCCCCGGGCGAAGGCGCCGTGGAAGAACCAGTCGGTGTCCGGTCCGGCCGGCAGGAACCGCTGGAGCAGCAGCCGGCTCCCGGCCTCCGCGGAACGCTCGTAGAGCCCCCGCGCCTCGGCGGTGGTGTGCACGAGGGTGGTGCTGCGCAGCCCGGTGCCCGCGGGCAGCAGCCACGGCCGGCTCCACTTGGCCACCACCGGCAGGCCGAGCCGCCAGGTGGCCTCGGCCGCCTCCGCCCCGCTCGCCGGGATCACGGTCTCCGGGTGCGGGACGTCCCAGCGCGCGCACAGCCGCGACAGCTCCGCCTTGTCGGCCACCCGCGCGGGCAGGTTGTCGGGCTGATGGGGGATCCGGAAACGGTCCGTCAGCAGCGGCGCCATCCGCGACACCGCGATGGCGCTCAGGTCGTCCATGGCGACGAGCACGGCCGGCCGGCCGATCCGCTCCGACACCCGTACGAGGCACTCCCGCAACGCGTCCGGCGCCTCGGGGTCCAAACCCCCGTCCGGCCCGGGGTGGACGGCGCGCAGGTAGCGCGAACGCCCCATGGGTCCTCCCCCGGCCTCGACGACGGCATGGACCTCAACGCCTTTGCGCCCCAGCGATCTGACGGCGCCGAGGGTTCCGTGGTGGAACGGGTTCCGATCGAGTCTGAGCAGAACTGCGGGCACATGGTTGGCGAACGCGTGCATGGAAACGGTGTCTTTCACCTAGTCGGACCAAGCGGGATGGATACGCACCTGCGAATGGCCTACGCAACGGCCACCGGACAGGCCATTCGTCAGATCTGATGCCTAACGTCTTTGGTAAGCACACCGGTTCAGGAAAGCTCGGGAGACGCCATGCCCAGACCACGCCGCCGACTGGTGAGCACCTGCATCGGTACGGTCACGGCCGGACTGCTCGCCACGGGAGCCGCGCTGTCGGCCCCCGACGAGGAAACGTCCAGGAGCTCCGACGTCGCCATGGGCGCGTATCTCGACTTCGGGCCGACGGGAGTGGCCCGGATCCCGTTCCTGTCGCGCTGGCTGGGCGGCAGGGAGATCCGGGTCGGGCACACCTATCTGCCCGGCGACGTGTGGGGCGGCATCGAGGGCAACGTCGGCTTCCTCGCGGACTGGGCGGCCTGGCGCAAGGCCCAGGACGACCGGTTGTTCGTCCTGAACGTGCCCATGCAGGCGCGCAACGAGAGCCGGGTCCCCGACCGCCAGGTGGCCCGGCTGATCAGGGCGGGCGCGAACGGCGATCACGACCAGCACTTCCGGAAGCTGGCCGAGCGGCTGGTGACGCTGGGCGTCCCCGACACGGTGATCGTGCTCGGCTGGGAGATGAACGGCACCACCTACACCCACCGCTGCGGGCCCGACCCGCAGAACTGGAAGGCGTACTGGAAGCGCGTCGTCAACACCATGCGCGCCGTGCCCGGCCAGGAGTTCAAGTTCGATTTCGCCCCCAACCGGGGGACGGACGCCATCGGCTGGACCAAGTGCTACCCGGGCGACGACTGGGTCGACATCATCGGCATGGATTCGTACGACCAGGCTCCCGGTCGGAACTTCGACGAGCAGATCACCCAGCCGTACGGGCTCCAGCAGCACGTCGATTTCGCGAAAGCACACGGTAAGGAGATCTCGTACCCGGAGTGGGGCCTGTTCCGCAACGGGGACAACCCGGAGTACGTGCGGCGGATGCTGAAGTGGATCGAGCAGCACAAGCCGCTCTACCACACCATCACCGACTACTGCCCGCACGGCGTGTGGCAGTGCAAGGCGAACCCCGAGTCCTCCCGGGTGTTCCGCGAGGCCCTGACGCCCGACCTGCCCGGCCCGGTCATCCCGACGCCGGTGGTCCCGACGCCGGTGGTCCCGACGCCGGCCGTTCCCACCCCGGTGGTCCCGACCCCGGCGATTCCCACACCGGCCGTCCCGACCCCGGCCGTACCCCTGCCCGGGGTCCCGACGCCGGCCGTCCCGACGCCCTCGCTGCCGACGCCGCAGGTCCCCACACCCGCCGTCCCCTCGCCGGAGGTCCCCGTTCCGGTGCCGAGCCCCGAGGTGCCGACCCCGGTCCCGGGCCCCGTCGACCCCACGCCCGTCGAGCCCGGTCCGGTGGTCCCGAAGCCGGACGTCTCCGTGCCGCCGGTGCTCCCTCCGGTGCCGTCGCCGCAGGTCCCGGTACCGCCCGTGTTCCCGCCGGTGCCCTCCCCCGAGGTCTCCGTACCCGTACCGGCGTCGCCGACGCCCGGCCCCCTGGTGCCGAAGCCCCAGCCGTCCAAGCCGCAGCCCAACAACAGCAGCCAGTGGTGCGTACCGCTCAACTTCGGCGAGTGGCTGTCCAAGCTGGTCGGCAACCAGGCCGTCTGCTTCAACCTCAACTGGGGCAAGGACTCCTACGTCTGGCCCTTCTAGCCCCCGCCCCCGTCCCCGCCCCTCGTGCGGCGAGCGCACCGGCACGGTCACCGGACCCGCAGTTCGTTGATCCGTGCCCGCCAGTCCCGTGCGGCCGGCAGCGCCTCCCGCAGCGCGTCCACCGCCCGCTCGCGTCCCGTCACCTGCGACTCGTGCAGTCGCAGCAGGGGCGCGAGCGCGGCCGTGGCCATCAGGAACCGCTGGTTGACCACCGTCTCGGGGCGCCAGTGGTTCTTGTACGGCTCGCTGCCGCGCAGGAAGCTCACCACGGGCCGGCCGTCGGCGAGCGCCCGCCCGGTCTCGTAGCGCAGCAGCAGCGTCGCCACGTCGACCTTGCGGTCACGCAGGTCCGGATCGGCCCCGTACAGGTAGCCGCCGCTCAGCCCGGCGGACAACAGGGTGACGTTGGCCGCCACCACCTTCCCGTCCAGCCGGAACTCGGTCAGCCGGCCCTCCCCGGCCCGCACCATCCGTCGGGTGGCCCGGGTCAGGTGCTCGGCGAACCGCGGCCTGAGGTGCTCGGGCGTCACCCCGCGCCCGCGCCACTGCTTCTCGTGCAGCCGCAGCAGGGTCCGCACGGCCTGCGGCACCTCCGGCTCGGTGACCTCGTGCTCCTCGATCCCCGCGGCGTCCGTCTTGCGGAGCTTGGCGCGCACCCGCTGGGCACCGGAGGACGGCATCCGCTTCACCAGCTCGTCGAAGGGCAGCGCGGGCAGCTCCATGCAGGTGGAGTCGGCCAGCTTGCTGCGCACCCCGGGCCACGCCTCGTACAACGCCTCGGCGGCGGCCCCCGGCCGCACCTCGCGCAGGTCGACGATCGCGCTCCGGGCGGCCCGGTGCAGCCCGCGGGCCAGCGCCGGAACCACCTGCTCGGCGTGCTCGGCGGCCACCAGGACGTCCGAGTGGTCGGTGATCCCGCCGCCGAGCGCCACCAGCCGCGGCAGCGGCCGGTGTACGAGCATCAGCGCGGCCGCCCCGACCAGCTCCTCCCCGCGCCGCACGAGGACGATCCGCAGCCGGCCCTCCTTGCCGTACGACAACCACCACGAGTGCAGCCAGGCGTGGCTCTGGAAGGGGGTGGCGGTGGGGCAGCCGCGGAAGAGCCGGTTCCACGGCTCTTCCAGGGCGGCGAACTGCCGGGGGTCGCGGCACAGCGTCACCGACAGGGCCCCGGCGGAGCCCGGGTTCATCGAGCGGGCTCCTTCTCCTTGGTCTCGGTGTGGTCGCCCTGCGCGGGCAGGGAGGCGTACTCCTCGACGGCCGGCTGCGTGCCCTCGCCGTCCGCGCGCCGTACGGGGCGGCCGGGCCTGGCGGGCCGGGCCAGCAGCCACAGGCCGCCCAGCAGCCCGCCCGCGCACAGCCCGACGGCGCCGCTGATGGGCGCGGACGGCGAGGCCGGGTCGGTGGGGGCGACGGCCTGGTTGAACAGGAGCAGCTGCACGCCGGTGTTCTTCGCGGCCTGATTGCTGCTCAGCGACAGCGCGTCGGCGACGGCGTTGGCGATGTCGGCGGCCTCGGCGGGGCTCTTGGACGTCCCGGTGATGGCGATCATCGGGGACTCGGGGGAGGTCTCCGCGCGCACCTGGGTCCGCAGCCGCCGGGCGTCGATGCCGGCGCGCGGTTGCGCGTAGGCGAGGGTGGAGCTGCTGGTGGCGATGCGGGCGTAGGCCTGGGAGAAGCCGAGCGCGGTCGCCGGTTCGGTGGTGTCGTCGGGGACGGCGACGACGTAGCTGGTGGCGGCGTACTCGGGTGCCTTGAGGACCCCGTACGCCCCGCCCGCGGCCATGCCGAGCAGGGCGCAGGCGGGCAACGGCCACCAGGCGGGCGGGCGCAGGCCGCGCCGCTTCTTCTCCGAGCGGTGGTCGGACTTCTTCTGGTCTGCGGTGTCGGCCATGTGCGGTGCTCGCTTCCTGGGGGAGGGGAGTTCGACGGACCCGGCCGTTCCCCTGGCCGGGGTGGTGGATTCGGGATCAGCCGTTGCCCGCCGGCGCGGAGCCCGGCGCGGCCGGGCCCCGTCCCGCCGGGGTGGGCGCGGGCAGCGGTGCGGCCGGTGCCCTGCCGGGGACCGGGGCGGCGAGCGCGAGGGCGTAGACGTCGAGCAGGCGGCTCGCGCTGCCGGCGATGTCGTAGCGGCGCACCACGGGCGGCGGCGGCAGCCGGCGGGCGCCGGCCTCCATGTGCCCGCGCAGCGCGGCGACCAGTTCCTCGGTGCCGGGCCCGATGCGGCGCGCGCCCGGCGCCTGGGCGGCGGGCAGGTCGTCGATGGCCGGGCAGGTGACGTGCAGGACGGGCAGTCCGGCGGCCAGCGCCTCGACCACCGCGAGCCCGAACGCCTCCTCCCGCGAGGGGGACACGAAGACGTCCATGGCGGTCAGCAGGGCGGGGATGCCGGGGGTGCGCCCGTCGGCGCTGTCGCCCAGCGGATCCCGCTCCCCGAGCAGGTGGATCCGGCTCTGGGCGCCGAGTTCGGCGGCGAGGGTGCGCAGCGCGGCCCGCTCGGGCCCGTCCCCGGCGAGCAGCAGGTGCGCGCCGGGGAGCGCGGCGACGGCCCGTACGAGGACGTCGAACCGCTTGCCCGGGACCAGCCGGCCGACCCCGCCGACGACGAAGGCCCGTTCGGGCAGTCCGGTGCGGGCCCGGGTGGCCCGCCGGACGCCCTCGTCGAAGCGGAAGCGGACGGCCTCGATGCCGTTCGGTACGACGTGGATGCGCGGCGCCGGCACCCCCCAGCCCTCCAGCCGGGCGGCGACCGTGTCGGAGACGGCGACGGTGGCCGCGCCGAGCCGTTCGCTGGCCAGGTAGAGGGCCCGGACGCCGCCGGACAGCGGCCTGCCCTCGATCTCGGCGTCGCCGAGGGAGTGCTCGGTGGCCACGGTGGCTCCGACGCCCGCGAGGCGGGCGGCGACGCGGCCGTAGACGCAGGCCCGGTACAGGTGGGTGTGGACCAGGTCGTAGCGGCCGCGCCGGATGAACTTGACCAGTCGGGGCAGGGCGCCGAGGTCGCGGTTCCCGCTCATCCCGAGGTTCACGACTCGGACCCCGTCGGCGCGCAGGCCCTCGGCGACGGGGCCGGGGTTGGTCAGCGTCAGTACGTCGCACGGCATGGGCATGTGCCTCAGCAGGAGGCGCAGTTGCTGTTCGGCCCCGCCGACGCCGAGTCCGGTGATGATGTGCAGTGCCTTGACCGTGTTCACGGGAGCACCACCCGGCGCAGCTCGCCGACGCGGTGGCGGAGCCGCTTGATCCGCAGTCGGGCGGCCCCGTCGGCCTGGCTGACGTGGGTGCGCGGCAGGGCGTGCGGGCCCGTGAGCCGCCCGGGGGCGATGCCGCAGGCGTACGTGTAGCCGGCGGCCCGGGTCGCGGCTGTGACGCGGGCGTCGAGGTGTCCGTACGGGTGGCAGAACCCCTCGGGGAGGGTGCCGGTCAGCTCGCGCAGCAGGTCGCGGCTGCCCCGCAGTTCCTGCTGGAGGACGTCGTCGGGGGCGGCGGTGAGGTCCTGGTGGAGCAGCCCGTGCGAGCCGATCTCCATGCCCGCGGCGGCGACTTCGCGGATGCCCTCGGCGGTGAGCAGCGCCTTGCGCGGTCCGAGCGGGTCCCAGACGTTGTCGACGCCGAGCCGGCCGGGGAGCACGAACAGGGTGGCGGTGCAGTCGTGGCGGCGCAGCAGGGGCAGGGCCGAGGTCAGGAAGTCGGTGTACCCGTCGTCGAAGGTCAGTCCGACCAGCCCCCGGCCGCGTCCGGCGGCGCGGGCCCGCAGCAGTTCGCCGACGGACACCCCGCGCAACCGGCGGGCGCGCAGCCACAGCAGCTGGGCCTCCAGGGCCGCGGGGGTGACGGTGATGCCGTACGGGTCCTCGGCGGGGTCGGTGAACCCGGCGACCGAGTGGTACATCAGGACCCACGGCCACACGGTGCGGCGGGTGGAACGCGCCGCGGCGGCGGGCGCCGTGTCGGTGTCAGCGGACATTGCGGAACCTCTGGGTGAGCTGGGAGGTGAGCTGGGCGAGCTGGGCGGGAAGGACGGTGACCTCAAGGGCACGTATGGCCATGCCGGTCGCGCCGAACATGGCCGGGACCAGCAGGCAGCCGAGGGCGGCGCTGAGCAGCGGGTCGGGGATCATCGGCCCGGCGAGCCAGCCGGTGCCGCAGGCGGCGATGGCGGCGACCGCGAGCCGGCCGATGCTGATGGCGACCCGGCGGACCTGGATGGCGATGATCCGCGAGCCGAGTCCGGTGAGCAGCAGGACCGCGGTGGTGGAGATGCCGGCGGCGTTGGCGGCGGCGATGCCGTAGGTCCCCCACCAGCCGACGGCGAAGGCTCCGGCGACGACGTTGACGAGCAACCCGGCGCCCATCGCGAGCGCCGGGAACCAGATGGGCCGGGCGGTCGAGAAGAAGGGCCGGGACAGGGCTCCGACGAGGCAGTGGCCGAGGAGTCCGAGGCCGTAGACCCGCATGACGGAGGCGGTGGCGAGGGTGTCCCGGTGGGTGAAGGCTCCGCGTTCGAAGAGGACCTGGATGATCTGCGGGGCGTACCCGATGACGAGGGCGGCGCCCATCAGCACGGCGAGGGAGGCCAGGGCGAGGTCCCGTTCCACCCGGCGCCGGGCCTTGTCCCGCTCCCCGCCGGCCATGGCCTGGGCGACGACGGGGAAGGTGACGGTGCAGATCATCAGGGACAGCACCATCGGCATCTGCGCGACCTTCTGCGCGTAGTTGAGGTGCGAGATGGCGCCCGGGGGCAGGGAGGCGGCCAGGAACCGTTCGACGAGGACCTGGGACTGCCGGAACACCGCGAAGAAGATGACGGGCGCGATGACGCCGAAGGCGAGGAGGGTGGGCCGGTCGCGGTCGCGCTGGCTGCGCGGGGCGGACTTGGCCCGACGCGGGCCGAAGCCCACGTTCCGGATGAACGCGGGCAGTTGGACGAGGACCATCAGCAGCCCGCCGACGGCGACCCCGGCGGCGGCGGCCCGTACCCCCCACAGGGCGTGCAGGGCGACCATCGTGGCGATGATCCCGACGTTGTACGAGACGTAGATCGCGGCGGGCGGCAGGAAGGAGCGGTGGGCCCGCAGGGCTGCGCTGAAGTACCCGGCGATGCCGAAGGAGACCACGGTGAGCGCGGTCAGTCGGGTGCACTCGACGGCCAGCCCGGGGTCGGGCAGGCCGGGCGCGAGCGCCCCGACGACGAGCGGCGCGGCCACGACGAGGACGGAGGCCACGGCCGCCAGCAGCACCAGGAGCCGGGGCAGGGTCGCCGCGACGAGCAGCCCTACGGGGTCCTGCGCGCGTGCCTCCAGCCGGGTCAGGCCGGCCCGACCGGCCGCCCTGCGGGCCAGGGCGTGGCTGAAGGCGGGCACCATGAGCAGGGCCATGGCGTCCTCGATGAGCAGCGTCGAGGCCATCTCGGGCACGGTCCAGGCGATCAGGAACGCGTCGCTGTCGTGTCCGGCGCCGAAGAGGTGCGCGATGGTCTGGTCGCGTACGAGGCCCAGGACGGCCCCGGCCGCGGTGAGCCCGGCGGTGACCGCCGCGGCCTTGGCCAGGAACCGGCCGAGCGGCGCGGCCGCGGGCGGCCCGCCCCCGGACGAGCCCGATCCGGATCCGCCGCCGCGGCCGCCCCCGCATTGGCCCGGGGGGGGGTGGGGAACACCGGCCCCCGGGGGGGGGGGGGCCCCCCCGCCCGCCCCCCCGCCAACACCGGGGCCCCGCTCGACGCGACGGGCGTGGAGTCGCTGAGCACCCTGCGGGC
>NZ_JANFAK020000248.1 GCF_024721315.2 Streptomyces sp. Isolate_45
CCGCGGCGGCGGCCGCTCCGGCCCCGGTCGCGGCCACGGCCCCACCGGCCACCACCCCGGCCGCCTTGGCCGCGTACCCGGCGGCGAACCACCCGATGACCGCGACCGGCAGCAGCGCGGGGATGCCCGCGTTGACGTCCTTCAGCTCCCCGGCGGCGAGCCGGCACTTGGCGCACTCCTCCAAGTGCTTGCGCAGCCCGCGCTCCGCCCGCATCCGCAGCCCGCCCCGGGCGTACGCGCCCAGCCGGTCCGCGTACCGGGCGCAGTCCCCGCCCGAGCTGAGCGCGGAACTCACATGGGCCTGGAGGTAGGCCTGCTTGAGGCCTTCCCGCGCCCGGCTGGCCAGCACCGCAGTCGCGTTGGGGCTGAGCCCGAACAACGGGGCGATAGCGCTCGGCGAGGCCTCCTCGACAGTGGTGTGCCACAGCACGGCCTGCCACCGTTCGGGCAGGCTCCGGAAGGCCTGCATGGCCAGCGACTGCTCGGCCTGGTGCATCGCCTTTACGTCCGCGCCCAGTTCGAGGGTGTCGGCCCCGCCCAGCCCGGCCGTGGCCTCGGCTCCCGTCGACTGTTCCGCGAACAGGGCGAAGTCCTCGACGAGATGTTCCCGCTTGGCGGTCTTGGCCCAGGCCGCCGCGACCCTCCGCACGGTGGTGAGCAGGTAGGCGCGCACCGACTGGTCCGGCCCGGCCCCGCCCCGCACCGCCTGGAGCGTCCGCGCGAACACCTCGGCGGTCAGGTCGTCGGCCGTGTGCCCGTCGCGGCAACAGGTGCGCGCGTAACGGCGGACGGCGTCGGCGTGTCGACGGAAGAGTTCCTCGTACGCGCCGTCGTCCCCACCGCGCATCCGGGCGACCAGCTCGGCGTCGGACGGGGGCAGATCGGCGCCGCCCGTGACCGGGGCGGCATGCCGGCCGCGCGGTTCGCGCTGGGCCGGTACCTGACGGGCGGGCAGGCTGCCCGACTCGACCTCGCCTCCGGCACCACCGCGAGACTCGTCCCGCCCGTCAACGCCCATCGCGGAAGCCCCCGCACGCCACACTCAACCGGTACACCGATCCAGCGTGGCACATGGCGAAGGCACCCCGGCCCCCTCCGACCGCCATCCACTCATCCGGGCAAGACCAGCCGAATCACCACGCTGATCCTCACCCGTTCGAGCGACAGGCCGTTCGAGTAACCCCTTTGACCCACCGCCCCGTTCGCCCCGAAGGCCACCTCCGGCGAGCCGGCACCACACCCGCGAGGGCCCCGACGCACGCCGGGCCGTGAACCAAGCTCCCGAACCGCTGAACCGACCCCACGCCTCGACGCACCCGCACCCCAGCACGGACGCACACTCCCGCACAGACACGGAACCTGCCGACGCGGCCTTCACCGGCATGGCACCAAGCAAGCGCGGGTACCTGCCAAGCCCAATACCCGCGCAGTCCTGTACCTGCCGACGCTGTACCTGCCGAGGCGAAGCCCACCGATCGGGCATCTCACCGGGAACGGCACCCACCAAGCCAGGCACCCACCGGCAAGACCCCCACCGGCCAGACCCCCACCGAAGCGGCACCCGCCGACGAGTCACCCACCATCAGCCGCGCACCGGTCCGGAGCCATCGGCCCCGAACCCACCGACCCGGACCCACCGGCCCGACCCGCCAAGTCCCGCGCCCACCGGCCGGGTGAAGCGCCCGGGGCCCAAGCCCCCGGCGCATCACCCCGGGCGTCCCCCGGAAGCGCATCCGGGAGAACGCCTCACACGGTCCGGGATCGCAGCCCTTCGAGCAGGATGTCCAGCAGACGGGCCGAAGCCGCGGCCTGATGGGCCGGGTCCGGCAGCGCCGGCGCCGCGGTCGCGATGACCAGCAGCACATCGGCCACCGTGACATCGGCCCGCAGCTCACCGGCCTCCCGGGCGCGGTCCACCAGGCGACCGACGACCTCCAGCAGCGCACCCGCGCCGGAGTCGTCCGCCAGGTCGTCCTCGACGGAGTGCCGCGCGCCCACGACCCGCAGGTCGGGCGCCCCGCCCACGACGGCCTGGCGCTGGTGCGGAACCCGCGCCGCGGCGGCCGGCGCCTCCTCGGCCCCGTCCTCCCCGTCCGCGTCGACCCGCAGGATCTGCGGCGGCAGTAGTCGGCCCGCGCCGGAGGCCACGGAGGTGCGCAGGAAGCGCGACAGCGCCTGCCACGGCTCCTCCTCCTGGCCCAGTGCGGACTTGGCCTGCTCGGTGAGCCGGGCGGTCTCCTCCTCCGCTATACGGCGGACCAGGACGTCCTTGCTCGGGAACCGCCGGTAGACGGTGCCGACGCCGACGCGGGCGCGGCGTGCCACGTCCTCCATCGGAGCCCCGTAGCCCAGCTCGCCGAAGACCTCACGAGCCGCGCGCAGTACGTGTTCGAGGTTGCGCTGAGCGTCTACGCGCAGCGGCGTCGAGCGGCCCACCCCGTGGGTCGTCGTACCCGCCATCACGCGGCCGCCGCTCTCGGCAGACAGAGCGGTGGCAGAACCATGGAAATCGGAAATGTGCATATGTATCCCCCGGTAATCATTTGTCTCCCCCCGGAGACATTCCCCGCCTTCGCGTCGAGGGGGGCCACGGTCGTGAGGGCCCCGGTCCTACTCTCTCGACGAGATACGAACATAGTTGAGCCAGAGTCAATTCAGAAGGGGCAGCCCCCGACCGGCCGCCGCCCGATCGGAGCATCGACCCCCACTTTTCCCCAGGAAGCCTCCGGAATCTCCCCCTCCGCACCTCCTGACCTGCGGACCTTTGCTCCCTCCAGGCCCCTGCGGCAGCCCCGTCCCGCCACCCCCACCGGTCACACAATTTGACGGGCCTGTGGACAAACTCCCAGCCACGTTGCGTCATGGGAAGGTGAAGGCTGCTAACTCCCGGGGCGACGCCCCCGGTACCCCGCCCCGCACGCGCATCCTCATCGTCGGCGGCGGCTACGTCGGCATGTACACGGCCCTGGGCCTCCAGCGGAAGCTGAGATCCGGCGAGGCCGAGGTCACGGTGGTCACACCCGAGCCCTACATGACCTATCAGCCCTTCCTCCCGGAGGCCGCCGCCGGCTCGATCTCACCCCGCCACGTCGTCGTACCGCTCCGCCGCGTCCTCAACCGCTGCCGCATCGTCATCGGCGAGGCCAAGAGCATCGACCACGCCAAGCGCACCGCGACCGTCACCACCCTCGCCACGGCCGAGGAGGGCACCGGCGCGATCGAGATCGAGTACGACGAGATCGTCCTCGCTCCCGGCTCCGTCTCCCGCACCCTCCCCATCCCCGGCCTCGCCGACTACGCCATCGGGTTCAAGACCGTCGAAGAGGCCATCGGCCTGCGCAACCACGTCATCGAGCAGATGGACATCGCCTCCTCCACCCGCGATCCGGCCATCCGCGACGCGGCCTTGACCTTCGTCTTCGTCGGCGGCGGCTACGCAGGCGTCGAAGCCCTCGGCGAACTGGAGGACATGGCCCGCTACGCCGCCCGGTACTACCACAACGTCAAGCCCGAGGACATGAAGTGGGTGCTGGTCGAGGCCAGCGACCGGATCCTCCCCGAGGTGGGACCGGAAATGGGCACCTACACCGTCCGTGAACTGCGTCGCCGCAACATCGACGTCCGGATGGAGACCCGCCTGGACTCCTGCGAGGACCGCGTCGCCGTCCTCAGCGACGGATCCCGCTTCCCCACCCGGACCGTCGTCTGGACCGCCGGCGTGAAACCCCACCCCGTCCTCGCCGCCTCGGACCTCCCCAGGAACGAACACGGCCGCCTCACCTGTACGTCCTTCCTCACCGTCAAGGGGGTCGAACACGCCTGGGCCGCCGGCGACGCCGCCGCCGTCCCCGACATCACCGCAGCCGAACCGGGCCACACCTGCGCCCCCAACGCGCAGCACGCCGTCCGCCAGGCCAAGCGACTCGCCGACAACCTCGTCGCCGCTCTGCGCGACGAGGTCCTCACCGAGTACGCCCACAGGTACGTCGGCTCCGTCGCCTCCCTCGGCCTGCACAAGGGCGTCGCCCACATCTACGGACGCAAGATCAAGGGCTACCCGGCCTGGTTCATGCACCGCGCCTACCACCTCAGCCGAGTCCCCACCTTCAACCGCAAGATGCGCGTTCTTGCGGAATGGACCCTCTCAGGTCTGTTCAAGCGGGAGATCGTCTCCCTAGGCTCACTCGAACACCCCAGGGCAGAATTCGAACTCGCCGCAGGCGGAGGCCCGGCACACCACAAGCCCCGCCCCGCCCCCGAACCCCCGCAGGACAGCCAGGGCTGACGTTGTCAGTGCGGTCCGCCACACTGGACGTGTGACCATAGGTGCGCTCACACCTGCACAGAGTGACCGTGCGGGTGTCCGTGCACCGAACCACATGCCCAGAGACCGACCACGAGCGACACAGCGACCACTTGCGACACCACGAGGCTTGAACGCAGTGAACTTCACGCGCTGGAGCGCCCGGTTTCCCGGAACGCAGCGCCGCGCCGCCGCCCGGAACGAACACGCCGCCGCCCAGGCCAAAAGGGGCGAGGGCTCCGTCCCGGCAGCCCGCGGCGCCGCCGCCCACACCGCCGGCCCACCGGAGGACAGCCCCGCCGACGCCACCGTCTCCGGCACCGGTACGGCACCGCTCGCCGCCGTCCCCGCCCTCGACGAGCTCTCCGTGCGCGAGGTCCTCGGCCTGCTCCCGGCCCTCGTCGCGCTCGTCCACGGCCCCGAACACCGCGTCGCCTACGTCAACGACGCCTACACCGCCGGCTTCGGCCCCCGCACCTCCGGCGCCCCGGCGCACCAGGCCCTCCCCGAACTCGGCGAGCTCGGACTCCTGGAACTCCTCGACCAGGTCCAGCGCAGCGGCAAGCCCCGTACGGCCAAGAACCGCACCGCTCCCGGCGGCGGCAGTTCCTACACCGTGACCTGCACCCCGGTCGATTTCCCCAAGACCGACGCCGGCGGCCCCGAGGACCCCCACCACACCGGGATCCTCGTCCACCTCGCCGACGTCACCGACCACGCCGAGGCCGTAGAGCGGCTCCGCGCCAGCGAGCGCCGCCAGCGCGAGGCCGCCGTCACCCTCCAGCGCTCGCTGCTCCCCCAGGAGCTGGAACAGCCCGACGACCTCCGCGTCGCCGCCACCTACCAGCCCGGCGGAACCGAGGCCGCCGTCGGCGGCGACTGGTACGACGTCATCACCCTCGGCGCCGGCCGCACCGCCCTCGTCATCGGAGACGTCATGGGCCGCGGCGTCCGCGCCGCCGCCGTCATGGGCCAGCTGCGCACCGCCGTCCGCGCCTACGCCCGCCTCGACCTGCCCCCGCACGAGGTGCTCCAACTCCTCGACGGCCTCGCCGCCGAGATCGACGCCAGCCAGATCGCCACCTGCGTCTACGCCGTCCACGACCCCAACGAGGGCCTCCTGGCGTACGCCTCCGCCGGCCACCTCCCGATCCTCGTCCGCGACGAGGACGGCACCGTGCGCCGCGCCGCCGACCCCACCGGCCCGCCGCTCGGCACCGGAGGCTGGCTGCACACCTCGGGCACCATCGCCCTCGGCCCCGGCTCCACCGCCGTCCTCTACACCGACGGCCTGGTCGAACGCCGCGGCGAGGACATCGACGAAGGCGTCGCCACCCTCGAACGCGCCCTGTCCGGAGCCCAGGGCACCCCCGCCGTCGTCTGCGACCGGCTCATGCGCGCCCTCGGCGTCGACGCCGACCACGACGACGACGTCGCCGTGATGGTCCTCCAGCAGCCCGCCCGCACCGGAGCCGACGCGGAGCTGTTCCACAACGCCGCCCTCGAACTCCTCGGCGGCATCGAGGCGGCCCCGCGCGCCCGCGCCTTCGCCCAGGGCGTCCTCGCCTCCTGGCGGTTCCCCGTCGAACTGTGCGACCTCGGTGTCCTGGCCGCGAGCGAACTCGTCGCGAACTCCCTCCAGCACGGCACCCCGCCCATGCGGCTGCGCCTGCGCCGCACCGACCGCCGCCTGATCGTCGAGGTCACCGACGGCGACGACCACCTCCCGCGCCGCCGCCGCGCCGAACCGGCCGACGAGACCGGCCGCGGCATCTCCATCGTCGCGACCATCGCCTCGTCCTGGGGCTCCCGCCGCACCCCGGGCGGCGGCAAGGCCGTCTGGTGCGAGTTCGCCCTGCCCGACAAGTAGCCGAACACGCGTAAGGCCCCGGTCCACCGGACCGGGGCCTTACGCGTACTTCTCGCGTCCTACGTACCTACGACTACACGTGCGCGGGCTCCGAAGCGACGGTCTTCGCCACGCCGACGGCCGGACCGCCCTGCGCCACGACCCTGCTCAGCGACGGGTTGTCCTGCACGGGGCTCAGCTGCTTGCCGAGCCGCAGCGCCAGCCCGGCGATCCCCAGCGAGACGACCACGAACAACCCGATATAGAGCATCGGGATACCGGCACCGAGCGGCACGCCGAGCGGCCCGAGGGCCAGCGCCATCTGCTTCACCAGGGCGAAGGCCGAGTTGTACTGCCCGACCGAGCCCTCCGGAGCCAGATCGGCCACCAGCGGCGCCAGCGTCGGAGACAGCATGGCCTCGCCGATTCCGAAGAGCGCGTACGTCGTGATGAACGCGGCCGCGGCCATCATCGCGCTGCCGTGCCCCAGACCCGAGAACCCGGCGATGACCCACGCCACGGTCCAGATCAGCCCGACGAGCGCGATCACCCGCGACCGGCGCCGCTTCTCGACGAGCCGCAGCACCACGAACTGGGCGATCACGATCGCACCCGTGTTGGCGGCCAGCGCGAACCCGAGCGTGGAGGGGGATATCCCGGCGGCCTCGGTACCGAAGGCCGCCAGACCCGACTCGAACTGTCCGTAGCAGGCGAAGAAGAGAACGAAGCCCAGCACGCACAGCTGCACCATCGCCTTGTGACGGAGCAGCCGCTTCCAACCGCTGCCGGCCGCCGGCACCGCGTCCTTCTGCGGCATGGCGTCCTTGAGACCCGCCACCTGCGGCATCCGCACGGTGGCGATGACCGCAGCCAGCACCAGGAACATCACGGCCTCGATGCCGAACAGCAGGGTGAAGCTGCCGGGCCGGCTCTCGTCGACGATCTGACCGCCGACGAGCCCGCCTATGCCCAGACCCAGGTTCTGCAGGAAGAACTGCAGGGCGAAGGAGCGCGTCCGCGTCGAGGGGGTCGAGCACCACACGATCATCGTGGCGAGCGCCGGCTGCATGACGGCCTGCCCCGCACCCAGGGCCAGGGCCGACAGCAGGATCGGTACGACCCCCGTCGACAGCCCGAGCGCCAGCGCGCCCACCGAAGCGAGCACTGCCGCACCCATGACCACGGGCACCGGCCCACGTCGGTCGATGACCCGCCCGGTGAAGGGCAGCGCGACGAGAGCACCCAGCGCGAACGCCACGAACGCACTCGTGGCAGCCATGGAGCCCAGACCTCGCACCTGCGCCACGTAGATGTAGAGGAACGGAACCGTGAAGCCGATGCCGAACGCGGTCAACGCGTTCCCGGCCTGGATCCGCCGCATCGCAGCGCCCATCACCTTGGTCACTTTCACCACCTTGATAACTGAAGCCTGAAGACTTCATCCCTAAAGTTCGATCCTTAACTCTACACATCGAAGGAGTTAGACGCCAATGGGTCTCGTGCCATACTTCGAGGCATGGGTGACACCCCCGACGGCACTACGCCCGTCCACGAGCCGAGCCTCGATGAGCAGATCGCCGTCTACCAGCGCGAGTTCCAGGACCTCGACCCCCAGGTCGAGAAGGTGGTCTCGGCGCTGAGCCGGCTGAACCGCCGCATGAACGTCGCGTACGGACGCCAGACCGCTGCCCTGGGCATCAGCAACGCGGAGTGGGAGGTCCTCAAGGCCCTCGTCATCTCCGGAGCCCCCTACCGGATGGGCCCGAGCGAGCTCGCGAAGCAGCTGGGCCTCACGCCGGCGGCCATGACGCACCGGATCGACCGCATGACCGCGGAAGGCCTGGTGACCCGTGAGCGCGACGAGTCCAACCGGGTCCGCGTGATCGTGGAGCTCACGGACGAGGGCCGCAGCAAGTGGTTGGACGCGATGCGCGCGGCCACGGTCTTCGAGGAGGACCTCCTCCAGGACCTCTCCACGGCCGAGCGCGGCATCCTGGGCGACGTCCTCACCCGCCTGTTGGACCGCGTGGAGGACCTCCAGTCGAGGGGCTGACCTCCAGGGTTGACACCGACTCCGCGAGTCCGTAAGGTTCTTCGAGTTGTCCCCGAGCCGAAAGGTTTTGGTGTCAACGAATCCCGCCGCCTCGTTGCGGCACCCAACTCAGCACGAACTCCCACCGGGAACGAATTCGGCATGTCCGAATTCTTTTTCGAAGGCCCGATTATCGGTTGCCGGGGAAATCAGCTAGAGTTCGGGAGTCGGAAGGGCCCAACAGCCCCGAAGACAAACCCCGCTGACTGGGAGTCAGGCCCGAAAGAGTCTGATAGAGTCGGAAACGCAAGAACAGAACAGAACGAAAGCCCGGAGGAAAGCCCCAGTAATTGTTACTGAGGGTGAGTACAAAGGAAGCGTCCGTTCCTTGAGAACTCAACAGCGTGCCAAAAATCAACGCCAAAAGTTGATACC
>NZ_JANFAK020000249.1 GCF_024721315.2 Streptomyces sp. Isolate_45
CCCCCCCCCCCCCCCCCCCCCCCCCCCCCCCCCCCCCCCCCCCCCCCCCCCCCCCCCCCCCCCCCCCCCCCCCCGACCCCCCTCGGCTAAGTCTCTATCCATCCGGAGCCCCTTGTTCACCCGTCCGAGCAGGCGCTCGGAGTGAATGGAGGGAGCGTATGGGGGCGCGTTGGCCCCGCGTTCTTTTCGTGCTGATCTTCACTTGCCTACCGTCATGAGCACGGAGCTCGCGGCGGGGGAGTGGTGCGGCGATGACGGACGAGGTCACGGCTGGTGCGGCGGCGTTCGACGCGGCCGCGGACGGCGCCGGGGACGGCGACCGGGGCGGGGGCACGGCGCCGGGCGTGGTCGGGGAGGCGCCGCCCGAGGGGTGGCCGGGGGCCGAGGGGCTCGTCAGGATCTGTGACGCGGCCGGCCTGCCGCGCGGTACCGGGTTCCTGGCCGACGACCACGGCACGGTGATCACCAGCCACGAGGCCGTCGACGGACCGGGCCGGATCGTGTTGCAGGCGCCGGGAGGGCGGACCTGGTGTGCGGAGGCGGCCGACGTGACGCCGCTGCCCGAGGTGGCGCTGGCCCTGGTGCGGACCGACGGCCTCGGGCTGCGGCCGCTGCCGGTCGCGGTGCGGGAGGGGCTTCCCGTGGGGACGTACGTACGGCTCCTTGCCCGGGGCTGGCGACAGGCGCGGGTGCTCGGGGCGGGTGCGGGGGTCACGTACAGCGCGGCGGCGCGTTCCCACGTGCTGCCCGTCACGGTCGAGCTGGCGATCGGCACCGCCGGCCGGGATGCCCTGGGACCGGGCGGTGGGGCCGGCGGGGGGCCGGTCCTGGACGCCGCGACGGGGGCGGTGCTCGCAGTCCTGGGCACCGCGCTCAAGGCGGAGCACCGCTCCGGGATCTTCGCGCTGCCCCTTCGGGCAGCCGCCGCGGCCGCTCCGGGCGGGCCCCTCGCGCGCCTGCTGGACCGCAACTCCGCGACCGTGCCCGGGTACGGGGCCGACCTGAACCTCGCGGGCGCCCTGGAGCTGACCGCGACCACCGTCGGTTCCGCCTGCCCGGCCGGCGGGCCCGGGGCCGGGCCGGACCCCGAACCGGTGGTCAGGCCCGCCCTCGCCGCCGCTCTCGCCGCCTTCACCGCCGGGGACCGCTTCGTCCTCGGCCTGGTCGGAAACCCCGGCACCGGACGCACCACGGCCCTCGCCGCCCTGACCGCCGAACGCGCCGGCGACCCCCGCCCCGCCCCCACCCTGTGGCTGCGGGGCGCGGACCTGCGGGAAGACGACGCCTCCCTGGCCGACGCGGTCTCCCGGGCCTTGGCGTCGGCCGTATCCGTGGTGATGGGCGCGGGTGTGGGGGGTGGCACCGGCGCGTGGGCCGGGGCTGCGACGGGCGGCGGATTCGACCCCGCGTTCGAGGCGGACGCGGGGGTGGGGCCACGGGTCGGGCGGGAACCGCGCACGACGTCGGATGCGGGGGTCGGTCGGGACGCGGGGGTAGGTACCTCCCCGGTCGGGTCGGGAGGACCCGGCCCGGGGGCCGGATCGGGGACGGCTCCGGGGTCAGGAGCTGGTGGCGGTGCCGGTGCCGACGTTGCGGCGGGTGTGGGTGCAGGTTCGGGAGCCGGGACGCGTACGGACGTCGGGCCGGGGCGGGCCGCACGGGGAGCGCCGGGCCCGGGAGCGGGAGGGGGCGCCGGAGTTGGCGCGGCGACCGGATGGGGAGCCGGTATTCCGGCAGGCGTCGGACCGGGCCTCGTACGGGGCACGGGTTCGGGTGCCGGGTCCGGAGCGGATGACGGCAACGGCGGCAGTGGTCAGCCGGGGGGAACCGACGCCCCGGGCGGAGTGGGTACACCCGGTACGCCGGATGGTTCCGGCGTACCGGGTGGCTCCTGCGGGTCGATCGATCACGGCAGGCCCGGAGGCGCTCGCACGCTGATCGATGCGCGTCGTCGGCCGGAAGGCCTCGGCGGGCCGGTCGGCCTCGGGCGGTCGGTTCGTCATGACCGGTCGGAAACGATCGGCTGGTTGAGCGGCCCCGGTGGGTCGGGTGTCCCCGGTGGGTGGGGGCGTCCCAGTCGGTGGGTCGACCTCGACCGGTCGGAAACCATCGGCCGGTTGAGCGGCACCGGTGGGTCGGGTGGCCTCGGGCCGTCGGCGGGATCGGGGGAGGAGGCCGCTGTGGAGGGCGCGGCCGAGCGGGTTTGCCGCGTCGCGGGGGCGGCCGGGCGGCCGCTGTTGGTGGTGCTGGACACGCCCGAGGAGATGCCGCCGTACCTCTCGCACCGCCTCGCGGCCTGGACCGAGGCCACCGTCGGGTGGCTGCGTTCGACGGGCACCCGGCTCGTCGTGGCCACGCGGCCCGAGTATTGGGAGCGGGCCGGAGCCCTGTATCCGCCCGAGGTGCTGCACACCCCGGCCCGCTCGGGTCGACGGCTGCCGGCCGCGCTTCCCGTGGAAGACCTGGACCCGGACGAGGCGGAGACCGCCCGTGCCCGGTACGGGATCCCCGCCGACGGCGTCCAGGACGCCGATGCCCGGCATCCGCTCACCCTCCGCCTACTCGCCGGGATCCGCGCCGCCGGGGTCACCGCCGGGTGTCCGGGCCGGGACGAGGTGTTCGGCGCCCACCTGGACCTGGTGGCCCTGCGCGTGGCGGTCCGGATCGCCACCTCGGGTGCGGTCCCGCCGCCCGCCGGCCGCCCGCAGGACGTCCCACCCGCGCCCCGGAACCCCCGCACCGGCTCGGTCGACCCCGCCGGGGACGGGCCTGCCCCGCAGCAGCCCGGCACACCGGAAGGGGGCGCCGGCGGTTCGGGCGCCTCAGTTCCGGCGGCGGGCGGCCCCGGCGTCCACGGATCGGGCCTCCACGTCGCTGCCGTCGACGGCTCGGGGGACAGCCGTACCGGCCTCCGCAGTGCTCCTGGTGCGACCGGTCCGGCTGTCCCGGGTCCGAACGCGCGTGATCGGGAGGCGGGCGGCTGGGGTGCGCTGGACCAGGGCGCGTGCGGCTTGAGGGGATGCTGGGGCGGCGTTCACGATCCGGCCGCCGGCGGTTCCGGTGTGGCCGGTCGGGGCATCCACGGCTCGGACGCCGACGGCCGACGGGGGAGCGGACGGGGGCCGGAGCGGGTGGGTGCCGGCGGGCCGACGAGCCACCGCATCGGGGTGCGCGACCTCGGCGTGCGGGGCCTCGGCGTCGGCAGCGGCGGGCTTGGGGGCCCGGGTATCCACGGCGCGGACGGGAGCGGGATTTGGGCAGCGGACCCCGATGGCCGGAGGTTGGCCGTGGAGGGCTCCGATGGGCTGGGATCGCGTGCGTACGGCGATGCCCGCCATGGGGGGCCGAACAGCGGGAACCCCGGCGGGCACGGACCGAGCGGGAGCGACCCCGGGCCGGGGAGCGCGGGCGCGAACGACTCGGGGGTCCCGGACCCCGGCCGGCAGGTTCCGGGACGATGGGGCTCCGAAGCCTGCGGCCCGACCGACCAGGGCACCGATGAACGCGACCCCGCCCACCTCGGCGTCGACGGGTACGGCTCCGCCTGGACGGACGTTGACGCGTACGGCCCCGCCTTCCCCGGCGTCGACAAGTGTGGCTCCTCCTGTGTCGGCTCCGACCGGCACGGCCGCGTTCGCTGCGGCGCCGACGGGGGTGGCCCCCTGTGCCCCCGCCCCGACGGGTGCGGATGCGCTGACCCCCGACCCGGCGGGTGCGGCTGCGTGCGTCCCGGCCCTCACGGGCCGGGGCCGGGCAGTCGGGCCGTCGGTGCCCCCGCCGCCGGCGCCCCCGCTCCCGCCGCGTGCGGCGGGAGCGGTCTCGGCGGGGTGTACGGGCCCGGCGTGCGGCGGCTTGCGGCGCGGGTGGCCGGGCGGGTGCACGAGGCGGCTCGGCGCTGCCTGGCGCAGGGGCGGCTGGACCGGGACGACTTCGAGGACCTGTTCCCCCGGCGCACCGGCTGGGCCTCCGCCGTCCTCACCGAGGGGCTGTTCGTGCCCGCCGGGCCCGGCGGCTACCGCTTCGCGCACGAGGAGCTGTCCGACTGGATCCAGGCCGGCCACCTCGACGTGCCGACCGCACTCGACGCCCTGGTCCACTCGGGCCCCGCCGAGCCCGGCCCGCCGGTGCCCCGGCACCGTGTCGGGCCCGTCCTGGAGGCGCTCCGCCGGCTGCCCCCGCCCGAGATCGGGATCCGGCTGACCCGGCTGGTCGGCGCCCTCAACGCCTTCGCCGAGGAGACGCCGGCCGTTCACCCCGACCGGGTCTGGTGGGCCGGCCGGTTGCTGCGCGAGTCCCTGCTGCGGGCCGCCGACGCCACCCCGCACCTGCCGGTCCTGCACGCCCTCGCCGAGCACGTGGCGCGGGCCGGCTCCGAGGAGTTCGGCGGCTGGTTCTGGAACCGGCTCCGGCTGTCCGAGGCCGACCGGCTCGACCTGCTCCGCCGCCTGCTGCCCGCCGACCACCGCTACCTCGACGCCGCCGCCCGCCGCCTCGTGCGTGACCCGCGGCTCGTCCAGCCCCTGCTCTGCGGCTGGTTCACCGACGAACGCCGGCTGCGCGAGCGCCCGGGAGCAACCGTCGCCACCGCGGCCCAGGCCCTCCTGCACACCCACCGGGGCCCCGCCGTGGACGCACTCACCGAGGCTCTGGTGAGTGCGGCGCACCACCGCGCCGACGAGCTGCTCGCGGCCCTCACCGAGGACGAGCCCTCCGCCCTGTGCCGGGCCGTGGACCGCTGGGCCCACGACGAACGGCCCGGACGCCGGGTCGCCGCCGCCGCGTACGGGCTCGCCACCGCTCCCCACGTCCGTACCCCGGCCGACCGGGAGCTGCTGCGGCACGCCGCCCTGGCGCTCCTCGCCCGGCCCACCGACGGCGCCCTGCACGGCAGCGCCCTCGGGATCCTGCTCCGCGATCCCCAGGTGCGGGCCCGCTACCTTCCCGACGCCCTCGCCTGCTTCCGCGACCCCGGGCGCGGCTCCCGGCTGCCCGCCTCCGCGCTGGTCGCGGCGCTGCCGGTGCTGCCCGACCCGGACGCGGTGTTCGCCGCGCTGCGCGCCCGCGCCGACGGGGAGGTGCTCCGCGCCCTGGCCGCGCTGACCACGCCGGGGTTGGCCCGCCGCGCGGGTGACCTCGTACGGGAGCACCTGGCGTGCCACCCGGAGGACGCCCCGCACGCCGCCGCCTTCGTGGACCGACGGCTGGACCAGGGGCCGGGCGCGGGGTCCGTGGTGCGCCCCCTCGTACTGGACCTGCTGCGGACCGGGCCGGCGCCCGTACGGGCCGAGCTGGCCCGGGTCCTGGGCGCGCCCGGCGCGGCACCCCCGTACGGGCTCCGCGGCGAGCTGGCCGACGTGCTGCTGCGCGAGGAGGGCGACCCCGAGGTGCTGGGCGCCTTCCTCGACGCCCTCGCCGCGGGGACCCGCGCCCGTCCCGAGGCACGCACCCGCGAGCTGCTCCGGCGGGCCGGGCGGCAGCTGTTGCGGATCCCGGGCGGCCCCACCGAGTTCGAGCACCGCACGGTGGAACTGGTCCGGACCGACCCGGCCTTCGGCGCGCTCGTCGCGCGCTGGCTCGCACAGGCGGGGGCGGAGGCCGCCGCGCTGCTCGGACCGGGTGCGCGGCGCACGGTGGAGACGCTCAGCAGGACCGTCCCGGACACCACGTGAGGCGGCAGCGGGCCGACGCCGACGCCGATGCGGGGCCCCGGCCACCGGCATGGCAGTCTTAGACCTGCAATCGGCAATCGGTACAGGGACTACACGGGTTCGGGCGAGGAGCGGTCACAGTGCAGCGCTGGCGTGGCTTGGAGGACATCCCCCAGGACTGGGGACGCAGCGTCGTCACCATCGGCTCCTACGACGGTGTGCACCGCGGACATCAGCTGATCATCGGGCGGGCCGTCGCCAGGGCCCGCGAGCTCGGCCTCCCGTCGGTGGTCGTCACCTTCAGTCCGCACCCCAGCGAGGTCGTACGGCCGGGCAGCCACCCGCCGATCCTCGCCTCCTACGACCGCCGCGCCGAGCTGATGGCCGGCCTCGGGGTCGACGCGCTGCTGATCCTGCCGTTCACGGCGGAGTTCTCCCAGCTGTCCCCGGCCGACTTCATCGTCAAGGTGCTGGCCGACAAGCTGCACGCGAAGGCCGTGATCGAGGGCCCGAACTTCCGCTTCGGCCACCGTGCCGCCGGCAACGTCGACTTCCTGCGCGAGCTGGGTGCCACGTACGACTACGAGGTCGAGGTCGTGGACCTGGTCGTGCGCGGGGAGGCCGGCGGCGGCGTGCCGTTCTCCTCCACGCTGGCGCGCCGGCTGGTCTCCGAGGGCGATGTCGAGGGGGCCGGCGAGATCCTGGGTCGCCCGCACCGCGTCGAGGGCGTCGTGGTGCGCGGCGCGCAGCGCGGGCGCGAGCTCGGCTACCCGACGGCGAACGTCGAGACGCAGCCACACACCGCGATCCCGGCCGACGGCGTGTACGCGGGCTGGCTGACGGCGGACGGCGAGCGGATGCCGGCCGCGATCTCGGTCGGCACGAACGTCCAGTTCGACGCCACCGAACGCACCGTCGAGGCGTACGCGATCGACCGGATCGGCCTGGACCTGTACGGGATGCACGTCGGCGTGGACTTCCTCGCGTACGTGCGGGGGATGGCGAAGTTCGAGTCGCTGGACGGGCTGTTGGAGGCCATCGCGGACGACGTGAAGCGCTCCCGGGTACTGACCGAGGCCTACGACAGCGAGCGCGCCGGGCGCTGAGCGGCACGCACCCCGAACGCGCCGGAGGGCCCGTACCGTCCCAGGTTTCCTGGACGGTACGGGCCCTCCGCGCGTCAGCCCCCGTATCCGTCAGCCGAGGCGCGGGTCGCGCGGGGGGCCGCCGGGCTGCTGGGGCGCCTGCGGCTGCTGCCGGGGTTGGCCGGGCTGCGGGTACGCCTGCCCGTACGGCTGCTGCGGCGGCTGGGGCTGTTGGTACGGGCCCGGCTGCTGGGGCTGCTGATGCTGCTGGGGGTACGGCGGTTGGTCGGACCGGGGCGCGCTCCAGTGGGCCTGCGCGGCCTGCTGCTGCGCCCGGGTGAAGTCCTCGGCGACCAGCGCGGAGAGGGTGAAGTACGCCTCCCGGGTCTTGGGCCGCATCAGGTCGAGGTCCACCTCGGCACCGGCCGCGAGGTGCTCGTCGAACGGCACCACGACGACGCCGCGGCAGCGGGTCTCGAAGTGCTGCACGATGTCCTCGACCTTGATCATCTTGGCGGTCTCGCGGACCCCGGAGATGACGGTGAGGGAGCGTGCGACGAGCTCGGCGTAGCCGTGCGCGGAGAGCCAGTCGAGGGTGGTGCTGGCGCTGCTCGCGCCGTCCACGGACGGGGTCGAGATGATGATCAGCTGATCGGCCAGGTCCAGCACGCCGCGCATGGCGGAGTAGAGCAGGCCCGTGCCCGAGTCGGTGAGGATGATCGGGTACTGGCGGCCGACGGTCTCGATGACGCGGCGGTAGTCCTCGTCGTTGAAGGTCGTCGAGACGGCCGGGTCCACGTCGTTGGCGATGATCTCCAGACCGGAGGGGGCCTGCGAGGTGAACCGGCGGATGTCCATGTACGAGTGCAGGTACGGGATCGCCTGCACCAGGTCACGGATCGTCGCCCCCGTCTCGCGGCGCACGCGGCGACCGAGGGTGCCGGCGTCCGGGTTCGCGTCGATCGCCAGGATCTTGTCCTGCCGCTCGGTGGCGAGCGTGGCGCCGAGGGCGGTCGTGGTCGTGGTCTTGCCGACGCCGCCCTTGAGGCTGATGACGGCGATGCGGTAGCAGGACATCACCGGCGTGCGGATCAGTTCCAGCTTGCGCTGACGGTCCGCCTCCGCGGCCTTGCCGCCGAAACGGAATCCGGAACGGCCCCCCTTCGACTTCTGCTTGGAGCGCAGCAGCCGGTCGGAGGACAGCTCGACGGCCGCGGTGTAGCCGAGTGGCGCCCCTCCGTTGCCATGGCCGGTCTGCTGGTACGGGGCGGCCTGCCGCGGCTGCGCCTGCGGTGTCTGCGCCTGCGGTGGCTGCTGGGCCTCGGGGGACCACTGGGCGGCGGAGGCCCGGGGGTCGGCGTGGGGCTGGGCCTGCGGTTGGGGGGCGCCGGGCGGGAAGCCGTAGCCCTGGGGCTGTTGCTGCTGGGGCGGCTGTGCCTGCTCCTGCGGCTGCGGGAAGCCGTACCCCGGCTGGGGCTCCGGCTGCGGCTGCTGCCTGCCGGTGGGCGGGAAGCCGTAGCCCTGGGGTTGCTGGGCCGGCCGTGCCTGCTCCTGCTCACGCGGAGGCGTCTGCGGGAAGCCGTAGCCCGGCTGTGGCTGCTGCTGACCGGGGGGCGGGAAGCCGTAACCCTGCGGCGCGCCCGGGGTTTCGAACGTGGGCGGCGGTGAAGGCAGTTCATCTCCGGATCCCACGAACGGGGGCTCCCCGGCGGGCTGCTGGGCATCCGCAGCGGCTACCGGCGGCGCGTACGGGCCCTGTTCCGCGGGAGCGGACGACCACCCGGCGCCGGGCGCCTGCGGCTCCTCCGCGCCACCCGGGGCGGGCGGCGTCGGGAACCCCGGAACCGGCGCGGCGGCGGACACGGGGGTC
>NZ_JANFAK020000250.1 GCF_024721315.2 Streptomyces sp. Isolate_45
GGCCGCGGCGGGGGCGGTGGCGGTGGTGCTCGCGGCCGGTGATCCGCCGGTGCTGGCGCTGGTGCTCGCCCTGGGCGGGGTGCTGTGCGCGGGGGCGGCGCTGCGGGTGGACCGGCGGCGCCTGGGCTGGGTGGCCATGGCGCTGTTCGTGGCGGCGACGTGGGTCCGCCTCGGCGCGTCGGGGGTGACGGTGCCGGAGGCGTACGCGCTGCCGGTGTCGGTGCCGGCCCTGGCAGTGGGCTTCCTGTCCCGCCGCAAGGATCCGGCGGTCTCCTCGTGGACGGCGTACGGGCCGGGGCTGGGGGCGACGCTGCTGCCGAGCCTGGTCGCCGCCTGGGGGGACGCCCACTGGCCGCGCCCCCTGCTGCTGGGCCTGGCCGCGCTGGCCCTGACACTGGCGGGCGCGCACCGGCGGCTCGCGGCCCCGCTGCTGCTGGGCGGCGTCACGCTGGCGGCGGTGGCCCTGCACGAGCTGGCCCCGTACGTGGTGCAGGTGGCGGGGGCGCTCCCCCGGTGGCTGCCGCCGGCGCTGGCGGGCCTGCTGCTGCTGATGGTGGGGGCGACGTACGAGAAGCGGCTGCGCGACGCCCGGCGGCTGCGGGGAGCCCTGGGGCGGCTCCGCTGAGGCGGGCGGGCGGGAACGCCGAGGGCCCGGAGACTCTCGCGGAGTCTCCGGGCCCTCGGTCCGGGTGGGCGATACTGGGTTCGAACCAGTGACCCCTTCGGTGTGAACGAAGTGCTCTCCCACTGAGCTAATCGCCCGGACGCACCGCAAACATTACCGCATGTCAGCGGTGCTCCGTGACCACCTCCGGCGGCCTACTGGTCCTTGATGTCCCAGGGCAGGACGAGCCCGTACTTCCACAGGTAGAAGCCGATCAGCGCGCCCGCGACGACGAGGCCCACGCTGGTCAGGATGATGTTGCGGCGCCGGACCTTGGGGTCGAGCGCCTTCTGCGCGGCCTCACTGACCTTGCGCTTGGTCCAGCGCAGGACGAGGTGGGCCCAGGCGAACTCGGTGGCCCAGATCGCCAGGCCGGCGAAGATCGCCACCCAGCCGGGGCCGGGCAGGACGAGCATGGCGATGCCGGCCCCGATGACGGCCAGGCCGACGATGAAGACGCCGACCTGCCAGCTCAGGTGGAGGCTGCGGTTGGCCTTGATGAAGGCGGGCGCCTTCGACACGTGCGGCGTTTCCTCGGCGGGCGCCCCGCCGGTGGCGGACTCATTGGTCTCGCGGTCACTCCCCGTATTCATGCCGCCGAATCTACCGGAGCCCGAAGCACACGTGAACGCCGGTTTGGATCCGCCGTCCGAGGGACCCAGAGGTCCGCAAAACGGTCAGAGGGGTTTACAACGCCACCGTAGGTGGCATGTCGATTTCGCCGACGTGCGAATCCCCGAGCGCACACTGAGCGAAAGGCCCTGGCGCTTATGAACACCACGGTCAGCTGCGAGCTGCACCTGCGCCTCGTTGTGTCGAGCGAGTCCTCACTGCCTGTTCCCGCGGGCCTGCGGTATGACACGGCCGACCCCTACGCCGTGCACGCCACCTTCCACACCGGCGCCGAGGAGACGGTCGAGTGGGTATTCGCCCGTGACCTCCTCGCGGAGGGCCTGCACCGGCCCACCGGTACCGGCGACGTCCGCGTCTGGCCGTCCCGCAGCCACGGTCAGGGCGTCGTCTGCATCGCCCTGAGCTCACCGGAGGGAGAAGCACTGCTCGAAGCACCCGCCCGAGCACTCGAATCGTTCCTCAAGCGGACGGACGCCGCGGTTCCACCCGGGACCGAGCACCGGCACTTCGACCTCGACAAGGAGCTCTCCCACATCCTGGCCGAAAGCTGAGCCAGGCCTACCGCGGCTCGACACCGTCCGACTCGGGGCGACGGTGCGGGTCGGACAACCACATACGCACGTGCCGGCGCTGTTCTCGCGGGAGCCAACCGCGAGGGCGGCGCCCGTGCGCTGGTGCCGTGGCCCTCGCGGCCGCAGCACCAGGGGCTCCCGCACCGCCCGATCCTCCGGGTAACCCCTTGCGGGAAGGCGCTAGAGTCGGCCACCAGCGGCGGCAGCCGACCGTCGCCGCAGGCCCGGCCTTCCAGGGAGCGACCCCGTGCAGATCCCCCACGACACCCGTCGCGCGCTCGACGTCGTCGTCGCGCTGGTGAACACCGCGGCCGAACCGGACCAGCCCGACGGGCTCTCCGACATCGGCGCGCTGCGCGGCTTCGTCCAGGAGTACGCGATCAGCGACGTCGGCGAGCTCAGCGCCCGCGACCTCGCCGGGGTCCGGACGGTGCGCGGCAAGTTCGCCCTGGTCTTCGCGGCTCCGAACTCCCGTGCGGCGTCCGTACTGATCAACGAGCTGGTCGCCACGGCCGGCACCACGCCCCAGCTGACGGACCACGACGGCTACGACTGGCACGTGCACTACTTCGCGCCGGGCGCCTCGGTGGGCGACCACCTCGCGGCCGACGGCGGGATGGCGCTGGCCTTCATCGTGGTCTCCGGCGAGCAGGAGCGGCTGCGGCGCTGCGAGGCGCCGGACTGCCGGCGTGCCTTCGTGGACCTGTCGCGGAACCGCTCCCGGCGCTACTGCGACAGCCGGACCTGCGGGAACCGGCTCCACGTGGCCGCCTACCGGGCGCGGCGCAAGGAGGCGGACGCCCACCCCGAGGCGTCAGAGCATGAAGAGGTCGTGCACGGCGGCGAGTAGCAGCAGGGTCCCGATCACCCCCAGGAAGATCATCAGAGGGGGTTGGGAGAGGGCGAAGAGACACCCTCGCCCTTCCTCGGCGAGGGGGGCCTCGGCGACGGGGGCGGGGGCCGGCGGATCACCCGGCGATGTTTCGAGCATGTCGGGGCGATGATCGCGCAGCACCCGCCGAATCTGCCCCCAACACGCCAGTACGGACGCGGTAGTTCGCCCGCACTCGTCACTTCAGGTGGTTCCCCGGGGCTTGCGCCCCCGCCGGGGCGCCGAGTGCGGTAGGGCGTCGGCGGGACCCCCGGGGGGCGGGGTCAGATGCCGTGCTTCTTGAGGATGGCCTCGATGTCGGAGAAGTCGTCCGCCGGAGCCGCCGGAGCCCGCCGGGCCGTGGGCGCCGGTCGGGATCCCGCGCCGAGCGAGGGCGCGGACGCCGTGGGCGCGACGGCGTCCCGCGCCGGGCCGCCCCCGGCCGCCTTCGCGGGCTTGGCACCGGGGACCTTGGCCCCTCGGCGACGCTCGACCGTCCGCGTGATCACGAAGAGCAGCCAGGCCAGGCCCAGCAGTCCGAAGCCGGCCCACACCGACGGCTTGAAGACCATCCCCGACACCCACCCCACGACACCCGTCAGCACCAGGGCGACCGGCACCAGCGAGTACGCCGCGATGCGCGTGGCGGCCAGGAACCGCCTGCGGTACGCGGTCACCGCGGCGAGGCCCAGGCCGGCCGCGGACACCGCGGAACATATGGTCTCGGCAATCATGCGGTCCTCCGGCGGTGAGGGGGCGGGCGGGCGATCCGTCCCTTACATCCTGCACCGCTCGGTACCGTCCCGGCCATGCCCCGGGCGCGACCCCGCCCGATCTCCGGGACATCTCCGGGTCCCGCCTCCTCCCCAGGTCCCGGTCGGTGCGCGGGTACGGGGCTGGGAGACTGTTCCCATGACCGATTCCGTGATCCTCGACGTCTGGTGCGAACTCCAGTGCCCGGACTGCCACAGCGCCCTGGACGACGTGCGCGCCCTGCGGGCCCGCTACGGCGACCGGCTGGACATCCGGCTGCGCCACTTCCCCCTGGAGAAGCACAAGCACGCCTTCGCCGCGGCGCAGGCCGCCGAGGAGGCCGTGGAGCAGGGACAGGGCTGGCCGTACGCGGAGGCCCTGCTGGCGCGGACCGCCGAGCTGGGCTCCCGCGGTGAGGCCGTTCTGCTCGATGTGGCGCGTGAACTCGGCCTGGACGTCGAAGAGTTCGACACCGCGCTGATCGACGGCCGGCACATCCTGATCGTCGACGCCGACCAGGCCGAGGGCAAGGCCATCGGCGTGACCGGCACCCCGACCTACGTGATCGACGGCGAGCGCCTCGACGGCGGCAAGAGCCAGGAGGGCCTGCGCGCCCGCATCGAGGAGATCGTCGACCGGCTCCTCGCGGGCTGACGCTCGCGCCCGCTCACAGCACTAGATGAGGTCCTTGGCGAGGTTGAGGGACGTGGTCCGGTAGCCGAGGGACCCGTACAGCCGCACCGCCGGGGTGTTGGCGCTGAAGACGTGCAGCGCCAGGACCCGGTGGCCCGCGCCGAGGGCGGTCCGCTCGGCCAGGAGCATCAGGTCGCGGCCGTACCCGCGGCCCCGGTGCTCCTCGGCGACCTCGACGTCGAAGACGTACGCGTTCCCGTCGAGCGGTGCGACCCACACCTGCCCGACGGGCGTACCGGCCGCCTCCAGGACGCGCAGGGCGACCCCGGGGGTGTCCAGTCCCCGGGGCAGTTGCCGGTCGTGGTCGGCGGCCGACTTGGCGGCCGCGGCCTCGGGCGACAGACCCCGCTCCACCCAGTTCGCGGCGTACGACTCGCGGGCCCGGGGGTTCCAGACCTCGTACTCGGCCTCCGTCATGGGGCGGCCGAGGACCCCGGCGGAGAGCGCGGGCGGCTCGGCGGGGAGCTCCTTGGCCATGTTGCGGCCGTACTCGACGTATCCGAGGGCCCCGGCGAGCCGGGTCCCGCCCGCGGAACCGGCCGGAACGGCGATCCGCACCCGTCGACAGCCCCAGGCGCGCAGGACCTCCTCGGCGGCGAGCGCCGCGACGGTCGCCCGCCCCCGCCGGCGGTCCGGCTCGTCGATGGCCAGCTCGCGGATCTCACCGACCGACGGCCCGAAGGGCGTGTCGGCGGCGATCAGGAGCGTCCCGACGCGCCTGCTGTTGACCCGGACCTCGTAGGGGCGCGAACGCGCGCCGCCCTCGCTCTGCTGAAGCGGCCCGCTCGGCCGCAGGGTGGTGGTCATCGTCGATTTCTACCCGCCCCGAGGCCCCGTGACTACGGGTCCAGGTCCGAGCCCGCGCGCTCGTCGAAGACCCGCATGGCCTTCGCCGTGACCGGGCCGGGGGCTCCAAGGGTGCGGCCGTCGACGCGGTGGACGGCCTGGACGTCGCGCAGGGTGGAGGTCAGGAAGACCTCGTCGGCGCGCTCCAGCACCTCGAAGGGGAGGTCCGTCTCCTTGGCGCCGGTCCACTCGACGGCGAGGGCCCGGGTGATCCCCGCGAGGCAGCCCGAGGCCACGGGCGGGGTGTGCAGTTCGCCGTCCAGGACGACGAAGACGTTGGAGCCGGTGCCCTCGCAGAGCTGCCCGACGGTGTTGGCGAAGAGGGCCTCGGAGGCCTCCTCCCGGTGCGCCCGGGCCAGGGCGACCACGTTCTCCGCGTACGAGGTGGTCTTCAGCCCGGTCAGCGGCGAGCGCTCGTTGCGGACCCAGGGGACGGTGATCACCGCGGTGGTGTCGGGGCGACGGGTGGTGCCGCCGAGGGCGACGATCAGGGTGGGGCCGGCCTCGCCGCGGTCGGAGCCCAGCGGGGACGCGCCTCCGGTGTAGGTGATCCGCAGCCGGCCGAGCGCCACCGGGTTGGCCTCCAGTACGGCGGCGCACGCACGGCGCACCTCGTCGAGGTCGGGGTCGGGCAGGCCGAGGCCGCGGGCCGAGCGGGTCAGCCGGTCGAGGTGGCGGGTGAGGGCGAAGACCCGGCCGTGCTCCGCCTTGAGCGTCTCGAAGACGCCGTCGCCCACGGTCAGGCCGTGGTCCAGCACCGACACCTTCGCGTCCTCGGCGTCCCGCAGTGCTCCGTCGAGCCAGATCCTCACCGTACGGTCCCTCCACTCAGGTCGTGCGTCTCGTGTGTGCCCGACGCTACAGCGAGCAGCCGGGCGGCCTTCAGTTCCGTCTCCGCCCACTCGCGGTCGGGGTCGGACCCCCAGGTGATCCCGGCGCCGGTGCCGAAGCACAGACGGGGGCCGCCGGGGGCCTCGCGGTCGATCCAGAACGTACGGATACCCACGGCGAGCCCGGCCGTGCGCCGGTCGGCGTCGACCCAGCCGATGCCGCCGCAGTAGGGGCCGCGCGGGACGGTCTCCAGCGCTTCGATGATCCGCAGCGCGGAGGACTTGGGGGCGCCCGTGACGGAGCCGGGCGGGAAGGTCGCGGCCAGCAGCTCGGGCCAGCCGGCGCCGTCGGCCAGTTCGCCGCCGACCCGGGAGACGAGGTGGACCAGGCCCGGGTGCTCCTCCACTTCGCACAGGGCGGGCACGGTGACGGACCCGGTGGCGCAGACGCGACCCAGGTCGTTGCGGACGAGGTCGACGATCATCACGTTCTCGGCGTGGTCCTTGGGGAGCAGGTCGCCGACGGTGCGGCCGGTGCCCTTGATCGGGCCGGACTCGACGTACCGTCCGGAGCGGCTCAGGAAGAGCTCCGGTGAGGCGGTGGCGATCTCCACGCCGTGAGCGGGGAGACGAATCGTTCCTGCATAGGGGGCGGGGTTACCGCGCGCGAGGAGGCTCGTCAGGGCGTCGACGTCGGCGGAGTCCGGATCGGGCAGCGGGGCGGACATCACGCGGCAGAGGTTGGCCTGGTAGACCTCCCCGGCCGCGATGTGCTCCCGGATCCTGCGCACACCGGTGACGTACGCGGCCCGGTCGAGGGAGGAGGACCACTGGTCGGCTCCGGGCCCCGACCAGGCGCCCGGCACGGGCGGGGGCACGGGATCGGGGCGTACGTCCCCGAAGCGCGCGCAGACCAGCCGGCCCTCGAAGTCGGCGGCCACCGCCCAGAACCCGGTGGAGTCCAGGGCGGAGGCGTCACTGGTGACGTCTCGGAGGTCGGTCGCGAGGAGGCCGCCGAAGCGGGCCAGGGGAGGCAGGTCGTGAGGCAGGTCGTGCACGGCTGCGAGTCTATGACCGGTGACGTGATGGCGCCGGAGAGGTGACGGTCGGGTGACCGGCGGTGATCGTGCGGCAGCACGCTGCGGAAACGCGTTTTTGAGCTGGCCCGGGAATCCGCTAGAGTTCAACACGTCGCCAGGGAGCGAAGGGGGAACACCCCGGAGCGAACACGGTGACCTGCGGACGTAGCTCAGTTGGTAGAGCACCACCTTGCCAAGGTGGATGTCGCGAGTTCGAGTCTCGTCGTCCGCTCGAAGTGGGGGATTTCTTCCCGATAACCCCCGCGGCTCCATGGTGGAGTGGCCGAGAGGCGAGGCAACGGCCTGCAAAGCCGTCTACACGGGTTCAAATCCCGTCTCCACCTCCAAGGACGATTAGCTCAGCGGGAGAGCGCTTCCCTGACACGGAAGAGGTCACTGGTTCAATCCCAGTATCGTCCACTGATCCGCAAGGATCCCCGCGCGATTAGCTCAGCGGGAGAGCGCTTCCCTGACACGGAAGAGGTCACTGGTTCAATCCCAGTATCGCGCACGCAGTTCACTGCAGGTTGTGTAGTACTGTTTCACCTGCGGCTTTCGAGCCGTGGAGCCCGCGCGATTAGCTCAGCGGGAGAGCGCTTCCCTGACACGGAAGAGGTCACTGGTTCAATCCCAGTATCGCGCACCACCCGGAAGCCCCGGCCGTCGAAAGACGGCCGGGGCTTCCGCTTTTCCCGTGGCGGGGCGGGGCGGTGCGCGCGGGCACGGTCAGGAGGTCAGGAGGAGAACAACATCCGGCCGAAGCCGCCCTTGTGGTGGCCGTGATGGCCGTGGTGCCCGTGCTGTCCGTGTCCCCCGTGCTGCGGGGCGCCCCAGGCGGGAGCCGGGACGGCGTGCGTGGCCGGGTACGGGGCCGGCGGTGCGGCGGGCGGCGGGACCTGGGGGTACTGCTGGGCCGTGTACTGGGACTCCAACCGGGTCAGCGCCTCCAACTCGCCGTAGTCGAGGAAGATGCCGCGGCAGCCGCTGCACTGCTCTATCTGGACACCGTTGCGGTTGTACGTGTGCATCATCGCGTGACACTTCGGACACTGCATGACCCGATCAACTCCTCGCCGTCTGCGTCGACACCGGATGCATGCCCGGTGACGTGGCCCTCACCCTACGACGGGGCCTGCGGCTCCAACTCCGGCGGGAATGCGGCGATTCGGGCACAGGAATCCACCATCAGGCGTTCCGCCCCGTCGAGCGGGCGCCGTTCGGCCGCCGCCTTGGCCAGGGCCAGCGCCGCGCCCTGCACGGTCAGCGCCCGGGCCGCCAGGTCGAGTTCCGGCCAGGGGTCGCTGTCGGGCGGGCCGGCCGCCGGGCCGCCCGCGGCGCGGTAGGCGTCCAGGAAGCGCAGCCACACCTCCGGGGCGAGCAACCCGGCCGCGTACCAGGCCGCCGGGCGGGCCAGGTCCCAGGCGGGGGTGCCGAGTCCGAGGTCGTCCACGTCGATGAGCCGCCAGGGGCCGCCGGGGGCGGGGTGCCGCACGAGTTGCCCGAGGTGGAGGTCGCCGTGGCACAGCACCCCGCCGGGCGGGGCCTGCCGCTCCCCCCGGACCCAGGCGGGCAGGGTCGCCGCCGCCGCCCGCACGGCACGGGCCGAGATCGGAAGAG
>NZ_JANFAK020000251.1 GCF_024721315.2 Streptomyces sp. Isolate_45
GGCGGCAGCGCGGGCAGTCGCCGGGCGGGCGGAGGGGCGGAGGCGGCGTGCGGGCGTGTGGCGGCTGTGGTGCGCGTGGTCGTGCCCGGTGCGGTGTCCTGGATCATCCTGCCCCCTTCTCCCACCAGGAGGGTACGACCGATCCCGCCCCGGAGACGGAGGTGCGCAGGGAGTCCTCGGGATGTCGCCGCGACGCCCGTGGGGTCCGGGCCGCCCGGGGCGCTCGGGCGGCTGGGCCCTGGCCGCCGCGGGCGGTGAGGACGCGGCCTCTTCCGGTGACGTCATCGCCGCGCAACCGGCCGGGCTCCACCACGGGGCGTACGGCCGGGCGTACCCGTGGGCGGCAGGCGCCGCGGAGGACCGGTCGGTCCTACCGCACGCGCAGGTTCCGGCCGCGCGAACCGTCGGACGAGGGCGAGGGCGAGGGCGAGGGCTGCAGCGCCGGGCGCCGGTGGGTGCCGCCCACCGGCAGGACAGCCGCCGGTCGGAACCCCCGCACGCCGGGACCGGACCGGCCCGGACCGGCCGCGCACCGGGGCGCCGACCCCGATTCGCCGGAGCCCGCCGGTCTTCGACCGCGACTCGGCGTGGCGGACGAGGTCGTCCTGCGATGCCGAGGCCGGGGCAGCCGGTCGAGGTGTCCGTCAGGGAGGTCGCGAGCGCCCCCCGCTCCTGCGGGGCGGACAGCAGCCGTCCGGACGGTGACGTCCGCCGCCCGTCATGACGGCTTCGGCCCGGACGATCGCGACGACCCGGTCGGTGTGCTTCGAGGAAGGCCGCGTCGAGGGCCGCCCGACCCGCCCCTCCCGGCGTCCCGGGCAACGGCGGCGTGCCGATCGGCCCGACAGCCCACCAGGGTGGGGGCGTTGAAAAGGGTGCTGCCCGTCCGGCTCCCCAGCCGTACGGGCAGCACCCTTCACCTGCCGTCCGTCGCGCCCCCGTCCCCACGGGGTTCGACAGGCCGATGTCCCGGCCCGGGCCGCTCTCCCGGGCCTGGTGCGCCGCTCAGCGCCCCAGCATCACGCCCACGGACGACGCCTGTGCCACCACCTGGTCGAAGCCTCCGAAGAGGAAGAGCAGGACGGCGGCCAGGGGGAGCACCATGGCCGCGGCCACCAGCGGGTGGCGCGTACCGGACTCATGGCCGTTGAACGCGAATGCCTTGCGTCCCTGCCGTGCGATGTCCGCCATGGTCCTCTCCCTGTCGTTTGGCAGCGGCGGGCTTGACCTCGGGGGACGAGTGCGTCACCCGCCGCTTGTCCTCAACACTAGGCGGGCGCAAGGCCGCCGGCCTCATGCCCTCGTACCCATTGGCGGGCCTCCGGGAGGATGACGTACCCGCCCCCGACTACTCCCCTGGGTGGAGACCGCTCCCCCGTTGTGAGGGTCTTCCCGGAGGGGATGACCGGAGGGTAGTGACTTCGCTCACTTCCGTCACTCCCCGCGCACGCGTGTCCTCGTGCGGGACGTTGACGCGCCCCTGCGGCCGTTCGGCCCGGTGTGGGCCGCGTCCGCCCGTCCGGGCACGCCGGTGGACTTCCAATCGCCTTGGGGCGAGGGCCTCTTGGGGAATGACACGGGTTCGGGGCAAAGAGTGCCCGATCGGGCGGCGCAACCCCCAAGTGGCCTGCTCCGTACTGACAATCGAATCCTGCGGCGAGGGCGCGGCCTCTGAGCGCGCATGCCGGATGGTCCGTAAGCTGTGCCAGGTCAACAGGACGACCGGTCAGCGGGGTGGACATGGCGATGATGCGGCTCCGGCGCGAGGACCCGCGTGTCGTCGGCTCGTTCAGACTGCACCGGCGGCTCGGTGCGGGCGGAATGGGCGTGGTCTACCTGGGGTCCGACCGGCGCGGACAGCGCGTCGCCCTCAAGGTGATCCGTCCCGACCTCGCCGAGGACCAGGAGTTCCGTTCGCGCTTCGCACGCGAGGTGTCCGCCGCCCGGCGGATCCGCGGCGGGTGCACGGCGCGGCTGGTGGCCGCCGACCTGGACGCCGAGCGCCCCTGGTTCGCCACCCAGTACGTGCCCGGTCCCTCGCTGCACGACAAGGTCGCCGAGGAGGGTCCGCTGACGGCGGCGCAGATCGCCGCGATCGGCGCCGCGCTGTCCGAGGGCCTGGTCGCCGTGCACGAGGCGGGGGTCGTCCACCGGGACCTCAAGCCCTCGAACATCCTGCTCTCCCCCAAGGGTCCCCGGATCATCGACTTCGGCATCGCCTGGGCGACCGGTGCGAGCACCCTCACGCACGTGGGCACCGCCGTCGGCTCCCCCGGCTTCCTCGCGCCCGAACAGGTACGCGGCGCCGCGGTCACCCCGGCCACGGACGTGTTCGCGCTCGGCGCCACCCTGGCCTACGCGGCGACCGCCGACTCGCCCTTCGGGCACGGCAGTTCCGAGGTGATGCTGTACCGGGTCGTGCACGAGGAGGCGCACCTCCAGGGGGTGCCGGACGCCCTCGCGCCGCTGGTCTCGGCCTGCCTGGCCAAGGATCCGGAGGACCGGCCGACCACGCTCCAGCTGTCGATGCGGCTGAAGGAGATCGCCGCCCGCGAGGCGCAGGGGCTCGGCGACGGCAGGCCGCCCGCGCAGCGCGCCCGCGTGGAGCGGCCGACGGGGCGGATCGCCGACGAGTACGCCGAGCAGCGCACGGAACGTCGTACCGGCGGCGGTACGCCCACGCCGCGGGCGCAGGGCCCGAACAGTGGGCCGCACTCGCGGCCGTCGTCGCCGCGCAACCAGCCGGGCTCCACCGCGGGGCGTACGGCCGGGCGTACCGGCGGGCGGCAGGCGCCGCGGACGACCGGTGCGGGGCGTCGGCCCTCCCGGCCCGACCCGAAGCTGATGCGGCAGCGGCTGATCGTGTTCGTCGTGGTGACCCTGGTGGTCGCCCTGGGCATCGCCCTCGCGCAACGGCTCTGAAAGCGCGTGTGCGGACCGGCCGGAGCCGGTCCGCACACGGGTGCGTGCGTGGAGCGGGCGGTTACGACCCGGAGGCGCCGGCCACCGCGTAGAAGGCGACGGCCGCGGCCGCGCCCACGTTGAGCGAGTCGACGCCGTGCGCCATCGGGATGCGGACCCATTCGTCGGCCGCGACCAGCGCCTGGGTGGACAGTCCGTCGCCCTCCGCGCCGAGCATGAGCGCGACCCGGTCCAGGGTTCGGGGGGCCGCCTCGTCGATCGGGGAGGCCTTCTCGTGCGGGGTGAGGGCGAGCAGCTTGAAGCCCGCTTCCCGGACCGAGTCCAGGCTCTTGGGCCAGGCTTCGAGGCGGGCGTACGGGACGGAGAACACGGCGCCCATGGAGACCTTCACCGAGCGGCGGTAGAGCGGGTCCGCGCAGTCGGGGGACAGCAGGACGGCGTCCATGCCGAGGGCGGCGGCGCTGCGGAAGATGGCGCCGATGTTGGTGTGGTCGTTGACGGCTTCCATGACGGCGACGCGGCGGGCCGTGGACAGCAGTTCCTCGGCCGTGGGCAGCGGCTTGCGCTGCATGGAGGCCAGGGCGCCGCGGTGGACGTGGTAGCCGGTGACGCGCTCGGCGAGCTCCGGGCTGACGGCGTAGACGGGGGCGGGGAGCTCGTCGATGACATCGCGCATGACGTCGACCCACTTGGCGGAGAGCAGCATCGAGCGCATCTCGTACCCGGCGTCCTTGGCCCGTCTGATGACCTTCTCGCCCTCGGCGATGAACAGGCCTTCCGCGGGCTCGCGCCGGCGCCGGAGTTCGACGTCGGTCAGGCCCGTGTAGTCGCGCAGGCGCGGGTCGTCGGGGTCTTCGACGGTGATGAGATCAGCCACAGGGTGATACTGCCTTGTCCTGGGTGTGGTGCCAACGGCCTGTCAGGCGCTGGTGGTGGGGAGTTCGGGGGTCGATCCGGACTCGGGGGTCGCGGGCGTCGCGGGGGTCGTGAGCGTCACGGGGGTCGTGGAGGTGCCGACTCGGACGACCTCGCCGATGACGATGACGGCGGGCGGGCGGACCTCCTGGGCGCGGACGGTCTCGCCGACGGTGGCCAGGGTGGCGTCCACCCGGCGCTGGGTGGCGGTGGTGCCCTCCTGGATCACGGCGACGGGGGTGTCGGCGGAGCGTCCGTGGCGGACCAGCGCCGCGGCGATCAGGCCGATCTTGTCGACGCCCATCAGGATCACCAGGGTGCCGGTGAGCTTGGCGAGGGAGGCCCAGTCCACGAGGGAACGCTCGTCGTCGGGGCCGACGTGGCCGCTGACCACGGTGAACTCGTGCGCGACGCCGCGGTGGGTGACCGGGATTCCGGCCGCGCCGGGCACCGAGATGGAGCTGGAGATGCCGGGCACGACGGTGCAGGCGATGCCCGCCTCAGCGAGGGCCTGGAGTTCCTCCATGCCGCGGCCGAAGACGTACGGGTCCCCGCCCTTGAGGCGGACCACGGCCTTGCCCGCCTTGGCGTGCTCGATCAGGGCGTTGTTGATGGCCTCCTGGGCCATGAACCGGCCGTACGGGATCTTCGCGGCGTCGATGACCTCGACGTGCGGCGGGAGTTCGTCGAGGAGGTCACGGGGGCCGAGCCGGTCGGCGATGACCACGTCGGCCTCGGCCAGCAGGCGGCGGCCGCGGACGGTGATCAGGTCCGGGTCACCGGGGCCGCCGCCGACGAGGGCGACGCCAGGGGTGTTCTTGTGGCGGTGGCCGGGGGCGACGAGGGAGCCGTCGCGCAGGCCCTCGACGACGGCATCACGGACGGCGGCGGAGCGGCGCGGGTCGTTGCCGGTCAGCACGGCGACGGTGACCCCCTCGACGCGGCCGGTGGCCGGGGTCCAGGCGGTAGCGGCGGAGGCGTCGTCGGCGCGGACGCACCAGACGCGCTCGCGTTCGGCCTCCGCGGAGACGCGCTCGTTGTCGTCCCGGTTCTGCGTCGCGATCAGGGCGTACCAGGCTCCGGCGAGGTCTCCGTCCTGGTACCGGCGGCGCTCCCAGCGGATCTCGCCGGTCTCGGCCATCGCGTCCACGGAGGGCGTCGCGGAGGGCGAGATGAGCAGGACGTCGGCACCGGCCGCGATCAGCGCGGGCAGGCGGCGCTGGGCGACCTGGCCGCCGCCGATGACGACGACGCGGCGCCCGGCGAGGCGGAGGCCGACGGGATAGGCGGGGTATGCCGGGTTTGCCATGGCGGTTGCGGCTCCTGATGCGGCGGGGGTTGCGTGCCGCTGCGGCGCTGGAGCGGCGGGGGGACTGACGTGCGGTTTGTGGTCCGGGTCCACCTTACGGCGCGGGTGCGCCGGCCGGGCGTGGCGGGGTGGGCGGCTGCCCTGGCCGGGCGTGGCGGAGTGGGCGTGGGCGAGCCGGCGGATCTCGCCCGTGGGCGTGGCGGGAGGGCCTCGTGAGACCCTGCGGACGGTTCCCGGGGGTGGCCGGCGGACCGGATCCCGGGGCGGCCCGCCGGGGTGCCTCGGGGGTGTCCGGGCCGCTCCTGGGGGACGACCCCGGGCCCCTGTGGGCCGGACGGGGGAGGGTCGGTGTGGCGGGCGGGGGGCGCGCGTTGTGGGGGACGTGGGGCGGGGACGTGTTGAGCCCGGTTCCCGTGGTGGGAACCGGGCTCGGGGCTCCGGGTGGAGGGGGCCCGGTGTCCTACTTCTCGGTGACGCCCGCCGAGTCGAAGGTGGCCACCTCGTGCATCGCGCGGGCCGCGCTCTGCACCAGCGGGAGGGCCAGCAGGGCGCCCGTGCCCTCGCCGAGGCGAAGGTCCAGGTCGACCAGCGGGCGCAGTCCGAGCTTGTTCAGGGCCGCCACGTGACCCGGCTCCGCGCTGCGGTGGCCCGCGATGCAGGCCGACAGGGACTCCGGGGCGATGGCCCGGGCCACCAGGGCGGCCGCGCCGGCGCTGACGCCGTCCAGGATCACCGGGGTGCGCAGGGAGGCGCCGCCGAGGAGCAGGCCGACGATCGCCGCGTGCTCCAGGCCGCCGATGGCCGCGAGGACACCGATCGGGTCCGCCGGGTCGGGCTGGTGGAGTTCCAGGGCGCGGCGTACGACCTCGATCTTGCGGGTGTGGGTCTCGTCGTTGATGCCGGTGCCACGACCGGTGACCTCCGCCGGGTCGACGCCGGTGAACACCGAGATCAGGGCCGCGGACACGGTGGTGTTCGCGATGCCCATCTCGCCGGTGAGCAGGGCCTTGTTCCCGGCGGCGACGAGGTCGCGGGCGGTCTCGATGCCCACCTCGATGGCCGCGACGGCCTCCTCGCGGGTCATCGCGGGGCCGACGGAGAGGTCTGCCGTGCCCGCGCGGACCTTGCGCGGGAGCAGGCCGGGCGTGGCGGGGAGGTCCCCGGCCACGCCGACGTCGATGACGCAGACCTCGGCGCCGACCTGGTTGGCGAAGGCGTTGCACACGGCCCCGCCGCCCAGGAAGTTCGCGACCATCTGGGTCGTGACCTCCTGCGGCCACGGGGTGACGCCCTGGGCGTGGACGCCGTGGTCACCGGCGAAGATCGCGACGGCGGCGGGCTCGGGGATCGGCGGCGGGCAGACCCGGGAGAGCCCGGACAGCTGGGCGGAGATGATCTCCAGCATGCCCAGCGCCCCGGCGGGCTTGGTCATGCGCTTCTGCCGTTCCCAGGCCTCGCCGAGCGCCTTCGCGTCGAGCGGGCGGATGCCGGCGACGGTCTCCGAGAGGAGGTCGTGCGGTTCCTCGCCGGGCAGCGCGCGGCGCCCGTACGTCTCCTCGTGGACGACCCAGGCCAGCGGGCGGCGCTGGGACCAGCCCGCCTGCGCCAGCTCGGGCTCCTCGGGGAACTCGTCGACGTACCCGACGCACAGGTAGGCGACGACCTCCAGGTGCTCCGGCAGGCCGAGCGCACGGACCATCTCGCGCTCGTCGAAGAAGCTGACCCAGCCGACGCCGAGGCCTTCGGCGCGGGCGGCGAGCCAGAGGTTCTCGACGGCGAGGGCGGAGGAGTACGGGGCCATCTGCGGCTGCGTGTGCCGGCCCAGGGTGTGCCGGCCGCCGCGGGTGGGATCGGCGGTGACGACGATGTTCACCGGGGTGTCGAGGATGGCCTCGATCTTGAGTTCCTTGAACTGCTTCGCCCGGCCCTTGGGCAGCGACTTGGCGTACGCCTCGCGCTGGCGCTGGGCGAGCTCGTGCATGGTCCGGCGGGTCTCGGCCGACCGGATGACGACGAAGTCCCAGGGCTGCGAGTGGCCGACGCTGGGGGCGGTGTGGGCCGCCTCCAGGACGCGCAGGAGCACCTCGTGCGGGATGGGGTCGGTACGGAAGCCCTTGCGGATGTCGCGGCGTTCGCGCATGACGCGCAGGACGGCCTCGCGCTCGGCGTCGGCGTACCCGGGGGCGGCCTCGCCGACGGACACGGGGACGACCTCGGGGAGACCGGGCGCCTCGGGGTGCGCCACGACCTCGGCGGCCTCGGGGACGGCAGCGGCCTCGGCCGGTACGTCGGCCGGCGCGGGCGCTGCCGCGGCGAGGGGCTCCACGGCCTCGGGGGCCGCCTGCTGCGCGGCCTCGGCGGGTACGGGCGGGGCGGGCGCCTCGACCGCTTCGGGGGCGGGCTCGGCCGGTACGTCGGCCTGGGCGGCAACCGGGACATCGGCCGGGGCGTCGTCGACCCGGGCCTCGGGCTCCGCGGCCGGGACGGGCTCGGGCTGCGGCTCGACGGGGGCCTGGACCACCGTTTCTGCGGGGGCCTGCTCGACCGGCGCCCCGGCCACGGGCTCCGCGGGAGCCGGCGGGGCCACAGCGGCCTCGGGGGCGGCGGGGGCCTCGGCGGGCACCGGCTCGGCAGGGACCTCGACGGCGGCCGGCGCCTCGGGGGCCGCCGGGGGCGCCTCGGGCTGCTCGGCGGGCTCCGGGAGCTCCGGCACGACCGGCTCGGGCGCGGGCTCGGGTACAGCGACGGCGTCGGGGGCCACGACGGCCTCGGCGACCTGGGGGGCCGGGGCGGCCTCGGGTACGGCGGCCTCAGGAGCCGCGACGGCCTCGGGTGCCACAGGAGCCTCCGCAACCGGCTCCGGTACGGATTCCGGCTCGGGCGCCGCCACCACGACGGGCTCGGCCTGCTCCGCCGGCTGGGCGGCCTGCTCCGCCGGCTGCTCGGTCGGGTGCTCCGGGACCGGCTCGGCGATCGCCTCGGGCGACGCGACGGCCTCGGGCGCGGGCTCGACGGCGGGCTCCGGCGCGGGCTCCTGCGTCGGCTCCCCCGCGGCGCCGGTGACGACGGGATCGGCGGTGGGCCGGAGATCGGAAGAGCGTCGTGTATGGAAAGATTGTTACAGCAACTGTAGATCACGG
>NZ_JANFAK020000252.1 GCF_024721315.2 Streptomyces sp. Isolate_45
CCCCCCCCCCCCCCCCCCCCCCCCCCCCCCCCCCCCCCCCCCCCCCCCCCCCCCCCCCCCCCCCCCCCCCCCCACGGTCATGTTCACGTGTCCACGTGATCACGTCGAGGAGAACAGCCGTGCCCGAAGGGCATACGATCCACCGCCTCGCCCAGGACCACACCGAGCGGTTCGCCGCCCGCCCCGTCCGGGTCAGCAGCCCCCAGGGCCGCTTCGCCGAAAGCGCCGCCCTGCTCGACGGCCGCACCCTGGAGAGCGCCGAGGCACACGGCAAGCACCTCTTCCTCGAACTCGGCGACGCCTGGATCCACATCCACCTCGGCCTCTTCGGCAAGCTCGGCTTCGGCCCGGCCCCCGCCCCGCCGGCGGGCGACACCGTCCGGCTGCGCCTGCTGAACGACGAGCACCACGCCGATCTGCGCGGCCCCACCGCCTGCGCGCTGATCGGCGAGGGCGAGAAGAAGGCGATACACGACCGGCTCGGCCCCGACCCGCTGCGCCCGGGCGACGACCCCGCCCGCGCCTGGGCCCGCATCTCCCGCTCCCGCACCACGGTCGCCGCCCTCCTCATGGACCAGAAGGTCGTCGCCGGAGTCGGCAACGTCTACCGCGCCGAGGTCCTCTTCCGGCACGGCATCGACCCGTACCGGCTCGGCAAGGACCTCACCCGCGCCGAATGGGACGCCATGTGGACGGACCTCGCCGCCCTGATGCGCGAGGGCGTGCGCCACAACCGCATCGACACCGTCCGTGACGAGCACCTCCCCGAGGCCATGGGCCGCCCGCCGAGGGTGGACGACCACGGCGGCGAGGTGTACGTCTACCGCAGGGCGAACATGCCCTGCCACCTCTGCGGGGGCGAGATCCGCACCGCCGGCCTCGCCGCCCGCAACCTCTTCTGGTGCCCGGCCTGCCAGTCCCGCTGACCGCTCGACCGGGCCCCGGTCCTCAGAACTGGTGGGGCAGCCAGGGCGCCACGTCCCCGGCGAAGGCACGCGAAGCCTCCCGCAGCGCGCCCGGACGCAGCTCGCGGACCCGGCCCGCCGCCGCCAGGGAGGTCAACGTCACCCCGCCCAGGTACGCCGAGCCCAGCTCCCGCACCGACAGCTCCAGCTCCGCCGCGTCCCCGGTCCGCGTGCACTTCGCGGCACCCCCCGCGCCGGCCGTCAGCCGCCACCGGCCCGTGTTCCACGGGCAGAACGCGTCCTCGACCTCCAGGACCACGTCCAGCGGAGCCCCGTACGTCCGCGCCTCCAGGGCCGCGCCCAGCTCCACCAGCCGCAGGTGCAACGCGTCCCGCTGTCGCGCCCGGGTCCGTCGCACGTCGCTGACCAGGTGCAGCAGCGGATCGTCCATCGGCCGCCCGAACGCCCGCACGTGCCAGGTCAGGTCGATCTCGAAGAGGTAGCGCCACAGCGCCGCGTACGCGGCCGGGTCCAGCGCGTCCACCTGGCCGACCAGGACCTTGCCGTCCGAACCCGTCGGCTCCCAGTCCGGCGTGACCCGGTAGCGCGCGTACCCGACGACCTCGCCGGCCGCGTCCTCGGCGACCACGCACTTCAACGGGGACGCGCCCTCCCGCCGCCCCGGCGGATCCAGCAGCGCCTGCCGCTCCCAGCCCGGCCGGCGCGCCGTCATCCCCGGCCGGGACGGGACCAGGGCCGCGTAGACCCGCTCGCAGTCGGCCAGCGCCTTCTCCGGGTCCACCAGCCGCAGCCGCACCGCGTCCGTCCCCGGCGGGGGGTTCAACCGCGCGCGGGTCGTGTCGATGTCCACGGACAGGGCGTACGCGGCCGTCCCGTAACCGAACCGCCCGTAGATCTCCGGCTCCGAGGCCGTCAACACGGCGATCGGCTCACCGCCCGCCCGGACGTCGTCCAGCTGGCGGCGCATCAACGAGGTCAGCACCCCGCGCCGCCGGTGCGTCGGCGCCACCCCGACCATCGTGACCCCCGCCGCCGGAACCAGCGCACCGCCCGGCACCGACAGCCGGAAACTGAACGCACCGGCCGACCCCACGCACGTCCCGCCGTCCCAGACCCCCAGCGAACGCTCCGGCTCCGTCAGGGACCGGTACAGCTCCCGCTCCTCCGGCGGCTCGGCCACACCTCCGAACGCCAGTTCCAGATGGTCGTACCAGACATCCCACTCATCGGACTGCAATACGCGCGTAACAAGTGCCATAAGCCCATGCCTACCAGGGCCTTCCGCCCCGTACGAAGCGATTTTCTCCCGGAACGGACCGGTCGTCCGGTGGTACCCCTGCGCACACACAGCCAGGATGGATAGGGTCCCGAACAATGGCCGGAGCACGCGTGGAGACGCTCACGGCCCGGGCGCGCATGCTGTCGCACCGGGCCCGCACCGCCCTGCGCAAATCCGCCGTCGACTACTTCCGCGGCGACGCCTCCGACTGGCTCGCCTTCGGCGGCCTGCTCCTGACCGTTCCCGCGATCGCCTGCGGCACGCTCATGATGCCGATCTGGTTCTCGCCCTCCGCCCTCGTCCTGCCCATCGTGGCCGGCGGCCTGCTGCTGCGCCCCGCGAGCCTGCTCGCCCTGTACGCCGCCTCCGCCGCCGCCCTCATCGTCGAGGCCCTCGTCCTCGGCCCGTACACCCAGGGCCCGGCCAGGGTCACCCCCGGGACCGTCCTCGTGGTGGCCGCCTGCGGGTTCTTCGGGCTGGTCATCGCCCAGTTCCGCAGCCGCGTCGGCGTGCCCTGGAGACGCGGCGGCACCATGCTCTTCGACCTGCGCGAACGCATCCGCGTCCAGAGCAAACTGCCCGCCCTGCCCAGCGGCTGGCACCGGGAGATGGCCCTGCGTCCGGCCGGCGGCCAGTCCTTCTCCGGCGACTTCGTCGTCGCCGCCCGCACCAACGGCGGCCGCACCCTGGAGATCGTCCTCACCGACGTCTCCGGCAAGGGCATGGAGGCCGGCTCCCGCGCCCTGCTCCTCTCCGGCGCCTTCGGCGGCCTCCTCGGCGCACTGCCCCCGCACGGCTTCCTGCCCGCCGCCAACGGCTACCTCCTGCGACAGGACTGGGACGAGGGCTTCGCCACCTCCATCCACCTCGTCCTCGACCTGGAGACCGGCGACTACGAACTCCTCTCCGCCGGCCACCTCCCCGCCCTCCAGCTCTCCGCCGGCACCGGCCGCTGGCAGGAGGTCTCCGGCGAGGGACCCCTCCTCGGCGTCTACGACGGAGCCGAGTTCGAGCCCGCCCGAGGCAACCTGCGGCGCGGCGACGTCCTCATGCTCTTCACCGACGGACTCGTCGAGACCTCCGAGCGCGAGATCAGCGAGGGCATCGACCGTCTCACCGGCGAAGCCGACCGCTACGTCGCCGCCGGCTGGGACGGCGCCGCCTGGCACCTGATCGAAAAGGTCGCCAAGGACGTCAACGACGACCGCGCCCTGCTCCTGATCCGCCGGTCGGCCTGACCGAGGGTTCGGTCCGGCCGGGGGGCGGCCCGATCCGCCGGTTGCCTGACGGCCCCGCTCGGTCCCGCCCGCCCCCCGGCCCCTCCGCCCCACGTCCTACCCGCCCCGCCCGGGGGGTTTACCCCACCCCCGACCGGCCGGCCTCCGCCATGTCCCCGGCACCCGCCGCTCCGTAGCGTCGAGGACATCACCGCGACAGCGCACCGCACGACGCGGCGGCACACAGCGGACGACGGCACGGAAGGCGGCACACCATGGGGCTCCGGCGGAGCAGGCGGCGGCACGAGGAGTCCGCGCGGGGGCAGGCACGGGAGGCACAGGAGCCGCAGGGGCAGGCGTACGGAGCCCCCGACCCCACCGCCGCCGTAGAACTGCGCGGTGTCCGACGCCGGTACGGACGCGGCGCCGCGACCGTCCACGCCCTGCGCGGCATCGACCTCAGCCTGCCCCGCGGCAGCTTCACCGCCGTGATGGGCCCCTCCGGCTCGGGCAAGTCCACCTTCCTGCAGTGCGCCGCGGGGCTCGACCTGCCCACCGAGGGCTCCGTCCGCCTCGGCGGCACCGAGATCACCGGCATGAACGAGAACGAACTCACCGAACTGCGCCGCGGCCGCCTCGGCTTCGTCTTCCAGGCCTTCAACCTCCTGCCCTCCCTCACCGTCGAGCAGAACGTGCTGCTCCCGATGCGCCTCGCGGGAGGCCGGGCCGCCTCCAGGGGCACGGAGCGAGCCGCCGACCTGCTCGCCCGGGTCGGTCTGGAGGGCAAGGGCCGCCGCCGCCCCGCCGAACTCTCCGGCGGCCAACAACAGCGCGTCGCCATCGCCCGGGCCCTCGTCACCCACCCCGACGTGGTCTTCGCCGACGAACCCACCGGCGCCCTCGACACCACCACCGCCGCCGAGGTTCTCGCCCTGCTGCGCGACGCCGTGGACTCCCTCGGCGCCACCGTCGTCATGGTGACCCACGACCCCGTCGCCGCCTCGCACGCCGACCAGGTGCTCTTCCTCGCCGACGGCCTCATCGTGGACCGGCTGCCGCGCGCCTCCGCCGCCACCGTCGCCGCCCGGATGGCCGCCCTCACCGCCCGCCCCGCCCCGGTGCACGCGGGAGCGGCCGCCTGATGCCGATCCGCCCCAACGGACTCGCCCGCGCGGCGGTCCGGTTCCGTCCGGCCGCCTTCGCCGGCACGTTCGTCGCCCTGTTCATGACCGTCGCCATCGTCTCCGCCTGCGGCATCCTGCTGGAGAGCGGCCTGCGGGCGAGCCTGGCGCCGACCCGCTACGCCGCCGCCCCCGTCGTGATCGCGGCCGACCAGGAGATCCGCATGCGGGTCGGCCGCGGCGAGGGCTCCTACGAGGTCTCGGCGTCCGTCCCCGAACACGCCCGGGTCGACGCCGCCCTGCTCGACACCCTGGCCCCCCTCGGCCGGGCCGTGCCCGACGTGGTCTTCCCCGTCCGCGACGCGGCCGGAGCCGGCCACCAGGCCTCCGGATGGGGCTCCACCGCCTTCACCGGTACGAAGCTCAGCGGCGGCCGCGCGCCCGGCCCGGGCGAGGTCGTCCTCGGCGGCACCCCGACCGGCCAGGACCGGGTGACCCTGGAAACCCCCGTAGGGAAGCGCGAGTTCCGTGTGGTGGGCCACACCGACGCCCCCGGCGCCCGATTCTCCGACGCCGACGCGCGCACCCTCTCCGGCCACCCGGACGCCCTCGACGCCATAGCGCTCCTCCCCACCGCCCCGACCGGACCCGCCACCGCCGCTTCCGACGAGCGGCTCGCGGCCTCCGCCCGGGCAGCCGTCGCCGGACGGGCCGAGGTGCTCACCGGCGCCGACCGCGCCGTCGACCCGCAGCTGGCCGGGGCCAAGGAACTCCTGACCGCCCTCGGCGGCTCCTTCGGCGGCACCGCCACCCTCGTCGCCGTCTTCACCGCCGCCGGGACCGTCGCCCTCTCCGTCGGGCAACGCTCCCGCGAGTACGCCCTGCTGCGCGCCGTCGGGGCCACCCCGCGCCAGATCCGCCGCACGGTCGCCACCGAGGCCCTCCTCGTGGCCCCCTTGGCCGGAGCGCTCGGCTGCCTCCCCGGCTTCGCCCTCGCCTCCTGGTGGTTCGGCGCGCTCCAGGCCAAGGGAGCCGTCCCCGAGGCCGTCGAGCTGACCGTCTCCTGGATCCCCCTCGCCTGCGCCGCCGGCATCGGCCTGCTCACCGCCCTGATCTCCGGCTGGGCCGCCGCCCGCAAACCCGCCCGGATCCGCCCCGGCCAGGCACTGGCGGCCGCCGCCGTGGAACGCGTCCGCCCCGGGTGGATCCGTACGCCCCTCGGCGTCCTCGCCCTCGCCGGCGGCGCCGCCTGCGGGGGCCTCGCCGCCGCAGGCAGCGGACCCGACGCCGCCAACGCCGCGCTCGGCGTCGTCATGCTCTTCATGCTGGCCGTCGCCCTGCTCGGCCCCCTCATCGCCCGCGCCTGCGCCGCCGTCCTCGGCTTCCCGCTGCGCCTCGGCGACGCCTCCGCCGCGCTGGCCGCCGCCAACTCCCGGGCCCACGCCCGCCGCCTCGCCTCCGCGATCACGCCGATCGTGCTCGCCATGGCCTTCTCCTCCACCCTGGTGTTCCTCCACACCAGTGAGGAACGGGCCACCCGCGAGCAGCAGACGAGCGGCCTGCTCGCCGACCGCGTCGTCACCGCCCCGCCCGCCGACATCGGCTCCCGGGCCCTGCCCGCCGGCGTCACCGCCGCCGTACCCGTCACCCGTACGTCCGTCCTCGCCGAACTCGGCTCCGGCCCCGACCGATGGCTCCAGGGCGCCTCCGCCCAGGCCGTCACCGGACCCGGCGCGGCCCTCGCCCGGGTCCAGGACCTCGACGTCCGCGAGGGCGGCCTCGACGCCCTGCGCCCCGGCACCGTCGCCGTCGACCGCAACCTCGCCGACTCCGCGCACGCGGGCCTCGGCGACCGGCTGCCGCTGCGGCTGCCCGACGGCACCGAGGCCGCGCCCGAGATCGTCGCCCTCTACACCCGCGGGCTCGGCTTCGCCGAGGTCACCCTGTCCGCCGCCGACCTCACCGGGCACATGACCTCCCCGGCACCGACCGAACTCCTCGTCCGCGGCGACTCGCCCGCCCTCGCGGAGCTCGGCCCCGTCACCGACCGGCGGGGCTGGACCACCGCACAGGGCACCGACCGGCAGGTCAACGCCTGGGCCAACACCGTCATGGCGTCCGTCCTCGGCGGCTTCGCGGCCGTCGCCGCCGTCAACACCCTCGTCATGACCGTCCTGGACCGCCGCCGGGAGCTGCGGATGCTGCGCCTCGTCGGCTCCACCCGCCGCCAGGTGCTCCGCATGATCCGCTGGGAAACCCTGCTCATCACCGGCGCGGGCGTCACCCTCGGCTCCACGATCGCCCTCGCCACCCTGTTCCCCATGACCCGGGCCCTCACCGGCGCCCCGCCGCACATCCCGCCGCTCCTCTACGGCTCCTTCGTGGCCGCCGCCCTCCTCCTGGGCCTGACCGCCACCACCCTCCCGGCCCGCAACGCCCTCCGCACCCCCGGCCCCTGACCCGACGGGCCGCGCCCCGTCCGGGCCACCGCAGGTGCCGGTCCCGGCGGCCGGGCGCGGGGTGTTGTTCCCCCCAGTCCGGGCCGTCTTCCGGCGGGTTCCCGCGGTCCCGGCCAAGGCTTCCGGCAGGGTGCCGGGCGTCATGTCCGCGGCCGCGCCCGGGTGGTGTTCACTCAGCCCGCGCCCTTCCGGTTCCTGCGGCCGGGCTCGGGGTGGTGCGGAGGGTGATTGGTCCGGGGGTGGTGTTCCCGCAGCCCGGCCCCTGCCGGCGACGTGCCCGGCAGGGTTCCGGCGGCCGCGTCCGGGAGGAAGCCCGGCCCCTGGCGGCCACCCCCCTGGGCCGCGGCCCCGACCCGTCCTCGAGCCACCGCTCCGGGCGGCGCTTCCGAGGCCGCTCGCGTCACCCCGCCGGGTGCCGCGGCCGTCGTCGCCCCGGCCGCCCCGTTGTCGCCTCCGCCTCGGACGGGCGGGCGCACGCCCCGTCACCCCACTGCGGTCCACGGGCCGATGCCGAGCTTCCCGGTGTTGCCGAGGTCGATGGAACGCCCCAGTTCGAGGGTCTGCCGGGGTGCGCCGGGGCGGGGGACGACCTCCAGCACCCAGCCCTCGACCGCCGGGACCGTCGAGTCGGTGACCAGGTTCCGCCACACCAGCCCCACCCGCGCCGCCTGTCCCGGCTGGAGGGTCACCTGCTGCGGCGCCGCGTCCAGCCCGGTCCCCGTGGCCACCCCGTTCGACCCGGGCGCGACGGAGACCTCCACCGGCCGGCGCTGCCGGTCCAGCACCCGCACCTGCGGGTGGCCGTTGAGTACGTAGGGCTTCGTACCGCAGTTGACGAGCTGGACCTCCGCCACCCGCAGCCCCATCGCCGCGTCCCCGGCGCCCTCCAGCAGCCGCACCCCGCCCTCGGGACAGGCGTCCGACGGGGCAACGGCCGAGGATGAGGCGCCCGGAACCCCGGGCCGACTCGGCACCCCGTACACCGGCGCGCTCGGATCCGGCCGGTCGATCCTCGGCGCACCCGGAACCCCGGACGCCCCGGACGCCCCGGGCATCACCGTCGGCAGCCGGGACGGCGCCGCCGGCGCGGAGCCCGCAGTTCCCGTCCCGCACCCGGCCACGGCCGCCAGACCCACCGTCAGGACCACTCCCCGTACCCACCGCTTCATGATCGCCATGCCGCGACCCTATGGCGGCCCCGCCGCCCACCGCCGGCCCCGCGCACAGCCCCCGGACCGTCCCCGCGCCGGCGGC
>NZ_JANFAK020000253.1 GCF_024721315.2 Streptomyces sp. Isolate_45
GTTCGGCGGCGGGCCCGGCGGGCGCGGGTTCGGCGGCGGCGGGCTCCGACGCCCACGGGTTCCCGGCCTGCGGCGGGATCTCGCCGGGCTGCTGGGGGGCGGCCTGGGCGGCGGCCTCGGCGTGCGAGAAGTCCAGGTACTCGGGGCCGGTGGTCGGCGGCCCCGCGTGACGTACGGGGATGGGCTGCGGCATGCCCGCCAGGCTGGGCGCGGGGACGGCCGGAGCGGGCGCGGGCGCCGCTGCCGGGCCGCGGTCCGCGAGGGAGCGGACGACGCCGCCGGTGGCCTCGGGCACGGGCGGGCCCATGTGCAGCGGGCGGCGGGGCGCGGTGACCGGGGCCGCCGGGGAGGCGGGCGGGGGTACGAGGAGGCCGCCGAGGTCGAGGGCGCCGGAGTCGCGGCCGCCGGTCTCGTGGGCGCCGGCGCTGTAGGCGGCGGGCTCGGCGTACGCGTCGGGGAATCCGGCCGGGGGGAAGGAGCCGTCGGGGAAGGCGCCCTCGGCGTAGGAGGCCTCGGGGAAGCCGGCTCCCGGCTGCGCGGGCTGCGGGTAGCCGGCGTCGGGGAAGCCCGCTTCGGGGAAGCCGGGGTGCGCGGGCTGCGGGTAGCCGGGCTCGGGGTTCTGCGGGTACTCGGTGTAGACGGGCTCGGCGGGGAAGTCCGCCGGGTAGGCCGGCACCTGCGGGACCACCTGCGGGTCGCTCCAGGAGCCCTGGCCGCTCGGCATCAGGAGCAGTTCCTCGTCCTCCGCCTCGGCCGGGTCGTCGACGAGGTCCTGGAAGGCGTAGCCCGCCGGGACCTGGGGCGGGACGGGGGGCAGCGGCGGAAGGGGCGGGACCGGAGCGGGGATGCCCTGCTGATCCACCATGCCCGCGTCGTCCGGGTGGCCCTCGCCCGGAACCTGGCCGGTGTCAGTCATGCGTACCCCTCGCCCATCGATGTCGCCTCTTCGATCGCCCGGCGCCCACGAGGCCGCCGAGCGGAGTCGCCGTGCGGGGTTGCCGTGCGACACCTTCGCCGCACCTGCGCCTTCACAACAACTCCTGAGCATTGTCGCGCTCGTCGGCCACCCTGTCGGCCATAAACCGGCGCGGTCGGCTGTGGACTGCGCCACGTCATGCGTGCTGCAGGGCAGTACGACGATCGGCCAGCCTACCCCGGGCTCCGCTCTAGCGGCTCACGGGGCGTTCGGCTGCCAGCAGGAACACGACGGAACGGTCCTGTTCGGCCCAGGTGCGGGTGTCGAGGCCGACGGACTGGAGGAGCGCGCACTCGACGGCGTACCCGTGTTCGGTGAGGGTGCGGCCGATGGCCTCGGCCTCGTCTCGCGTGGAGGCGTGGCTGACGATCCGTTCGGGACGCCGGTCGGCGACGGCGGCGACGACCTCCGCTCCCCCGCCGCCGACGCGGACGACGTCGGGTTCGGGCAGGTACTCCAGTACGACGGGTGCGCGGCCGGCGAGGACCTGGAGCTGGACACCGCGCTTGCGGGCGGCGGCGGTTGCGCGTTCGCAGGCGCGCGGGTCGGCGTCGACGGCGATGACGGCGGCGCCGAGGACGGCGGCGTCCACGGCGAGGCCTCCGGAGCCGGTGCCGATGTCCCAGACGAGGTCGCCGGTGCGGGGGCCGAGGCGGGCGAGTTGCGCGGCACGCAGCTGCGCCGACTCCCCTTCGCCGATGGTCCCGGGACCCTCGGGGAGGTCCTGGGGGCGTGCCCAGCCGCGGCCGGCGGCGAGACCGGGGGCGCGGCCGAGAAGCCAGCCGGCTTCGGCAGGAGTGGCGGAGTGTCCGGCTCCGCCGATGACGATGACGACGTTCGGGTCGCGCCAGGTGTGGTCGGCCACCTTGTCGGAGGTGAGGACGGTGACGCGCTCGCGGTCGGTGCCCAGTTCCTCGCAGATGACGAAGGTTCGGTGGACGCCGTCGAGCAGCAGGGCGAGTTCCACCGGTCCGGCGCCGGGCGAGGTGAGGACGGCGACCTTGCCGTGGGCCCGGCAGACGTTGACGGCCCGGCGCAGGGTGCGCGGGTGGGCGACGACGACCTGGGCGTCGTCCCAGGGCATGCCGGCGCGGGCGAAGGCGGCCGCGACGGCGGACACCGCGGGGACGACCTCGACCTCCAGGCCGTGCTCCGGGGCGCGCAGGGTGCGTACGACGCCGAAGAAGCCGGGGTCGCCGTCGGCGAAGACCACGGCGGTGCCGCGGTGGCCCGCGATGCGGCGCGCGGCGAGGCCGAGGCTGCCGAGGCGGATGCGTTCCGCGGTGGGCGGGACCTCGGGGAGCGCGAGGTGGTGGGCGGCGCCGGCCACGAGGGTGGCGGCGGAGAGGGCGGACCTGGCGGCCGCGGTGAGCGGCGAACCGTCCCAGCCGATCACAGTGACCCGATCGGCCATCGTCGTCAGTCTCCTGTGGTGGGGGGCAGGCGAAGCTGTGTCGCGGGGTCGGGCACGGTGAGACTACCTGGTCACGGGTCGGTTGCGGTCAGTGCCAGTCGGCGCCGACGGCGTACCCGCCGGCGTCGGCCCGCCGGCCGTAGGCGTACTGGTCCTCGTCGCCGGAGCGGCCGGAACGACCGCGGTGACCGGAGTGGCTCGGGCCGCTCCCGTGGACGTCGTACCCGTCGTAGCCGTCGTACCCGTTGGTGTCGTCGAGGTCGTCGAGGTCCTCGGGGACGAGGCTCCAGACGATGAGGTCGGTACGGGTCTCGACCCAGCTGCCGTCGGCCGCCTGGGTGCGCACTATCCAGGCGTTGCGCAGGACGCCCTCGCTGATGCAGCCGATCTTCTGGGCCACCTGTTGGGAGGCGGTGTTGTCGGCGGCGGTGCGCAGTTCGAGGCGCTCGAAGTGCTGGTCGCGGAAGAGCCATTGGGCGGCGGCGAGCACGGACTCGCTGGCGTAGCCCTCGCCGCGGGCCCAGGGCGCGGTGACGTAGCCGACCTCGGTGGTGCGGGTGTGCCAGTTGGTGTTCTGGAGGTGGACGATGCCGACGAGTCGCTGGGTGAGGAACTCGGTGACGGCGAAGACGATGCCCCGGCCCTCGGTGCGTTCCGCGTGGGCGTGCCGGGTGGCCCAAGCGTGGGCGTCGGCGTGGGTGTAGGGGTGCGGCACCGAGGTCCAGGCGGTGATGTGTTCGTCGTTCATCATCTCGGCGAGCGCGGTGACGTCCTCTTCCTCGAAGGCGCGCAGCACCAGCCGGTCCGTGCTGATGGTGACGTCCGGGAAGGTGGTAGTCATGCGCAGCTCCATGCCTGAGACCGTGGGGCGACCGTGGTGCGGGACCGTTCGTGCGGGTCGTAGGCCACAGCATGCAGCATCGACCCGGGGATGTGCAGGGCCGGGCTGCCCGGAAGCGGGCAGCCCGGGGCCCTGCGCGCCCACGAGTTCGGCCCCGCGCGCCCCGGAGGGTGCGCGGGGCCGGAAACCCGCGGTCGACCGGGCGGTATCCGCTCGGCGGGGTGGTGCGTCAGGAGGCGGCGGGTGCGCCGAAGGCCGGGGTGACCGAGCCCTGGTACTTCTCCTCGATGAACTTCTTGACCTCGTCGGAGTTCAGGAGCTTGGCGAGCTTCTGGACGCGCGGGTCGTTCTGGTTGCCGTCCTTGACCGCCAGGAAGTTGGCGTACGGGTTGCCCTCGGCCTTCTCCAGGACCAGGGCGTCCTTGGCCGGCGACAGGTTGGCCTCGAGGGCGTAGTTGCCGTTGATGATCGCGGCGTCGACGTCGTTCAGGGCGCGCGGGACCGTGGCGGCCTCCAGCTCCTTGAACTCCAGGCCCTTCTTGTCGGTGATGTCGGACAGCTTGGCGCTGGTGCCGACGCCTTCCTTGAGGGTGATGAGGTTGTTCACGGCGAGCAGCTGGAGCGCGCGGCCCTCGTTGGTGGTGTCGTTCGGGACGGCGATGGTCTGGCCGGCCTTGATGTCGGCGAGCGACTTGACCTTCTTGGAGTAGAGGCCGAGGGGCTCCAGGTGCACGTTCACGACGGGCACGATGTGCGTGCCGTTCTTCTTGTTGAAGTCGTCGAGGTACGGCTTGTGCTGGAAGTAGTTGCCGTCGACCTGGCCCTGCTCGGTGGCGGTGTTGGGCAGGACGTAGTCCGTGAACTCCTTCACCTCCAGCTTCAGGCCGTCCTTCGCCGCGAGCTTGTCCTTGACGAAGTTCAGGATGTCGGCGTGCGGGCTCGGGGAGGCCGCGATGACCAGCGCCTTGTTCTCGTCGACCTTGGCGCCGTCGGCCTTGGTGGAGGAGGCCGGGTCCGAGGAGCTGCCGCAGGCGGTGAGGCCGAGGGCGAGCGCGGCGGAGGCGGCGGCGAATGCGGTGAGCTTGATGTTCTTGCGCACGAAGAGTGCCTTTCTTGCTGCGGGTACCGGGGTGCCCGCGGGGTGGTGGCCCAAGCACGACAAGTGCGGGCTCTCTGGGGAGGGGTGAAATCGTTTTCCGCCGCGTCGGGCCTTGCGGCCGTCGGGCCGTCGGGCGGTCAGGCCGTCCGGCCCCTGCGGGACAGGACGCGGACCACTCCGTCGCCGATCAGCTGGATCACCGTGACGAGGGCGATCAGGATGACGACGGTGGCGACCATGAAGCCGGTCTCGAAGCGCTGGAAGCCGTAGGTGATGGCCTTGGATCCGAGCCCTTCGCCGCCGACGGCGCCGGCCATGGCCGAGTAGCCGATCAGGGTGATGAGGGTCGTGGTGACCCCGGCGATCAGCGAGGGCAGGGCCTGCGGCAGCAGGACCTTGCCGACGAGGGTCGGGATGCCGCCGCCCATGGACTCGACGGCCTCGATCAGGCCGTGGTCCACCTCGCGGACGGCGGTCTCGACGAGCCGGGCGAAGAAGGGGATGGCTCCGATGGACAGCGGGACGATCATGGCGGTGGGGCCGATGAAGGTACCGACGACCGCGGTGGTGAAGGGGATCACGGCGATGAGCAGGATGATGAACGGCAGCGAGCGGCCTATGTTCACGATCACGCCGAGGACCTTGTTGAGCGGCTGGTTCCGCAGCAGGCCGCCCTTGTCGGTGAGGACGAGCAGGACACCGATGGGCAGTCCGCCGAGGACCGTCACCAGGGTGGACCACAGCACCATGTAGAGGGTGTCGTAGGTGCCCTGGGTGAGCAGGGGCTGCATCTCGGACCAGGTCACTTGGCACCATCCTTGACCAGTGCGGCCAGCTCGGAGTCGACGTCCTGCGTCGTGGGTTCGTCGTCGACGACGTCGACCTGGAGGCCCTGCTCGCGCAGGAAGCCGACGGGCACCACGTTGTCCTCGTAGCGGCCCGGGAGTTCGATGCGCATGCGGCCGACCTGCCGGCCGCCGACGGTGTCCATCGCCGCGCCGAGGATCGAGATGTCGATGTTGTAGGTCCGCGACAGCTGGGAGATGACCGGCCGGGTCGCGGCGTCGCCGTGGAAGGTGACGTCGATGACGGTGCGGTCCGGGCCGGTGGCGGTGCCGCTGACCGGGAAGAGCTCCCCGGCGAGTTCGGAGCCGGGGGTGGCCAGCAGTTCGGCGACGGTGCCGGACTCGATGATCCGGCCCCGCTTCATCAGCGCGGCGGAGTCGCAGACGGACTTGACGACGTCCATCTCGTGCGTGATGAGCAGGACGGTCAGGCCGAGCTGCTGGTTGAGGTCGCGCAGCAGTTGGAGGATCGAGCGGGTGGTCTCGGGGTCCAGGGCGCTGGTGGCCTCGTCGGAGAGCAGCACCTTGGGGTCGCCGGCCAGGGCTCGGGCGATGCCGACGCGCTGCTTCTGGCCGCCGGAGAGCTGGGCGGGGTAGGCCTTGGCCTTCTCGGCGAGGCCCACGAGGTCGAGGAGTTCGGCGGCCTTGCGGGAGCGCTCGCGGCCGGAGACGCCGAGGATCTCCAGGGGCAGCTCGACGTTGGCCTGCACGGTCCGCGACGACAGCAGGTTGAAGTGCTGGAACACCATGCCGATGCGGCTGCGGGCCTCGCGAAGGTCCTTGCCGGCGCGGCGGCCGCGCCCGGCCAGCGCGGTGAGGTCGACGCCGTCGACGGTCACCGTGCCGGTGGTGGGACGCTCCAGCAGGTTCACGCAGCGGATGAGGGAGGACTTGCCGGCTCCGCTCTGGCCGATGACTCCGTACACCTCGCCCTCGCGGACGTGGAGGTCGACGCCGTCCAGGGCGGTGACCTCGCGGCCACGGGACTGGTAGACCTTCGTGAGGCCCGATGTGGTGATCACAGGAATTCCGTCGCTGTCGAGTGCACGGCGCAGCGGGGTGCCGGGCACGGGGCAAACATCTGGGGACGCAATACGGGTCCGACCGTCACCAACGGATGACGTCGACACGTGCGTGCGGCAGGAGCGATCCGTACGGTCGGTCAGGGACCGACGTGGTGGCGGAGCGGCTCGGCCGGTCTCGCTTCGGGGCGCGGGACTACAGGAGAAGGGGCCCTCAGAAGGCGCACATTCGACACATACAACGAGCACCGGGCGTCGTGGTCGCCTCGGTCGCAAGGGTGCGGCTGCTCGTCGTGGTCATGGGCCCAAGTAAAGCAGACAAGGCGACTCACCGATCAACACTGTCCGTATAGCGGACGGTTTCTGGCCGCATTACGGACAACATCGGTCACGATCAGCCGTTCGTCTCAAGGGTCACGCCGGTGTCGGTGACCAGTGCCGACACGGCCGAGAGGTCCCGTACGACCACGTCCGCGTCGAGCTCCGCGGCGGGGTGCGTTGTGGTCAAGGCCACGGTCCTCATGCCGGCGGCGCGTCCGGCGGCCAGGCCCGCGGGGGCGTCCTCGAAGACCACGCAGCGGGCCGGGTCGACGCCCAGGCGGCGGGCGGCGAGCAGGAAGGGCTCCGGGTCGGGCTTGCCGCGCGTGATGTCGTCGGCGGCCACCAGTTCGGGGAAGTCGACGCCCACCTCGCGGAGCCGGGCCTCGGCCAGCGGGCGGGTCGCGGAGGTGACCACGGCCCAGCGGCCCGCGGGCAGCGCGGACAGCAGTTCCTTGGCGCCCGGGAGCAGGACGACGCCGCCGGGGACGTCCGCCACCTCCAGGGCCTCGATGCGGGCGAGGGCCACGGCCCGCACCTCCTCGGGCAGCAGCTCGGCGATGATCTCCGTAGCGGGGCGGCCGTGCAGCACGACCCGGGCGAAGGCCTCCTCGCCGATCCCGTACTCCCGGGCCCAGCGGGCCCAGCAGCGGTGGACGGATTCCATGGACGACACGAGGGTGCCGTCGTTGTCGAACAGCAGGGCTTCGGCATGCAGCTTCATGTCTTCCAGCAAAGCCCGCTCCCAGGGGTGAGCGCATCGGGTCTTTCGGCCCGTAATACCCTCGCTGCATGCTCGACGCCCTGACGGTCGCCATCGGCGCGGCCGCCCTCGCCCTCGCCGCCTGGTGCGGCCACGCCGCCTGGCGGGACCAGCCGACCAAGGACTGGCACTTCATCGGCATGGCCGTGGTGACCGTCCTGGTCCTGGCCCAGCTGGCGATCGGCCTGGTCCAACTGGGCCGGGGCGAGAAGCCCGGCCAGGGCACGGTGATCTTCGTGGCCTACCTGCTGGGCGCCTTCGCGGCGGTCCCGGCCGCCGGGATGCTCTCGCTGACCGAGCGGACGAAGTGGGGTTCGGTGACGGTGGCCGCGGGCGCGGTCGTCCTCGCCGTGCTCGAAGTACGGCTCTACGACATCTGGGGAAGCACCGGTGCCTGACACCAACACGACCACGACCGAGCCCGCCGGGCGGGGCCGCCTGGTCTCCGGACCCGGACTGCTGCTGGTCTGGCTGTACGGCGTGATGGTGGTCGGCGCCGTCTCGCGCTCGGCGTACCAGATGTCCACGGAGTTCGACCGGGCCCCGCTGGCGTACTCGCTTTCCGGGGCGGCAGCGCTGGCCTACGCCTTCATCACGTACTCGCTGGTGCGGGGCGGGGAGAGGGCCCGCAAGGCGGCCCTGGTGTGCTGCGCCGTCGAACTCGCCGGCGTGCTGGCCGTGGGCACCTGGACCCTGGTCCACCCGGAGGCGTTCCCCGACGCGACCGTCTGGTCGGACTTCGGCATGGGCTACCTGTTCATCCCGGTGATCCTGCCGATCACCGGGATGCTGTGGCTGCGCGCCAGGCGCGACACGGCGTAGGGGGGGGGGGGGGCCCCCCGGGGGTGGCCGTTCCGGGGGGGGGGGGGGGGGGGGGGGGGGGGGGGGGGGGGGGGGGGGGGGGGGGGGGCGGCGGGGGGGGGCCCGGGGGCGG
>NZ_JANFAK020000254.1 GCF_024721315.2 Streptomyces sp. Isolate_45
GGGGGGGGGGGGGGGGGGGGGGGGGGGGGGGGGGGGGTGTGGGGGGGGGGGGGGGCGGGGGGGGGGGGCGCGCCCGCCCCCCCCCCCCCCCACGGGGGTGGCGCGGGCCGCGGGGCGCCGCGGCGAAGGGGCCGCCGCGTGGCGCGGGCGGCCCGGCGCACCGTGGGCGTCCCGCCCGTCGGCGTGGGCGGGACGCCCCGTGCGGGGCGGGGCCGGTCGCACGTCGGCCCCGCCCCCGGCTCACGGCGCTACGTCCGCGGCGCGGGGCACGCCTGCCAGGCGAGGTGGTACAGGGTGTTGACGCTGGCGTCGGTGGAGTCCATCGCCATGAAGCTGGTCGCCTGCGGGTTGGAGGTGCCCGCATTCACGCGCAGTTCGGTATTGATGTTGAAATTGCGTTTTTCCCCGCAGGGCGCCCATACCAGGTCGGCGTATTCCGTCCTGTCGGTCGCCTGCCAGTTGTCGTTGAGGGGTCCGCTGAACTGATGCGTCCGCTGGGAAGTCTGGGGCATTCCCTGGAAGTAGTAGTTCGCCCTTTCCTGGCCCCAGGCTCCCGGTTGGAGGAATGCGAATCCGCGGTAGTCGGCCTGGACGATCGCGTAGGTGAAGCCGCTGGGCACGTGGACGCGGAGGTTGAGCTGACAGTTCTTGCGGAAGGCCGTGGGCGGGGCGCCGGGGCCGACCTGGGCGAGGTACTCGCTGTACGTGACGGTGAAGGCGGTGTTGTCCGGGGCCACGGCGACCTCGGCGGTGCCTTCGCGGCAGCCCGAGCCGTTCACGGTGGCGAGTTCGATCACGATCTTGTCGGGCGGCGCGGTGATCGGGCCCGATCCGGAGGCTCCGGCCGGCGTGGCGGTGGCGATCAGGGCGGCGGTCGCGCCGCCGACGAGCAGGGTGCGGGACAGCGAGGGGGACATCGTCATCACTCCTGACGGGGTCGGGGGTTGCCGTACTCGCTCGCGCCGGTCAGCCCGCGGGGCATTCCTTCCACTCGAAGTGGTAGACCGTGCTGACGCTGCCGTCCGTCGAATCCATGCTCATGAAGCTCGGGGCCTGCGGGTTCGACGTCCCGGTGTACACCCGCAGTTCGGTGTTGACGTTGAGGTTGCGTTCCTCGCCGCAGGGCGCCCAGACGAGGTCGGCGTACTCCGTGCGGTCGCTCGCCTGCCAGTTGTCGCTGACGGGGCCGTTGAACTGGTGGGTGCTGCGGGCGGTCTGGGCCTGGCCCTGGAAGTAGTAGTTCGCGCGTTGCTGGCCGAAGGCGCCGCGCTGGAGGTGCGCGAAGCCGCGGTAGTCGGCCCGGGCGATGGCGTACGTGAACCCCTGGGGGACGTGGATCCGCAGGGCGAGCTGACAGTTCTTGCGGAACTCGGTGCCGCCGGCGCCCGCCCCGGCCTGGGCGAGGTAGTTGCTGTACGTGACGGTGAACGCGGTGTTGTCGGTGGCCGCGGCGACCTCCGCGGTGCCCTGCGGACAACCCGATCCGTTCACCCCGACCACGTCTACGGTAATTCTGCCGGGCGGCGGTGTGTACGGGGAGTCGGCCCGGACCGGCGCGGCCACGACCGACAGGGCCACCAAGGCCGCGCCGGCCGCACCGGCCACGCCGGTACTCAGTCTGCGGAGCTGCATTTTCTTTTTCTCCATCCGGTCGGAACCACTGCCGAATTGGGCGTGGACATGCCACCACAGCGGCGGCGGGACTGGGAAGGACCCGATGTGGCCAATGGCCGTCGGCCGCATTTCCTGGCCGGATTCCGCGCGGGCCGCGATGTCCGCGTCACCCCGCCCAGCAGCCCGGCGTCCCCTGCCCGGCCGCGGCGGGCGGGCCGGCCGCGCCGCCGAAGATGTCCAGAAGCGCGCAGCGCGGCACGGCGGGGCGCGGCCCGCACCGGACCGCGCCCCGCCGACTCCCCTACGCCCCGCCGCCCCTCCTTCGCGTCCCCTGCGCCCCCCTGCGCCTCGACGGCGCTACTGCGCCCCGTACACCGGGTGCGGCGGTTCGGCGGTGGCCAGCAGTTTCGCCGCCGCCTCGCCCGCCTCGGACGGGGTCCGGCGGGCCCCGCTGTCCGCGGTGGGTCCGGGGCGCCAGCCCTCCATGACGGTGATCCGGCCGCCCTCGGTCTCGAAGACCCGGCCCGTGACCCCGGCGGAGGCGTCGGAGCCGAGCCACACCACCAGCGGGGACACGTTCTCGGGGGCCATCGCGTCGAAGGCGCCGGCCGCGGGGGCGGACATCGTCTCCGCGAAGGTCCGCTCGGTCATCCGGGTCCGGGCGGCGGGGGCGATGGCGTTGACCTGGACCCCGTACCGGCCCATCTCGGCCGCCGCGACCAGGGTCATGCCGAGGATGCCCGCCTTGGCCGCGCTGTAGTTGCCCTGCCCGACCGAGCCGAGCAGCCCGGCGCCGGAGGAGGTGTTGACCACCCGCGCGGCCACCGGCCGGCCGGCCTTCGCCTCCGCCCGCCACCAGGCGGCGGCCTCCCGCAGCGGCAGGAAGTGGCCCTTGAGGTGGACCCGTACGACCGCGTCCCAGTCGTCCTCGCCGAGGTTCACCAGCATCCGGTCCCGCAGGAACCCGGCGTTGTTGACGAGGGTGTCCAGCCGACCGAAGGCGGACACCGCGCACTCCACCAGAGAGGCGGCGCCCGCGCCCGTCGCGATGTCCCCGCCGTGCGCCACCGCCTCCCCGCCCCGCTCCCGGATCTCGGCCACGACCCGGGCCGCCGGCCCGTCCGCCTCCGGCCGCCCGTCGAGCCCGACGCCCAGGTCGTTGACGACGACCCGGGCCCCTTCCGCCGCGAAGGCCAGGGCGTGGGCCCGGCCCAGCCCCCGTCCCGCGCCCGTCACGACGACCACGCGTCCGTCCGCCATGCCCATTTCAGCTCTCCTTGTTGACAGTTGCCGCATCGAGGAACGCCGGACGTTCGCCGCCGCCGTGTACCAGCAGGCTCGCCCCGCTCACGTAGGCCGCCCGGTCCGAGGCGAGGAACACCGCCGCCTCCCCCACGTCCGAGGGCTCGGCCAGCCGACCCAGGGGCACGGTCGCGCCGACCGCGGCTACGCCCGCCTCGTCGCCGTAGTGCAGGTGCGACAGTTCGGTCCGCACCATGCCCAGGACCAGCGAGTTGACCCGTACGTCGGGCGCCCATTCCACGGCCATCGACCGGGCCAGGTTCTCCAGGCCCGCCTTCGCGGCCCCGTAGGCCGCCGTACCGGGCGAGGGCCGGGTCCCGCTGACGCTGCCGATCATCACGACCGAGCCGCGCGCCGCGCGCAGCCACGGATGCGCCGCGAGCGAGGCCGTCAGCGGGGCCACCAGGTTGAGGTCGACGACGCGCGCGTGCCGCTCGGCCTCCCCCTCGCCCAGCAGCCGGTACGGGGTGCCGCCCGCGTTGTTCACCAGGCAGTCGAGCCGCCCGTACCGCTCGGCGACCCCGGCGAAGAACTCCCGTACGGCGTCCGGGTCGCGCAGGTCGAGGGCGGTGAAATCGGCCTGCCGGCCGGCCGCCCCGACCGGTTCGGCGGGCGGGCGCCGCGCGCAGACGACGACCCGCGCGCCCGCCGCGAGGAACGAGCGGGCGATCCCGGCGCCGACGCCCCGGGTTCCGCCCGTGACGACGACGACCCTCCCATTGAGCTCCATCGGCTGCTACCTTCCTCACCTAACAAATGTTTGGTGGAAAGGTAGCTGATCCGCTCATGGGTGTCTCCACCTCCAGCCCGGACAAGGGCATCGCACTCGTCACAGTCGACTTCCCACCCGTCAACGCGCTGCCCGTGCAGGGCTGGTACGACCTCGCCGACGCCCTGCGCGCGGCCGGCCGCGACCCTGCGGTCCGGTGCGTCGTCCTGGCCGCCGGCGGCCGCGGCTTCAACGCCGGGGTCGACATCAAGGAGATGCAGCGCGACACCGGGCACTCCTCCCTCATCGGGGCCAACCGCGGCTGCGCCGAGGCCTTCGCCGCCGTCTACGAGTGCGAGGTCCCCGTCGTCGCGGCCGTGCACGGCTTCTGTCTCGGCGGCGGCATCGGGCTGGTGGGCAACGCCGACGCGATCGTCGCCTCGGACGACGCCACCTTCGGCCTGCCGGAACTGGACCGGGGCGCCCTCGGCGCCGCCACCCACCTGGCCCGGCTGGTCCCCCAGCACCTGATGCGCACCCTCTACTACACCTCCCGCACCGCGACCGCCGCCGAACTGCACGCGCACGGCTCGGTCTGGAAGGTGGTGCCGCGGCAGGAGGTGCGGGACGCGGCCCTGGAACTGGCCGCCGAGATCGCGCGGAAGGACGGCTACCTGATCCGCCTGGCCAAGGCCGCCATCAACGGCATCGACCCCGTGGACGTGCGCCGCAGCTACCGCTTCGAGCAGGGCTTCACCTTCGAGGCCAACCTCAGCGGTGTCGCCGACCGGGTCCGCGACACCTTCGGGAAGGAAGGGACGGCGTGAGCGACAAGACGATGACCCCCGAGGAGGTGGTCGGCCGGCTGAGCAGCGGCATGACCATCGGCATCGGCGGCTGGGGCTCCCGGCGCAAGCCGATGGCCCTGGTGCGGGCACTGCTCCGCTCCGGGATCACCGATCTCACCGTGGTGTCCTACGGCGGCCCCGACGTGGGCCTGCTCGCCGCCGCCGGCCGGATCCGCCGGCTGGTCGCCCCCTTCGCCACCCTCGACTCCATCCCGCTGGAGCCGCACTTCCGGGCCGCCCGCGAGAGCGGCGCCCTCACCCTCACCGAGCTCGACGAGGCCATGTTCATGTGGGGCCTGCACGCCGCCGCGAACCGGCTGCCCTTCATGCCCGTCCGCGCCGGCCTCGGCTCCGACGTGATGCGGGTCAACCCGGAGCTGCGCACCGTGACCTCCCCCTACGCCGACGGCGAGGAGTTCGTCGCCGTCCCCGCCCTGCGCCTGGACGCCGCACTGGTCCACCTCAACCGCGCCGATCGCCTGGGCAACGCCCAGTACCTGGGCCCCGACCCGTACTTCGACGACCTGTTCTGCGAGGCCGCGGACGCCGCGTACGTCTCCTGCGAACAGCTCGTCGAGACCGCCGAGCTGTCCAAGGCGGGCCCCCCGCAGTCCCTCCTCGTCAGCCGGCACTCGGTCACCGGGGTCGTGGAGACCCCGAACGGCGCCCACTTCACCTCCTGCGCGCCCGACTACGACCGCGACGAGGCCTTCCAGAAGCTCTACGCGTCCACCCCCTGGCCCGAGTTCGCCGCCCGCTTCCTGTCCGGTGCGGGCGAGCACGACTACCAGTCCGCCGTCCGGACCTGGCACGAGGAGCAGAGTTGAGCACCCAGCCCGGAGCCCCGTCCGGCACCACCGCCGGCGCCCCCGCCGCCTCCCCCGTCACCCGGGCCGAGTACTGCGTGATCGCCTGCGCCGAGGCCTGGCGCGACAACGGCGAGGTCCTCGCCGCCCCGATGGGTCCGGTCCCCTCCGTCGGGGCCCGGCTCGCGAAGCGGACGTTCTCCCCCGACCTGCTGCTGACCGACGGCGAGGCGACGCTGATCGGCCTCGACGGCACCCCCGAGGGCTGGCTCCCCTACCGCCGCCACCTGACGATGGTCACGGGCGGCAAGCGGCACGTGATGATGGGCGCGAGCCAGATCGACCGGTTCGGCAACCAGAACATCTCCTGCATCGGCGACTGGGAACGGCCCGCCCGCCAACTCCTGGGGGTGCGGGGTGCGCCCGTCAACACCCTGAACAACCCGGTGAGCTACTGGATCCCCAGGCATTCGACCCGGGTCTTCGTCGAACGCGTCGACATGGTCAGCGGGGTCGGCCACGACCGGGCCGAGGCGGCCGGGGTGACCCGCTTCCACCGGCTGCCCCGGGTCGTCAGCGACCTCGGGGTGTTCGACTTCGCCGGACCGGACCGCTCGATGCGCCTGGCCTCCGTACATCCGGGCGTGAGCGTCGATCAGGTCCGCGCGGCCACCGGCTTCGAGCTCGCGGTGACCGGGGAGGTCCCGTACACCCGGGAGCCGTCACCCCTGGAACTGCGGCTGATCCGCGAGGTGATCGACCCCCGGGGCCTGCGCGACCGCGAAGTGCGGGGCTGACGCCGTGGAGACGGCGTTCACGAAGCTGGTCGGGGTCCGCCACCCGATCGTGCAGACCGGCATGGGTTGGGTGGCCGGGCCGCGCCTGGTGTCGGCGGCGGCGAACGCGGGCGCCCTCGGGATCCTGGCCTCGGCGACGATGACGATCGACCAACTGCGCTCGGCGGTCCGGGAGGTCCGCTCCCGTACGGAGGCGCCCTTCGGGGTCAACCTGCGGGCGGACGCCGGGGACGCCGCCGAGCGGGTGGAACTGATCGTCGCCGAGGGCGTGAAGGTCGCCTCCTTCGCCCTCGCCCCGTCCCGGGAGCTGATCGCCCGGCTGAAGGACGCGGGCGTCGTCGTGATCCCCTCGATCGGTGCCCGCCGGCACGCCGAGAAGGTCGCCGCCTGGGGCGCGGACGCGGTGATCGTGCAGGGCGGCGAGGGCGGCGGGCACACCGGGGACGTGGCCACCACGGTGCTGCTGCCGCAGGTGGTCGACGCCGTGGACATCCCCGTGGTCGCCGCCGGCGGCTTCCACGACGGACGGGGCCTGGTCGCGGCGCTCGCCTACGGGGCGGCCGGGATCGCCATGGGCACCCGCTTCCTGCTGACCTCGGACTCCACCGTCCCGGACGCCGTGAAGGCCGAGTACCTGAAGGCCGCGGTGAAGGACGTCACCGTCACCACGGCCGTCGACGGGATGCCGCACCGGATGCTGCGCACCGAGCTGGTCGACGCCCTGGAGCGGTCGGGCCGCGCCCGGGCGCTGGCGCGGGCGGTCCGGCACGCGGCCGGTTTCCGGAAGCTGTCGGGGCTGTCGTGGTCCGCGATGGTCCGCGACGGCCTGGCGATGAAACACGGCAAGGACCTGTCCTGGAGCCAGGTCCTGCTCGCCGCGAACACCCCCATGCTCCTCAAGGCGTCCATGGTCGAGGGTCGTACGGACCTCGGTGTCATGGCATCCGGCCAGGTCGCGGGGGTGATCGAGGATCTGCCGTCCTGCGCGGAACTCGTCGACCGCGTCATGGCCGAGGCACACACCGTGCTGGACCGTCTGTACGGACACGGCGGTCCACACGTGCTCGGCACCCTGCCACCACCAGGGTGATCCCCCTTCTCCGTCACAGGAGTCGTCCACATGAGCCGTGCCCGAATCCGTCTGGTGATCGCGGCGGCCGCCGCCGTGCTCGCCGCCGGAACCCTGCCCGCCTCCGCGTCCGCGCAGGCGGCACCCGGAGCCGGGGTCAGCGCCCGGCACCTCCAGCCGCCGCGCTGGCAACAGTCGGCTGAAACGATTCGTCAGATTCCGCTCCAGGGCGCCGTCAACGTCCGGGACATCGGCGGCTACCGCACCTACACCGGTGGTCAGGTCCGTCAGGGGCTGGTCTACCGCTCCGACGCCCTGAGCAAGCTGACCGCGACGGACATCACCACCGTCGCCGGTCTCGGCCTCACGAAGGCCATCGACTTCCGCATCCCGATGGAGGTCCAGTACGACGGCGCCGACAAGCTGCCACCCGGCCTGTCCGCCACCGCCCGCCCGATCAGCGACCTCGGCCTGTACGGGACCCTCGTCGGCGCGATCGGCAGCGGCGACCCCGTCAAGCAGGAGCAGATGCTGGGCGGCGGCCGCGCCGAGGCCTACATGCGCGACATCTACCGCACCTTCGTGACGAGCCCCGAGAACCGGGCGCAGTTCGCGGCCACGCTGCGGGAGATCGCCAACGGCGACCAGGGGCCGCTGCTGTACCACTGCACGTCCGGCAAGGACCGTACGGGTTGGATGAGTTACGTCCTGCTGCGCGCCCTGGCCGTGCCCGAGTCGAGCGCCGAGCGCGACTACCTGGCCTCGAACACCTTCCGCGGTGCCTACGACGCCCAGGTCCGCGCGGGCCTCAAGCAGTCCGGCCGGATGCAGAACCCCGACCTGCTGATCCCGCTCCAGGAGGTCCGTCAGGACTACCTGGACGCGGCGACCGTCCGGATGGAGGCCGACTACGGCGGTTTCTACGGCTATCTGACGCAGGGCCTCGGCCTGGACCTGCGGACGCTGGCGAAGCTCCAGTCCAAGATGGTCCGGTAACGGCACCGGGCCCCGGGGAACCCGCACAACGACACCGGGCCGGGGGGGGGGGGGGGGGGGGGGGGGGGGGGGGGGGGGGGGGGGGGGGGGGGGGGGGGGGGGGGGGGGGGGGG
>NZ_JANFAK020000255.1:0-80 GCF_024721315.2 Streptomyces sp. Isolate_45
CCCCCCCCCCCCCCCCCCCCCCCCCCCCCCCCCCCCCCCCCCCAATTTTACACCCAGAAGACGCAAACCGAGATTGTCCA
>NZ_JANFAK020000255.1:116-8121 GCF_024721315.2 Streptomyces sp. Isolate_45
CCGTGCGCGGGCCGGTCCGCGGGCGACCGCGCGGCGCGCCCCGGGTCGGCCGGGGTGACGCCGTAGCCGAGCAGTTCGGTGCGGGCGTGCGGGGCGGCCCTGAGGTGGAGCGGTGACTCCCCCTCCGGCGGCGACTCCCCGGCCAGCTCGTACTCCCGGCCCGCCGCGAAGTCGCCGTCGACGGTGCACAGCGCCGTGGTCGCGGTCGGTCCGGTGCGGTAGGCGCAGTTGTCGTAGCGCTCCGCCAGGTCGAGGCCGCGGGTGGTGGTGAGTTCGAGGACCACGCCCCGGGCCGGGCCCGTGCCCCGGTTCGCGAAGGCGAGCGGCAGCGGCTGGCTCTCGCCCGGCTTCGGGTCCCGCTTGAGCCGCAGTTCCTCCACGACCAGGTCGGGGCCGCCGACCGTGACCCGGGTGACGGCCGTCGCGACGGTGACACCGGCCACCCCGGCGGTGACCGTGACGGTGCCGGTCGCGCCGGCGCCGGCGCCCTGTTCGGCGGTGACCTCCAGGTCCAGGGCGACGCTCGTGCCCGGGCGGGCCTCCCGCTCGGCGCAGACGAGGCCGGAGCCGGCGACGCTGCACCGCCCCACGGGCGCGGGCCCGCCCTCGCGGACGCCCGCCACTCCCCTGACGCCGCTCAGGTCGACGGTGAAGGTGACGTCACCGCCGCGGAATCCGGCGGCTGCCGCCGCGCCCTGCGCAGCGTCCACCCCATCGGCCTCGGGCGCGTCGTCCGCGCCGAACGCGTCGTCCGCGCCGTACGGTCCCTCCGCCCCGAGGTCCTCGCCCGTGCCCGGCAGGTCCAGGCGGAAGGCCAGCGGCGTCGGCTGCGGAACCCCCGTCGCGGGGTGCGTCACAAGGGTCAGCGCGGCCGGCCCGGTCAGCCGGAACACCGGTTCCGCGGCGTGTGCGGAGGGGACGGCCGGCCCTGCGGCGAACAGGCCGCACACGGCCAGCAGGGCGATGCGCTGTCTCATGCACCCTTGACCGCCGGACGGCCTTCACAGTTGCGCACTTCACCGTGTGACCGACACCACAGCCGTGTGAACGGGATTCCGGTACAACCTTCTCCGGCGACCGCCTGTCACTCATGTACTGCGGTGAGTACCGCGCTCGGAGGGGGAGCGCGGTGCTCACCGTCGTCATTGCTCCGGTTCCGATTGCCTGCGGGGCACGTCCGGGACCGCCAGGAACGGCAGCCGCAGCGCCCCGAAGGCCTCCTTCGGCACCGCCGGCCGGTTCGGTTCCACCGCCGCCAGCCGTACGTACGCCTCCCCCTGCGCGGGCCGCCGGTCCGGCTCCCCCTTGTTGGGCCAGTACGACATCGCCCGCTCGGCCTGAGCCGTGATCGTCAGCGACGGATTGACCCCGAGGTTCGCGGAGACCGCCGAGCCGTCGACGACCGAGATGCCCGGGTGCCCGTGCAGTCGGTGGTACGGGTCGACCACACCCTCCCGCGGTGAGGCGCCGATGGGGCAGCCGCCGAGGAAGTGCGCGGTCAACGGGGTCCCCATCAGTTCGCCGATGTTGCTCCCCGCGAAGCCGTTGATCTCCTCGGCCAGCAGGCTCGCGGCCCGCGTCGCCTCCTCGATCTGTACGGGGTTGGGGGCGCCGTGGCCCTGCCGGGCGGTCAGCAGGCCCTTCCCGATGCCGCCGGGCTTCCGGTACGTCGTCAGGGAGTTGTCCACCGACTGCATGACCAGGCCGATGATCGTCCGCTCGGACCAGCGCCGGTTGGACAGCGCGCGCATCAGCTGCACGGGGTGCCGGGCCGTGCGGGCGAACCAGGACCGCACCCGGTGCGCGCCGTAGGGCACCTGGAGGATGGTCATGAACCCCATGGCGTTGGAGCCCTTGCCGTAGCGGACGGGCTCGATGTGGGTGTCGGCGTCGGGGTGGACGGACGAGGTGATCGCGACGCCCCGCGTGAAGTCGACCCGCCCGACGCCGCCGTGCCGCCTGCGGTAGCGGCGGTCGTCGGTCTGGGCGCCGACCAGGCCCTCGGAGTTGGTCCGGGTCAGCTCGCCGAGCCGGTCGGAGAGGCGGGGCAGCTCACCCCGGTCCTTCATGGTGTGCAGCAGGGTCTGGGTGCCGTAGGTGCCCGCCGCGACGACCACGTACCGGGCCCGGAGCACCTTGGCCCGGCCCTTGCGGCGGTGGTCGGTGGGGACGGTGCGGACCCGGTGGCCGCCGTCGGGGTGCTCGGAGAGCGCCGTGACGGTGGTCATGGGGTGGATGACGGCGCCGGCCCGTTCGGCGAGGTGCAGGTAGTTCTCGTTCAGCGTGTTCTTCGCGCCGTGCCGGCAGCCGGTCATGCACTCGCCGCACTCGGTGCAGGCCCGGCGCGAAGGCCCGGCCCCGCCGAAGTACGGGTCCGCGGTCTCCTGACCGGGCCGCACCCGCCGCCCCTGCGCCGCTCCGCCGGCACCCCCGGCACCCCCGGCACCCCCGGCGTCCTCGCCGTCGCCGAAGAAGACGCCGACCGGGGCCATGTGGAAGGAGTCCCCGACGCCCATCTTCTCCGCGGCCGCCTTGAGGTGGACGTCGGAGGGCGTGAGCGTCGGGTTGAGCCGCACGCCGAGCATCCGCTTGGCCTGGTCGTAGTACGGGGCCAGTTCCGCGCGCCAGTCGGTGATGGACGCCCACTGCCGGTCCTCGAAGAACGCCGCGGGAGGCACGTAGAGGGTGTTGGCGTAGTTGAGCGAGCCACCACCCACTCCCGCTCCGGCGAGGACCATCACGTTGCCGAGCAGGTGGATGCGCTGGATTCCGAACAGCCCGAGGGCCGGCGCCCACAGGTAGTTCCGCAGGTCCCAGCTGTTGCGGGGCAGGCTCTCGCGGGTGAAGCGGCGCCCCGCCTCCAGGACGCCGACCCGGTAGCCCTTCTCGGTGAGCCGCAGTGCCGAGACGGCCCCGCCGAAGCCCGATCCGATGACGAGGACGTCGTAGTCGTAGCCGTCCTCGTCGTAGCCGTCCTCCGGGCCGCCTCCGCGGCCGCCGTCGTTCTCGTACGACACTCCCGTGCCTCCCAATCGGTCGCGCCTGGCGAAGTCGGAGGGGCCTGGACGGCCCGGACGGACGTCCTATCGGAGCCGCAGCGCCTTGAGGACCTTGAGGCTGCGCGTCATGAACCGCGCGTACTGCGCGTCGTCCATGCCCAGCGACGGGGCCATGGGCAGCAGGCGCTGGTGGGCCACCGTCTGCGCCTCGGTGTACTTGAGGATGCCCTCGGAGCCGTGGCGGCGACCGAGGCCGGAGTCCTTCATGCCGCCCATGGGTGCCTGGGCGCTGCCGTATGCGGGGGCGTAGCCGTCGTTGATGTTGACGGTCCCGGTGCGCAGGCGGGCCGCGACGGAGTGGCCGCGCCGGGCGTCCTTGGTCCAGACGCTGGCGTTGAGGCCGTAGCTGGTGGCGTTGGCCCGGTCGACGGCCTCGTCCTCGTCGGTGAAGCGGTAGACGGACACGACCGGGCCGAAGGTCTCCTCGGCGCAGACCGCCATCGGCGCCTCGACCCCGTCGAGGATGGTGGGCTCGTAGAAGAGCGGGCCGAGGTCGGGGCGGGCGACGCCGCCCGCGACGAGGGTGGCGCCCTTGGCGACGGCCTCGTCCACGTGCCGCTGGACGGTCTCCAGCTGGCGTTCGCCGACCAGCGAGCCCATGTCCGCGCCGTAGGCGAGGGCGCTGCCGAGCCGCATGGCCTTGGTGCGGGCGGCGAAGCGCTCGACGAACTCGTCGGCGATCGAGGCGTGGACGTAGAGCCGCTCGATGGAGATGCACAACTGGCCGGCGGAGGAGAAGCAGGCGCGGACGGCGCCCGCGGCGGCCTTCTCCACGTCCGCGTCGGCGAGGACGAGCATGGCGTTCTTGCCGCCGAGTTCGAGGCTGACGCCGACGAGGCGGGCGGCCGCGCCCTGGGCGACCTCACGGCCGGTGCGGGTGGAGCCGGTGAAGGAGACGTAGTCGGCGTGGCGGACGACCTCGGGTCCGACGACCGGGCCCTCGCCGAGCACGATCTGGAAGACCTCGGCGGGCAGTCCGGCCTCGATCAGCAGGTCACGGGCCCACAGCGCGGTGAGGGCGGTCTCGGTGTCGGGCTTCATGACGACGGCGTTGCCGGAGACGAAGGCGGGCAGGGCGTCGCCCACGGAGAGTTCGAGGGGGTAGTTCCAGGGGGCGATCTGGCCGACGACCCCGCGCGGCTGGCGCAGCTCGGTCACCTTGGTGAGGGTCGGCATCGCGCCGGTGTGACCCTTGGGGCGCAGGTAGGAGGGCGCCTTGCGGCCGTAGTGCCGGGCGGCGACCGCGACGGCCTGGACCTCCTCGTGGGCGTGCAGGCGGGCCTTGCCCGTCTCCAGCTGGATGAGGTCGAGCACCTCCGCCTGCCGGTCGAGGACCAGGTCGTGGAAGCGCAGCAGCACGGCCGCACGCCGGCGTACGGGAACGGCGGCCCAGGCGCCCTGTGCGGCGCGGGCCCTCTCGAAGGCCTCCGCCACGTCCTCGGGCGTGGCTTCGGGCAGGTCCGCCAGCTTGTCCCCGGTGAAGGGGGTGTGGTTGGCGGTCCGGCCGGAGCCGATCACTCCGCGGGTCAGCCGGGCGACCAGGTCGGGGGTCACCACGTCGGCGGCCGTACGGACGCCTGCCGGGGCGGGGGCGACCGGGTTGGTGGGCTGCGGTGCGCTGCGGAGGGGGGCGGCGGGGGCCTGCGAGTCCGTCATGGCGGTGAGCGTATTCCGCCGGGAGGCCTTTGGGTACCCGTGGGTAACCGGATTTTGCCAAGTCTGCCAGCAAACACTGGCGCATTGGGTGCGGTGTGGCGCGATCAGCCCTTCTTGGGCGCGGCCTGCCAACCGCTGAGCACGGTGTTGAACTGCTGGCGCAGCTCCGTCCAGTCGCTGACCGGCCCGGCCATGTAGATCGCGTACTCGACGCCCTCGGGCGTCATGTACATCTGCTCGATGGCCCGGCGTGGTCCGGGGAACTGCACCTTCTCGGTCCAGCTGAAGTCCCACTGGGCCCCGAGGGCGGTGTCCTGGAAGTTGTTCTGGCGCAGGATCTCGCGCTTGTAGTCCATGCGTTGCTTGACCTGGCGTTCCAAGTCGAGGACGTGCATGTACGGGTTCGGGTAGTCCGGGGTCGTGTCGATGGCGATCCGCAGGACGTGGCGGCCGTTGTCGGGGGTGTAGTCGATCTGGTTGCCGTTCATCAGGCGCTGCCAGCCCTCCGGGACGAAGAGCGTGAACCCCTCCTCGTCCGTGACCCGCTTCCAGCCCGCCGGCACCGGCTTGGTCGCGGCGTCGCCGCCGGACCCGGCGACGTCGGGCGCACCGGCCGAGGGCGTCGACCCGCTCTTGCCCGTGGTCCCGTCGTCGGATCTGTCCAGCCAGGTCAGTACGCCGAACACGCCGCCGCCACCCAGCAGCGCCGCCACCACGGCCACGGCGGCGGCCCGCTTGAGCCGCCCGGGGGCGGGCCCGGTGGGGGCCGTCGCGGGCACGGGGGCGGTGGTGGTCGCGGGCGGGCCGGCGGGCGCGGGCTCCGGCGGTGCCTGGGGGGTCTCCTCCTGGGGCTCGCGTTCCTCGGCGGTCACCGCGCGGGTGGGCACGTACGCGTGCGCGGCCCTGGGCTCCCGACCCTCCATCGCCTGCAGCAGCATCTGCTCGGCCTCGGCCGCCGAGGGGCGCTCGGCGGGGTCCTTGCGCAACAGGGCGGTGATGACCGGGCCCAGGGCGCCGGACTGGCGCAGGGCGGGCGGTTCGTCGTTGACGACGGCCTGGAGGCTGGAGATGGGCGAGGTCCGCCGGAACGGCGAGAGGGCCTCGACGGCCGTGTACAGGGTCGCGCCGAGCGACCACAGGTCGGAGGCCGGGTCGGGGGCCCCGCCGGTGACCCGCTCCGGGGCCAGGTAGTCGATGGAACCGACGAGTTCGCCGGTACGGGTGATGGAGGAGTCGCCCTCGATCGCGGCGATGCCGAAGTCCGTCAGCAGCACGCGACCGTCCTTCGCGAGCAGCACGTTGCCGGGCTTCACGTCCCGGTGCAGCACGCCGACCGCGTGCGCGGCGCGCAGCGCGCCCAGCACGTGCAGCCCGATCCGGGCGGCCTCCATGGGCTCGATGCGGCCCGCCGCCTTCGCGGCCTCGGCGAGGGAGGGGCCGTCGATGTACTCCATGACGATCCACGGCCGGTCGTCGTGTTCCAGCACGTCGTGCACGGTGACGACCGCCGGATGCTGGATCCGTGCGGCGGCCCGCGCCTCCTTCTGGGTACGGGCGTGCAGGACCTCACGGTCCGCCTGGGCCACGTACAGACCCGCCGTCAGTTCCTTGACGGCCACGGTCCGGTGCAGCAGCTCGTCGTGCGCACGCCACACCTTGCCCATGCCGCCACTGCCGATGGGCTCCACGAGCCGGTACCGGCCCGCGAGCACCGCACCCGCGCCTGTCTGCTGTTCCACGAAACCCCGCCGCTCTGTGCACTTCGGGCCAGATTACGGAGCCTGCGGCCAGAGCCGAAACCACGCGGGGGCGGTAGGGCAGCACTGTGACGCAATTGCCGTATTGACAGGCCGTCAGTCTCTTGTCAACCCCCGGACTTGTAACTCGCCGTGGCCTTCTCGAAGACGTCGGTGACCTTGTCCTGGTTGTCCTCCGGACCCGTGACCATGACGATGTGGTACTTGCCGCCGAGCGCGACGACGAAGTTCCGCGCGAACAGGGACCGGCCCGCCGCGTCGATCCAGGTGTACCGGCCGGTGACCCGCAACTGCTGGCCCACCTTCGTGGACTTCACGTCGCCGCCGGACGCCCAGGTGGAGTTGCGGTACGGGGCCAGTTCCGGCTCCTTGTCCTTCTGGTAGCCCACCGGATCCGGATTGCCACCCTCCACCTGGTCCCGGCCCGGCACCACGATCAGGGTGAACTGACCCTGGACGTAGCGCACCTGACCGGCCTCGTTGATCGTCTGCCGCTCCCAGCCGTCCGGGACCGCGATCGAGAAGTGCGCGGGGTCCTGTTGGACGGTGAAGCCCTGCGGGGCGGGCGCGTCCGTCTGCGGGGCGGGCTTGGACTCCGGGGTTCCGGCGGGGGTCCGGCTCGGCTCCGGCCGCGCCGGACCGCTCCCGGAGGGTGCCGGGGCGGAGGGCTTCGGGCTCTGCGCCGCCGTCGGCTGCTGCCCCCCGGCCTGCGGCTCCCCGGACCGGGGCATGAACAGCATCGCGTACGCCACGGCACCGGCGAGCACGGCCAGGACCCCGACCAGCAGGGTCCGGCCGAGGGCGCGCGGCTTGCGCGGCGCGGCCGGGTTGCGGTGCCGCCCGTGCAGTTCGCCGCGCCGGCGCGGGAGGGGCAGGCGGGCGGGGTCGGGTTCCGGCATCGGGAGCACGCCGAAGTCGCCGTCGGGCTCCGGGGCGGAGCGCACGAGGGAACGCAGCCAGCCGCGGAGCTCCTCGAAGTCGGGCCGCTCGGTGGGGTCCTGGCGCAGCAGCGACTCCACGACCGGGCGCAGCGGGCCGCACTCCTCGGCGAACGCGGGGGCCTCCGCGCACACCATCTCGACGAGTTCGGCCACGCTGTCCTCGGGGTACGGGGCGTGGCCCTGCACGGCCCGGTACAGCAACGCGCCGAGCGCCCACAGGTCGGTGGCGGGACCGACGGGCGCGGCGAGCTGCCAGTGCCCGTGCACGGGCCCGGCCTGTTCGGGCGCCCACCGCTCGGTGACCGCCCCGACCACGGCCATCCGCGTCTGCCGCGCCCGCTCGGCGTCCAACCCGGTGCGCGGACCACCGCCGTGCCCACCGGGAGCGTCCCAGCCGGCGGCGGACGGAGTGAGTCGCTGGGCGACGGGCGGAGCGACGGGCGGAGCGACGGGCGGAGCGACGGGCGACGGCACCGGGAGGCCGGCGTCGGCGCCGGGTCCGGGACGGCGGCCTGCGGGCGTCGGGGGCGGTGCCGTGGCCCCCCCCCGAAAAGAATAACAAAACTAATAAAAAAACTAAAATTTTTAAAAA
>NZ_JANFAK020000256.1 GCF_024721315.2 Streptomyces sp. Isolate_45
CGCCGACCGCGGCTGCGGTGCCCGGCGCGACGGAGGACGACGCCGGCGGAGGGGGCGGGACGGGCGGGCTGAGGAGCTCGGTGTGCAGGGCACGCAGGGCGGGGCCCGGGTCGGCGCCCAGGCGGGCGGCGAGGTCGCGGCGGACGTCCTCGTAGGCGGCCAGTGCCTCGGCGGGTCGGCCGGCGTCGCGCAGGGCCCTGATCCGCAGTACCTGGAGGGGTTCGTCCAGGGGCCGGCGGGCGCACAGTTCGGCCAGCTCCGGCAGGATCCGCGGGGCGTCGCCGAGGTCGAGGGCCGCGGCGAGCCGGCCCCGGCGCGCGTCCAGGCGTACGGCCTCCCACCGGGCGGCCTCGGCAGCCGGGTCGGGCAGGTCGGCCAGGGCCGGACCGCGCCACAGGGCGAGGGCCTCGTCGTAGCGGGCGGCGGCGCCCGCCGGGTCGGGGGCGGCGGCGGCTTCGCGGACGAGCCGTTCGAAGCGGTACAGGTCGACGTCCTCGCGCCGCGCGTCGAGCAGGTAGCCGCCCTCGGCGGAGCGCACGGCCCCGTGTCCCAGAGCCCGCCGCAGTCGCCCGACGAGGGCTTGGAGCGCGGCGGGGGCGTCGGCGGGCGGCTGCGCGTCCCACACGTCGGCGACCAGCAGGGCGGGCGGGACGGCCCGCCCCGGGCGCAGGGCGAGCGCGGTCAGCAGGGCCCGCAGGCGTGGGCCACCGACGGCGACGGTGCTCCCGTCGTCGCGGATGGCCTGGGCGGTGCCGAGAATCGCGTAATGCACCGGCCCATTGTCGCCGCCCCCGCACTCCGGCCCGCGCACGGGCCGGGGTAGGTTTCGCCGCATGGGTCACCAGGGCAGCCGCGGCGAGCGGCAGATCAGTTCCGTATTCCTCTGCGTCGTCGCCGTCATGGCGGTCACGGGCTGGGCCGTGTGGACCGGGTACGCGGCGAGCCCGGGGTTGGCCGTGTTCCTCTTCGTGACCTCGGCGTGGATCGTCTCGCTGTGCCTGCACGAGTACGCGCACGCCCGCACGGCCCTGCACGGCGGTGACATCACCGTCGGTTCGAAGGGCTACCTGACGCTGAACCCGCTGAAGTACACGCACCCGCTGCTGAGCATCGTCCTGCCGGTGGTCTTCGTGATCCTGGGCGGGCTCGGTCTGCCCGGTGGCGCCGTGTACATCGAGCGCGGTCGGATCCAGGGCCGCTGGAAGCACAGTCTGATCTCGGCGGCGGGTCCGCTGACCAACGTGGCCTTCGCCGTGGTGTGCACGGCGCCGTTCTGGCTGGGCGCCCTGGACGGGGTGCCGGTGCCGTTCCGGATGGCGCTGGCCTTCCTGGCGCTGCTCCAGGTGTCTGCGGCGATCCTGAACTTCCTGCCGGTGCCGGGGCTGGACGGGTACGGCGTCATCGAGCCGTGGCTGCCGCACCGGGTGCGCCGCGAGGTGGAGCCGCTGGCGCCGTTCGCGCTGATCGGCGTGTTCGTGCTGCTGTGGATCCCGTCCGTCAACGCGTTCTTCTTCGAGACGGTGAGCGGGGTGCTGAGCGCGCTCGGCGTGTCGGACCTGGACACGTACTGCGGCCGCGAGCTGTACCGCTTCTGGAACGACCCGGACGGGTTCTTCTGCGCGGTCCCGGCCGAGTAGCGGCGGGCGCCGGCCCCGGCGGGGTTCAGACCTTCTGGGCCTTCTCCACCTTGGCCTTGCGCACGTAGTACCAGGCCATGTTGGACGTCAGGCCGGCGAGCAGCACCCAGATGATCCCGAGGAAGCTGCCCTCCACGAAGGCGACCACGGCGGCGGCCACGGCGAGGACGCAGACGACAACGGCGAACACTGCAAGGCGGGGCATCGGGAACAGCTCCTCGGCGACACGGGACGGGGTCGAGCCCATCCAGTGTCCCCCATGCGTCGTGCCGAGTACGGCCGGGGCACGGCCGTCCGGTGCCGGGGCCGCGGCGGGCGGCCCCGGAGGCGGGCTCACACGTCGGTGAGGCGCAGGCCGGCGTGGGCCTTGTAGCGGCGGTTGGTGGAGATCAGGTTGGCGACCATGGCCTCGACCTGGTGGGCGCCCCGCAGCCGGCCCGCGAAGACGCCGCGCATGCCGGGGATGCGGGCGGCGAGGGCCTGGACGAGGTCGGTGTCGGCGCGGGATTCGCCGAGGACCATCACGTCGGTGTCGATCTCCTCCACGGAGGCGTCCTGGAGCAGGACGGCCGAGAGGTGGTGGAAGGCGGCCGTGACGCGGGAGTCGGGAAGCAGGGCGGCGGCCTGCTGGGCGGCGCTGCCCTCCTCGACCCGGAGGGCGTAGGCGCCCTGCTTGTCGAAGCCGAGCGGGTTGACGCAGTCCACGACGAGCTTGCCGGCGAGGTCCTCGCGGAGGGCTTCCAGGGTCTTGGCGTGGCCCTCCCACGGCACCGCGATGATCACGATGTCGCTGCGGCGCGCGCAGTCGGCGTTGTCGGCGCCCTCGACGCCGAGGCCGAGTTCCGCGGCGGCGGTCTCGGCCCGGTCGGCGGCGCGGGAGCCGATGATCACCTTCTGGCCGGCGCGGGCGAGCCGGTAGGCGAGGCCGCGGCCCTGGTCGCCGGTGCCGCCGAGGACGCCGACGACCAGGCCGGAGACGTCCGGCAGGTCCCAGGGGTCCTTGGCCGGCGGCTTCTGCGTGCTGTCTGTGGAGGTCATGGGGGCGAGGGTACTGCCGAGTAGCCGCCGGTTCGAGTCCCGTGGGGCACGACCAAGTGGAGGGAAGCCCTCCTGCCGGGGTGCCCGATGGTGCAGGATGCCGCCATGGACGCCGTCAGGGTCGCGCTGCTGCGCGAGGTGCTCGCCGGTACGCAGTGGCCGCGGGAGGCCCGCCGGTTCGCCGGCTCGCTGCGGCGGTCGGTGGCACCGTCCGGCAACGCTCTGTTGCTGGTCGGCACGGAACAGTACGAGCCCTGGCACATGGCCGCCCACCTGGTGGACGAGTCCGCCTGGTCGGGGCTGCCGGAGCTGGCGCCGACGTTGGTGCGCCACCGGGTGCTGCCGGGCGAGCCGCCGCACCTGTCGGTCGGGCTGGGACGGCTGGAGGCGGCCCGGCGGGGGCACACGCTGCTGGTGGTGGCCCCGGATCGGCCCGGCGCGGGGCTGCTGGAGCGGGTCCACGACGCCCGCCGCGCGGGGGCCACCGTACTGGCGCTGGACGGTGGGGACCCGGATCTCGGCACCCTCGCGCACGAGGCGCTGTCGGTTCCGCGGGACACCGCCGGGCTGGATCTGGACACGGTGCAGCACCTGGTCAGCGCCGCGGCCGGGGAGAACGGACCGCCCGCCCGGCGGGGGCCGCGGCGGTTGCGCGAGCGGCTGGCGCGGCTGGCCGATCAGCTGACCGCCCCGCCGCCCAGCCGCTGGTAGGCGACACCGGCGAGGGCGCTACGGCGTGGCGGCCCCGCCCTCGCCCTCCTCACGGGTCTTGTCGTTCCACTTCGGGTCGTTCTGCCATTCGAGGTTGCGTTCCTGCGCCGTCTCCATGGCGTGGGCGGCCTCCTCGGGGCTCCCGTACGGGCCGAAGCGGTCCTTGGCGGGGCAGTCGGGGCCTTCCTCGACCTTGTTGTGGACCAGGCAGTAGTACCACTCGCCCGGTTTGCCCACCTGGCGCTTCTTGAACAGGGCCATCGTCGTCCGGCTCCTCTCGATGCTGCTCTCGTCAGCCATGCTGCCCCATCCCCGCTGGATACACTCGCTCGCATGTCTGGCCAGTCGCTGCTCGTACCAGGCGAGCTCTCTCCCGTCCGTTCCGTTCCCGGAAACATCCGCCGGCCCGAGTACGTGGGCAAGCCCGCGCCCACTCCGTACACCGGACCGGAGGTGCAGACGGCCGAGACCATCGAGGCCATGCGCATCGCCGGCCGGATCGCCGCCCAGGCGATGGAAGAGGCCGCCAAGCTCATCGCGCCGGGGGTGACCACCGACGAGTTGGACGCGGTCGCCCACGCGTACATGTGCGACCACGGCGCCTACCCGTCGACGCTGGGCTACCGGGGCTTCCCCAAGTCCCTGTGCTCCTCGCTGAACGAGGTCATCTGTCACGGCATCCCCGACTCGACCGTCCTGCGGGACGGCGACATCGTGAACCTCGACGTGACCGCGTACATCGGTGGGGTGCACGGCGACAACAACGCCACCTACCTGTGCGGGGAGGTGGACGAGGAGTCGCGGCTGCTGGTGGAGCGGACCCGCGAGGCCCTGAACCGGGCGATCAAGGCGGTCAAGCCGGGCCGCCAGATCAACATCATCGGCCGGGTCATCGAGTCGTACGCGAAGCGCTTCGGCTACGGGGTGGTCCGGGACTTCACCGGGCACGGCATCAACTCGTCGTTCCACTCCGGTCTGATCATCCCGCACTACGACAGCCCGCACGCCACCACCGTCATCGAGCCCGGCATGACCTTCACGATCGAGCCGATGCTGACGCTGGGCACCCACGAGTACGACATGTGGGAGGACGGTTGGACCGTGGTGACGAAGGACCGCAAGCGGACCGCGCAGTTCGAGCACACGCTCGTGGTGACGGACAGCGGGGCGGAGATCCTGACCTTGCCGTAGGCATGAACCATCCGGACCCTTTTACCGACAACGCGTCGGGAACACATTGACTTAGGCAAGCCTAAGTAGGAAGATCGGGCGTGGCGGCATTGCCCCCACGCCTGTTTCCCCTTCCTCAACGGAGGTCCGTCTTGGACGCCTTCTCCACGGTCATCCGTGTCGCCTCGCACGAGCAGCACACCGAGGCCGAGACCTCGACGTTCATGAGCGACCTGCTCGGCGGGCGGCTCGGCGTGGACGCGTACACCCGCTACACCGAGCAGCTGTGGTTCGTGTACCGGGCGCTGGAGGAGGCGGCCGACTCCCTCCGGGAGGACCCGGTGGCCGGGCCGTTCATAAGGCCCGAGCTGATGCGCCTGGCCGAGATCGAGCGGGACCTGGCCCACCTGCGCGGGCCCGGGTGGCGCGAGAGCCTGGTCGCGCTGCCCGCGACCGCGGCGTACGCCGAGCGCGTCGCCGAGTGCGCGACGTCCTGGCCCGGCGGCTACGTGGCCCACCACTACACGCGCTACCTGGGCGACCTCTCCGGCGGCCAGATCATCCGCGACAAGGCGGAGCGCACCTGGGGATTCGAGCGCAAGGGCGACGGCGTCCGGTTCTACGTGTTCGCGGACATCTCCAACCCGGCCGCCTTCAAGCGGACCTACCGGGAGCTGCTGGACGCGATCGCCGCGGACGACCTGGAGAAGCAGCGCATCATCGACGAGTGCAAGCGCGCCTTCGACTTCAACGGCGCGGTCTTCCGCGAGCTGGGCGAGCAGTTCCGCCTCAGCGCCTGATCCCGTACGCGAACGAGGGCCGGCCCGGTGCGATGCGCACCGGGCCGGCCCTCCGTCGTGTTCGGGATCAGTCGGCGAAGCGGACGCGGCCGCCGATCTCGATCGTGCCGTCGGGGGCCGGGGCGGTGAGGATCTGCGAGCCCTCGCCCTGGGTGATGTTCAGGGCGCGGCCGAGCTGCGCGGTCAGCAGGATCGCCGCCGAGCCGGTGGCCTCGTCCTCGGTGACGGCGCCGTCGGGGCGCCGGGGGAAGCCGCGGGCCCGGATCCGCCCGGCGGCCTCGTCCTCCCAGGCCCAGGCGTACAGCCAGCCCTCGCCCGGGGGCGGGGCGGGCAGGGCGTCGACCTCGGCCGCGCTCGCGTACCGCTCCGTGCGCTTGTCCGTGACCCACTCGGGGCGGGCCGTGATCCAGGTGAACTCCCCGTCACCCCGGGCCCACACGGACCCGGCCGGCGGGTTGAGCTCCTCGATGTCGAGCAGCCAGGCGACGCCGACGAGCGGGTGTCCGGCGAAGGCCATCCGGGTGCCGGGCGTGCGGATGTCGACGACCCCGCGCTCGGGGTCGTCGACGAACACCGTCTCGCTGTAGCCGAGTTCGGCGGCCAGCGCCTGCCGGGACGCGTCGTCCGGGCAGGTGCGGCCGTCACGGACCACTCCGAGCGGATTGCCGAAGCGGCCGTCACCCGCGCAGAAGACCTTGAGCACATCCAGATCGTTCACGCGGGCATTCAAACACGCCTCAGACCTGGGCCGTACGGCGGCGGCGGGCCGCGAACACCGCGCCCGCGCCCGCGGCGACCACGAGGCCGGAGGCGCCGAGGAGGGCGCCGGCCGGGATCTCGGAGCCGGTGGTGGCCAGGTTGCCGCCGACGGAACCGCCGCCGGCCGAGCCGCCGCCACCGACCGAGCCGCCGCCCACGGCGCCGCCGGTGGTGCTGCTGCCACCCGAGTTGCCGCCGCCCGAGGAACCGCTGCCGCCGGTGCCGGCCGGCGGGAGGGTGACGTCCTTGTCCACGGCCACCGAGAGGTCGAGGGAGTCCATCGGCTTGCCCGGCTTGTACTTGTCCAGCACGGCGTTGTCGTTGGCGAACACGGCGGAGCCCTGCTCGGTGAAGACGGCGGGGACCGAGTTGAGGGCGAGCAGCCCGCCCCGGGTCTTGTACTCGACCTTCGACAGGTCGAGCGTCGCGAACGGGATGTCCTTGCGCAGGCCCGCGGCCGTCCTGGCGTCGAGGGTCAGCGTGCCCGTCCCGCCGTTGCCGACGACGCGGATGTTGCTGAACGTCAGGTCGAGGCCGTGCGCCGGGTACGCGAAGCGCAGGGTTCCGTCGAAGGCGGCGTTCAGCTTCCGGTTCTTGGTGTCGAGCTCGCCCTTGCCGAAGGCGAACGCGTACGTGTTGCCGCTCTTGGCGGCGCCACCGGACGCGGTGATGCCCTGCTCGCCGACGTACTCGCGGAAGGACCGCATGATGCCCCAGGTGAGCTTGCCGCTGAGGATCTTCTGGGGGCCGTCGGCGGGAGGCGTGGTGACGGGCGGGGTGACGGGCGGCGTCACGGGCGGCGTGACCGGCGGGGTCACCGGCGGCGTGACCGGAGGCGTGACGGGCGGGGTCACCGGCGGCGTGACGGGCGGAGTGACCGGCGGGGTCACCGGAGGGGTGACCGGAGGCGTGACGGGCGGCGTGACCGGCGGGGTCACGGGCGGCGGCGGGAACTCCAGCGCCACCGTCACCTTGTCGCCGTCCGCACCCGAGTAAACGGGGCGGGTGAACACGGCGGCGAACTCGGGGGTCAGCTTGGTCGACAGGCCCGCCATGTTCATCCCGGCGAAGGCCACGTCCGCGAGGGGGACGTCCCGCGTGAGGGTGCCGTTCTTGGTGACGTCGGCCGTCAGCTTCTTCGTACTGTTGTTGATCTTGAAGTTTTCCATCTTCACGACGAACCCGTGCGCGGTCCCGTCGAAGACGACCCGGCCCTTGAAGGTCGCGGCGACAACGTTGCCGCCGTCCTTGTCGTACTGGCCGGTCGCCTGCCCGAAGCGGAAGCCTCCGGGTATCTCGGTGGCGCCGTCCTGCGCGGTGACCGAGCCGATGCTCTTGACGTACTCGCGCAGGCTCGTCAGCACCCCCCAGTCGAGGGTGCCGCCGAGCACCGGAATGGGTGCGGCGGCGACCTGCGCGCCGACGGCCGGGACGTTGCCGTCGGCGGTCGCGGGCAGGACGAAGGCGGTGGTTCCGAGGGCGGCGGCGGTGAGCACGGCGGCCGCGACGGCGATCGGACGGCGGCGGGACGACGACATGGCTGGGTACTCCTGAAGGACCGTGAAGAAGAGGAAGGGGGTGGGGCGGGCGCTACGGGGCGTCGGGGGACGCGGGCGCGGCGGGCGCGGACTCGGCGGCGTTCGCGCGGCGGGACCGCAGCACCAGGAAGGCCGCGCCGCCCGCCAGGACCAGGACGGCCGCGGCGAGGGCGACGTACAGCCCGGTGTCGGAGGACTTCCGCGCCGCGGCGGC
>NZ_JANFAK020000025.1:0-71453 GCF_024721315.2 Streptomyces sp. Isolate_45
CCCCCCCCCCCCCCCCCCCCCCCCCCCCCCCCCCCCCCCCCCCCCCCCCCCCCCCCCCCCCCCCCCCCCCCCCCTTCCGCGTCGGGTGCGCCGCCCGTCAGGCGAGGGGGCCCGTCACCGGCTCCACCGCGGCGACGAGCCCGCCCGCGCGGACGAACGCGTCGGCGGCGGCCAGGTCGGGGGCGAGGAAACGATCCGGCCCGGGACCCTGCACGCCCGCCGCGCGCGCCGCCCCGATGGCGGCCCTGCTGGCCGGCGCCGGGGTCAGGCCGTGGCGGAGCTCGATGGCCCGGGTGGCCGCGTAGAGCTCGATCGCGATGATCCGGGTCAGGTTGTCGATCGCCGTGCGCAGCTTGCGCGCCGCCGACCAGCCCATGGAGACGTGGTCCTCCTGCATGGCGGAGGAGGGGATCGAGTCGGCGGAGGCCGGAACCGCGAGCCGCTTCATCTCGCTGACCAGGGCCGCCTGGGTGTACTGGGCGATCATCAGGCCGGAGTCGACGCCGGCGTCGTCCGCGAGGAACGGCGGCAGGCCGTGGCTGCGGTTCTTGTCGAGGAGGCGGTCGGTGCGGCGCTCGGCGATCGAGCCGAGGTCGGCCGCGGCGATGGCCAGGAAGTCCAGCACGTACGCGACGGGGGCGCCGTGGAAGTTGCCGTTGGACTCCACGCGCCCGTCGGGCAGGACCACCGGGTTGTCGACGGCGGCGGCCAACTCGCGGGAGGCGACCGTCGCGGCGTGCGCCATGGTGTCCCGGCCGGCGCCGGCGACCTGCGGGGCGCAGCGCACCGAGTAGGCGTCCTGGACGCGCGGGGCGGACTCCTCCTGGAAGTGCCCGGTCAGCCCGGAGCCCTTCAGCACGGCGGCCATGTTGGCGGCCGAAGCGCCCTGGCCGGGGTGCGGGCGGATGGCGTGCAGCTCGGGCTGGAGGACCTTCTCCGTACCGAGCAGCGCCTCCAGGGTGAGGGCGGCGGTGATGTCGGCGGAGGTGTACAGCGTGCCCAGGTCGGCGAGGGCCATGATCAGCATGCCGAGCATGCCGTCGGTGCCGTTGAGGAGGGCGAGGCCCTCCTTCTCGCGGAGCTCGACGGGCTCGATGCCGGCCTCGGCGAGCAACTCGCCCGCCGGGCGGACGACGCCGTCGGGGCCCTCCGCGTCGCCCTCGCCCATGAGCGCGAGCGCGCAGTGGGAGAGCGGGGCGAGGTCGCCGGAGCAGCCGAGGGAGCCGTACTCGTGGACGACGGGGGTGATCCCGGCGTTCAGTACGTCGGCCATGGTCTGCGCGACGGAGGGGCGGACGCCGGTGTGCCCGGAGGCCACGGTCTTCAGCCGCAGGAACATCAGGGCGCGCACGACCTCGCGCTCGACGCGCGGGCCCATGCCGGCGGCGTGCGAGCGGACGATGTTGCGCTGGAGCTGGGCGCGCAGCTCGGGGCTGATGTGCCGGGAGGCGAGGGCGCCGAAGCCGGTGGAGACCCCGTAGACGGGCTCGGGCTTGGCGGCCAGCGCGTCGACGATGGCGCGGGCGCGGGCGAGGGCTTCGAGCGCCTCGCCGGACAGCTCGACCCGCGCGTTGCCGCGGGCGACGGCGATGACGTCCTCGGCGGTGGTCCCGGACGTCCCCACCACGACAGTGTGCATATCCATATTCAGCACCCTACGGACTGAATCCCTTCATGTCACCACCCAGAATCGTCACGATCGAGCCGCACGACCACCCCTTACTTCCTCGCCGCCCCGCGCCGCCGTCACCCCCTGCCCCGGAACCGGCGGCGTTCGCCCGGGCCCTCCTGCTCGGCGGTGTCCGCGAGGCGCACGACGGCGGTGTCGCGACCCGCGACGACGGGCTGCGGCGAGCGGGCCGCCTTGGCCTTGTACTGGGCGGCGTCGGCGAGCCGGAACAGCCGCCGGGAGGACTTGACGAGCCCGATGGGGTCCCCGGTGGAGGCGACCCCGCAGGCCACGCCCTCCCCGAGTTCGAGCGCGGCGGCCCGCCGGCACACCTCCTCGGTGACGCGGACGACCTCGTCGGCGGACGGTCCGACGCTGACGAGGCAGAACTCGTCGCCGCCGAGCCGCGCCACGAGGGTGCCCGCGAGCATCGCGCCGCACAGGCTGAGGACCGATCCGAAGCGTTCGAGGAGGCGGTCGCCCATGGCGTGGCCGAGCGTGTCGTTGACCTTCTTGAGCCCGTTGAGGTCGCACACGACCAGGCTCACGACGACCCCGGTCCGGCGGTGTTCCTCCAGGGCCTCGTCGAGGCGCATGTCCACGGACCGACGGTTGGCGAGACCGGTGAGGGGGTCGGTGAAGGCGAGCCGCCGCGCCTCTTCGAGGCGTTCGTTCTGCGCGAGTCCCGCGGCGACGACGGCGGCGAGCACGGTCGCGAACTCCGCGTCGTCCTCGTCGAAGTCCGGCAGCCCCTCGTCCCGGGCGACGTAGAGCTCCCCCCAGGCCCGGCCGCTGAGCACGATCGGCGCGACCACGCAGGTCCCGCGGCCGCGGCGGCGCAGCGCCTCGCCCCGCCGCCCGGGGCGCTCGCCGACGGCGCTCTCGACCCAGGCGTGGGGTCCGCCGCCGCCGACCCAGCGTTCGTGGAGAAACTCGGTGATCTCCGGGAAGTCGTGCACGGGGTAGGACTCGTCCTCGGGGAACTCCTCCTCCCCGGCCCGCCGCTCCCCCTCGTTGACGAGGACCCGCAGGCGACCCCGCTCGCGTTCCCAGGCGGAGATCGCGGCGAAGGAGCCGTCCATCGCCAGGCGCGCGCCGCGCGCCGCCGCCCGGACGCTGTCCCGCGGCGCACAGGCGGCCGCCATGGCCTGCGCGAGGCCCACGACGGCTCTCAGCCGCCCGTCAACTCCCATCACTCCAGATTAGGGAGTTTTGTCCGATTCGGTGATGGGCGGTGCGGCATTCGGCTCCGTCGGCTACTGCCCGGGCCAGTTCGGCTTGCGCTTCTCGTTGAACGCGGCCACGCCCTCGGCCCGGTCCCCCGAGAAGGCGACCGTCCGCCAGGCCGCGTCCTCGATCTCCAGCCCCGCCGCGAGGTCCATCCCGTGCCCCAGCCGCAGGGCCCGCTTGGCCGCGCGCAGCCCGACCGGGGAGTTCGCCGCCATCCGGGCGGCCAGCGCCAGGGCCTCCGTGCGGTCCTCGCCCTCCGGGGCCAGCGAGTCCACCAGGCCCAGCGAGAGCGCCTCGGCGGCCTCGACCCGGCGCGCGGTGAAGATCAGCTCGGCGGCCCGCGCCGCCCCGACCCGGCGCGGCAGGAGCTGCGTGCCGCCGCCGCCCGGGATCACGCCCACGGACACCTCGGGGAGGCCGACCACGGCCGTCCCGTCGGCCACGATCACGTCGCAGGCCAGCGCCAGCTCGAAGCCGCCGCCGAGCGCGAAGCCGTGCACGGCCGCGATGGTGGGCATCGGCAGCTCCAGTACGCCCCCGTACGCCCCGCGGGTGGTCGGCCGCTGCCGCACCAGCTCGGCGTCGGAGAAGGAGTTGCGCTCCTTGAGGTCGGCGCCGACGCAGAAGGCCCGCTCGTGCGTCGAGGACAGCACCACGACCCGTACGGAGGCGTCGGCGGCCAGCGCCGCGCACGCCGAGCCGATCGAGCGCGCCATCTCCGTCGACACGGCGTTCATCGCCTTGGGGCGGTCCAGCACCAGCTCGGCGACCGCACCGCCGTCGCCGTGGCGCCGCACCGCGACGAACTCCCCGAACCGGACCTCGTCCACAGCCACGCCACCCTCCCGGTTAACGAACGTTACCCGGGGATCTTAGGCTTCCTCCGCGTCAACGACCAGGGCTCCACGACGCCCAGTCCGCGGACGGGCCGCTGCCACATCGGCTGGAGCGCGAACCGGTAGGCGCCGCCGCCCTCCTCCAGCTCCGCCGACTTCTCCGAGAGCGGCGCCGCGCCGGTCCGGCCGAGCTCCTCGGCCATCGCCCCGTCGACCAGGACCGCGTCCTTCGGCGCTATGGACGTCAACCGGCTCGCGAGGTTCACCGTGGTCCCGAAGACGTCGCCCATCCGCGTCGTCACCGTGCCGAAGGCGATCCCGACCCGCAGCTCGGGCATCTGCGGATCGGCCTCCATCGTCTCGATCAGCCGCAGCGCGATCTCCGCGGCGGTCGCCGCGTCGTCGGCGCAGTACAGCACCTCGTCGCCCAGGGTCTTGATCAACCGGCCGCCGTGCGCCGCCACCAGGTCGGCCGCCGTCGTCTCGAAGGCCTCGACGAGCTCGCCGAGCTCCTCCTCCTCCAGCCGCCGGGTCAGCCGGGTGAAACCGACCAGGTCCGCGAAGCCCACCGCCAGGCGCCGGTCGACCATCTCCTCGTCGTCCGCGACCTGCACGACCCGCCCCGTCGCGGCCGCCAGCTGGCGCCGCCACACGTAGACGAGGAACTCCTCCAGCTCCGGCAGCAGCAGCTCGACCAGCGGGTACGTGACCTCGGTACGGGTCATCCCCGGCTCGGGCGGCTCCGTCAGCCCCTCCAGGAAGGAATCGATCTGCCATTCGGCCAGTCGGGCGGTCGTCTGCCCCGTGGACCGGGCCACCTGCACCGCCATCGGCTCGGACAGCAGCCCCGCCTCCACCAGACCCGCGAGCCGCCGCAGGGCCAGTACGTCGGCCTCCGTCAGCGCCTTGGCCTGGCCGATGTCCGCGAAGCCCATGGCCCGCCAGAAGCGCGAGGCCAGCTCCATCGACACACCGGCGCTACGGGCCGCCTGGAAGGGCGTGTACCGGCGCTCGGCACCGAGGATCAGCTGCTCCAGCCGAATGGCCAGCGGATCGGCCGTCGGCTGCGCCGTGTGGTCGACCTCGTGGTGCGGCGTGTGCTGGTCCCGCCCGATGGGGGTCCCCGGGCCGCTCCCGGAGCCGGCCCCGGACGCGCTGGACGTAGGGTCGTCGACGGTCAAGGGCCGCCTCCTGTCCATTCCGTGCGCACTGCCGAACCGGGTGATCACCGGGAGGACCGGGATCGCCTAAACCATACGGCAGGTGTGCCGTAGCTCACTCCTCCACTTCAAGGTCCCGGCCATCCCCACCGGGAAAGCCGACCCGCCCGGAAAATCCGACCGACCCTTCCAGCCCCGCCGGCGCTTGAGGCGACCTTCCAGCCCCGCCGGCGCTTGAGGCGCGGGGGCCCGGGGGCGGAGCCCCCGGCAACCCGGCCGCACCCTCCGACCCGGCGAGCCGGGAGCAAGCCCCCCAACCCCCACCCCCACCCGGCCAGGGTCAGCGCACGGACCGAAGGTGCACCACGTCGCCCGCGCCCACGGCCTCCCGCTCGCCCTCGACCGTACGGATCACCAGCCGCCCGTCCGCGTCCACCGCTTCGGCCGTTCCGGTGAGGGTGCGCCCGCCCGGCAGGTCCGCCCGTACGTGCCTGCCCAGCGTCGCGCAGCCCGCCGCGTACGCCTCCTGGAGGCCGCTGGCCCCGGGGTCGCCCGCCGCGTCGCGCCAGTTCCCGTACCACTGCTCCAGCGAGCGCAGCACGGTCTTCAGCAGCGGGTCCCGGTCCGTCGCCGACGCCTTGGCCAGCAGGAGCGAACCGGCCGTCGGTACGGGCAGCTCGTCCTCCGTGAGGGTCACGTTGAGGCCGATCCCGAGGACCACCCCGTCCGCGACGCGCTCCGCGAGGATGCCGCCGGTCTTGCGCTCGTCACCGTCCACGGCGACCAGCAGGTCGTTGGGCCACTTGAGCATGGTGTCCACGCCCGCCGCCCGGGACAGCCCGGTCGCGGTGGCCACGCCGGCCAGCAGGGTCAGCCACCCCCACCGCTCCTCCGGCACGCCCGGCCCCGGCTTGAGGAGGACGGAGAAGAACAGCCCTGACCGGGCCGGCGCCGTCCAGCTGCGGTCGAGGCGCCCGCGCCCCGCCGTCTGCTCCTCGGCGACGAGCACCGCCCCCTCGGGCAGCGAGGCGGCCCGCGCCGCGAGATCGGTGTTGGTCGACCCGGTGGCGGGGACGACCTCCAGGGAGGTCCACAGGCCCCCGTCGACCACGAGGGCGCGCTGCAGGGCTGCGGTGTTCAGGGGAGGACGGTCCAGGCTCGACCAGCGTCCCGCGGAAGCTCCGGTTGGAGCATCTGATGGCGTCATGCAAGTCAATGTAGGTGTGTCAAACGCCGCACTGCCGAGCGCCATGCCCGCCGATACGCTACGCACCAGTAGCCAGCAGCAGTCAATCAATTGACCAGGCAGTTGACACCACACAGGGAGCCGCGACCCCGATGTCCCAACCCTCAGAGCCGATCGACATCCACACGACCGCGGGCAAGCTCGCGGATCTGCGGCGCCGAGTCGAGGAAGCCACCCACGCAGGTTCCGAACGCGCCGTGGAGAAGCAGCACGCCAAGGGCAAGCTGACGGCACGCGAGCGGGTGGCACTGCTGCTGGACGAGGGGTCCTTCGTAGAGCTCGACGAGTTCGCCCGGCACCGGTCCACCAACTTCGGGCTGGAGAAGACCCGGCCCTACGGCGACGGCGTCGTCACCGGCTACGGCACGGTGGACGGCCGCCCGGTGGCCGTGTTCTCCCAGGACTTCACCGTCTTCGGCGGAGCCCTCGGCGAGGTCTACGGCCAGAAGATCATGAAGGTCATGGACTTCGCGCTGAAGACCGGATGTCCGCTCGTCGGCATCAACGACTCCGGCGGCGCCCGCATCCAGGAGGGCGTCAGCGCGCTCGGCATGTACGGCGAGATCTTCCGCCGCAACGTCCACGCGTCCGGCGTGATCCCGCAGATCAGCCTGGTCGTCGGCCCCTGCGCGGGCGGCGCCGTGTACTCGCCCGCCATCACCGACTTCACCGTGATGGTCGATCAGACCTCGCACATGTTCATCACCGGCCCGGACGTCATCAAGACCGTCACCGGCGAGGACGTCGGCTTCGAGGAACTCGGCGGAGCCCGGACGCACAACAGCACGTCCGGCGTCGCCCACCACATGGCGGGCGACGAGAAGGACGCCATCGAGTACGTCAAGTCCCTGCTGGCGTACCTGCCGTCGAACAACCTCTCCGAGCCGCCCGCGTTCCCGGAGGAGGCGGACACGGAGGTCTCCGGTACCGACCTCGAACTCGACACGCTGATCCCGGACAGCGCGAACCAGCCGTACGACATGCACACCGTGATCGAGCACGTGCTCGACGACGCGGAGTTCCTGGAGACGCAGTCGCTGTTCGCGCCGAACATCCTCACCGGCTTCGGCCGCGTCGAGGGACACCCGGTGGGCATCGTCGCGAACCAGCCGATGCAGTTCGCCGGCTGCCTGGACATCAACGCCTCCGAGAAGGCTGCGCGATTCGTCCGAACGTGCGACGCTTTCAATGTGCCCGTGCTGACGTTCGTGGACGTTCCTGGCTTCCTGCCCGGCACCGACCAGGAGTACAACGGCATCATCCGGCGCGGCGCGAAGCTCATCTACGCCTACGCCGAGGCCACCGTCCCCCTGATCACCGTCATCACCCGCAAGGCCTTCGGCGGCGCGTACGACGTCATGGGCTCCAAGCACCTCGGCGCGGACCTCAACCTGGCCTGGCCGACCGCCCAGATCGCCGTCATGGGCGCCCAGGGCGCGGTGAACATCCTGCACCGGCGGGCCATCGCCGAGGCGGAGCAGGCCGGCACCGCCGACGAGACCCGGGCACGCCTCATCACCGAGTACGAGGACGCCCTGCTCAACCCCTACACGGCGGCCGAGCGCGGCTACGTCGACGCGGTGGTCATGCCGTCCGAGACCCGCGCGCACGTGGTGAAGGGCCTGCGCCAGCTGCGCACCAAGCGGGAGTCCCTGCCCCCGAAGAAGCACGGCAACATCCCCCTGTAAGCCCCCGAGGAGGTCTCTGTGGTGATCAAGGTCGTCAAGGGCAATCCGACCCCCGAGGAGCTGGCCGCCGCACTGGCGGTGGTCCAAGCGCGCGCGGCGGCGCTGGCCTCGGCCCCGTCGGGCGCGCCCCGGGTTCCGGACGAGTGGGCCGCGCCGGGCCGGGTGGCCCGCCGCCGCCTGCCGCGGCCGGGGCCCCGCGCCTGGGGTCGTACGTACTGGCCCGGCCAAGGCTGAGCCCCGTCCCGCCCCCGGCCGCGGGACGGGCAGGGCGAGGATGACGTGAACGCACGGTGGCGCCTGAGTACGAGTACTCAGGCGCCACCGGCGTACCGGCGCCAGGATCGAACCATGCTCTGGTCAGACCCGAAGGACGAGCCGCCGAAGGACATGCGCGACGCGCAGGCGATGCTCCGGCGGCTGCTCGTGGTCCTCGTCCTCGCGATGGTGGTGGGCGTCTACCTGCTGGGCGTCGCCCCGTTCTAGACGCTCTCCGGGGCCGCCCTACGATGGCCCCCATGACCGCAACCCCACTGCCCGCGAGCCCGCGCACGCTGGTCCTCGCCTCCGCCTCCCCCGCCCGGCTGAACCTGCTGCGGCAGGCCGGGCTCGCCCCGCACGTGATCGTCAGCGGCTTCGACGAGGACACCCTGGACCACGACGAGCCGGCCGCCCTGGCGCTGGCCCTCGCCGAGGCCAAGGCCGCCGTGGTGGCTGCCCTCCCGGAGGCCGCGGGCGCCCTGGTGATCGGCTGCGACTCGGTGCTGGAACTGGACGGCGAGGCGCTCGGCAAGCCGGCCGACGCGACGGAGGCCACCGCCCGTTGGAAGTCCATGCGGGGCCGGTCGGGCGTGCTGCGCACGGGCCACTGCGTGGTCGACACCGCCACCGGCCGTCAGGTCTCGGCGACCGCCTCCACCACGGTCCGCTTCGGCGAGCCCACGGACGCCGAGGTGGCCGCCTACGTGGCCAGCGGGGAACCGCTGCACGTCGCCGGGGCGTTCACCCTGGACGGCCTGTCGGCACCCTTCATCGACGGCATCGACGGCGACCCGGGCAACGTCATCGGCCTGTCGCTGCCGTTGCTGCGCTCCCTGCTGGGCGAACTGGACGTGTCCATCACGGACTTGTGGGCCTGAACTCCCCGACCGGCCCGGTGGGCGCCTTCGGCCGGGCGCCGGGGGCGTCCCCGTCGGTCCTGGCGTAGAGCAGCAGGCTCAGCACGAGCAGGCACAGGACCAGCATCAGCGCGCCCCAGACCGGCCAGCCGGCCAACCCGACGGCGAGCGTGCCGAGCAGCGCGTGCAGGACGGCCGCGACGATCAGCAGGACGCGGCCGGCGCGGCCCGGCGACCGGTCCCGTACGGCGGCGACGGCGAGCAGGACGGCGCACAGCAACAGGAACGCGCCGATGCCGGCGCCCATCACGTAGGTGGCCGTGGACATGAGGTCCGGGTCGCTGCCCGCGATGGACATGGACTGGTTCTCGGTGGTCCGGCCCAGCACCAGGTGGACGAGTACGAGCAGCGCCGCCTCGGCGGCGAGCACGACCGCGGCCAGCCCGGCCACGAATCTGCGCAGCACGACGCCCCCATCCCCCGACACGGCACAAGCGTGTTCGACGACCTGGAGGCTACTAACGAGTAAACCTGTGGACAAGGGGTCGGGGCGGCTTCGTTACGGAGCCCCTCCGTGACGGCTCTCACGCAAAGAATGCATAGGCCGTTCGTAGGGACTCCACAAAGAATCAGCGGGGGCGGCTGACCCGCAGAACAGAGACCTTCGCCGTCCATCAGGGTTACTGTGCAGTCTGGGATCTCCCTGACCTGGGGCGACACAAGGGTTTTCGGACTAGAGCCTGCCTCGAATCACGCTCCGTGTGGGCAAGCTCACCTCCGGGAAAGGGTCGAAAGGCCGTGTCGACTATCCCTAAACTCAGCTTGTTTCAAGGAGGGAGCCATCGTGCGCAAGGTGCTCATCGCCAACCGTGGCGAAATCGCTGTCCGCGTTGCTCGGGCATGCCGGGATGCAGGGATCGCGAGCGTAGCCGTCTACGCCGATCCGGACCGGGATGCCCTGCACGTCCGCGCGGCAGACGAAGCTTTCGCGTTGGGCGGTGACACCCCGGCCGCCAGCTACCTCGACATCGCGAAGGTCCTGCAGGCCGCCGCCGATTCCGGGGCCGACGCCATTCACCCCGGCTACGGCTTCCTGTCGGAGAACGCCGACTTCGCGCAGGCCGTCATCGACGCCGGACTCACCTGGATCGGGCCGCCGCCGCAGGCCATCCGCGACCTCGGCGACAAGGTCGCCGCCCGTCACATCGCGCAGCGCGCCGGGGCCCCCCTCGTCGCGGGCACGCCCGACCCGGTCTCGGGGGCCGACGAGGTCGTCGCGTTCGCCGAGCAGCACGGTCTGCCGATCGCCATCAAGGCGGCCTTCGGTGGTGGCGGCCGCGGCCTGAAGGTCGCCCGCACCCTCGAAGAGGTGCCCGAGCTCTACGAATCGGCCGTCCGCGAGGCCGTCGCCGCCTTCGGCCGCGGCGAGTGCTTCGTCGAGCGCTACCTCGACAAGCCGCGTCACGTCGAGACCCAGTGCCTCGCCGACTCGCACGGCAACGTCGTCGTCGTCTCGACCCGTGACTGCTCGCTGCAGCGCCGCCACCAGAAGCTGGTGGAGGAGGCCCCGGCGCCGTTCCTCTCCGAGGCCCAGAACGCCGAGCTGTACGCCGCGTCGAAGGCCATCCTCAAGGAGGCCGGCTACGTCGGCGCCGGCACCGTCGAGTTCCTCGTCTCCGCCGACGGCCTGATCTCGTTCCTGGAGGTCAACACCCGCCTCCAGGTCGAGCACCCCGTCACCGAAGAGGTCGCGGGCATCGACCTGGTCCGCGAGATGTTCCGGATCGCCGACGGCGAGGAGCTCGGCTACGGGGACCCCGTCCTGCGCGGCCACTCCTTCGAGTTCCGCATCAACGGCGAGGACCCGGGCCGCGGTTTCCTCCCCGCGCCGGGCACCGTCACGAAGTTCGACGCGCCGTCCGGCCCCGGTGTCCGTCTCGACGCCGGCGTCGAGACCGGTTCGGTGATCGGCCCGGCCTGGGACTCCCTCCTGGCCAAGCTCATCGTCACCGGTGCCACCCGTGAGCAGGCCCTCCAGCGCGCCGCCCGCGCGCTCGCCGAGTTCAACGTCGAGGGCATGGCCACGGCCATCCCCTTCCACCGCGCGGTGGTCGTCGACCCGGCGTTCGCCCCCGAGGGCGGCAACCCGTTCACGGTCCACACCCGGTGGATCGAGACCGAGTTCGTCAACGACATCAAGGCCTTCGCCGCTCCCGCCGCCGAGGACACCGAGGACGAGCCCGGCCGCGAGACGGTCGTCGTCGAGGTCGGCGGCAAGCGCCTGGAGGTCTCCCTCCCGTCCTCGCTGGGCATGACCCTGGCGCGCACGGCCGCCGCGGGCGGGGCCAAGCCCAAGCGCCGCGCGGCGAAGAAGTCCGGGCCGGCCGCCTCCGGTGACACCCTCGCCTCCCCGATGCAGGGCACCATCGTCAAGGTGGCTGTCGAGGAGGGCCAGCAGGTCAACGAGGGAGACCTGGTCGTCGTCCTGGAGGCCATGAAGATGGAGCAGCCGCTGAACGCGCACCGCTCCGGCACCGTCGTCGGGCTGAGCGCCGAGGTCGGCGCGTCCGTCACCTCCGGCGCCACCATCTGCGAGATCAAGGACTGACGTCCGCGACACGCCGTACGCGAAGGCCCCGCCCGGTCCGCCCGGTCGGGGCCTTCGCGCGTCCGGGGCGTGCGTCGGGGGCGTGCGTCGGGGGCCGTCCGACGGCCGGGGAGGTGCGTTCCGGGCACTCGGTTCCGGTCCGGAACGCCCCGGGCGTCGGCACCTGCCGGCGTTCCGGTACGGGTCGCCCGGCCGCCGCTTCCGGGCGGCGTCCGGGCGACCCGTCCGGTCACCGTCGGCGCAGGTCCGCGACCCTCGCCCGCTCGCTCGGTTCGGCCATCGCGGCCGACCGGAGCGCGCCGGGCCCGCCGCGCCGCTGGACGGGGAGCGGGGAGTCGCGCCGGGGTCGGCGCCCCTGCATCCCGTCGCCGCCCGCCCCGCCGCCGGGACCTCCGCCGGAGGCCACGGCCGCTCCGGCCACGGTGATCTGTACGCCCTGGTCGGCGAGGGCCTGGAGCTCGGTGCCCGCCCGGTCGTCGTGCGGCGGCGGCTCGTCGGTGACGAGCCGGGTCATGACGTCCGTCGGCACGGTCTGGAACATGGTGTCGGTGCCGAGCTTCGTGTGGTCGGCGAGGACCACCACCTCGGCCGCGGCCTGCACCAGGGCCCGGTCCACGCTCGCGGAGAGCATGTTGGAGGTGGACAGCCCGCGTTCGGCGGTCAGACCACTGCCGGACAGGAAGGCCCGCGAGACCCGCAGCCCCTGGAGGGACTGTTCCGCGCCACTGCCCACGAGGGCGTAGTTGGAGCCCCGCAGGGTTCCGCCGGTCATCACCACCTCCACCCGGTTGGCATGCGCCAGCGCCTGGGCGACGAGCAGCGAGTTGGTGACCACGGTCAGGCCGGGCACCCGCGCGAGCCGGCGGGCCAGCTCCTGGGTCGTGGTGCCGGCACCGACGACGATGGCCTCGCCCTCTTCGACGAGTCCGGCCGCGACATCGGCGATGGCGGTCTTCTCCGCCGTGGCGAGATGGGATTTCTGCGGAAAGCCGGATTCCCGCGTGAAACCACCCGGCAATACCGCACCGCCGTGCCGGCGGTCGAGGAGTCCTTCTGCCTCCAGCGCCCGCACGTCCCGCCGTACGGTCACTTCGGAGGTCTGGACGACGCGGGCGAGCTCCCGGAGCGATACCGCTCCGTTGGCCCGCACCATTTCGAGGATCAATTGGCGACGTTCTGCAGCGAACACGAAACTGACAGTAACCCGGGTGACCGTCTGCTTTCAGCTCCTTGCACCGGAATACCGAAGTTGTCCGTAAAACCGGTCGACAAGTGGTATACGCCGCCGGACGGGGCCTCTCCCGTCCGGCGGGAATCCGGGGCGAGGCCCCGCGGCCACCCCAACCTCCATGTGAGGAGGGGTGGTTGGCGGTTCCTACGCCTCGCCCGCGGCCTTGCGGGTGTGCAGCTGGCGGGCGACCTCGGCGATCGAACCGGACAGCGAGGGGTACACGGTGAACGCGTTTGCGATCTGCTCGACCGTCAGGTTGTTGTCGACGGCGATCGAAATCGGGTGGATGAGCTCGCTCGCGCGGGGCGCGACGACCACGCCGCCGACGACGATGCCGGTGCCCGGGCGGCAGAACATCTTCACGAAACCGTCGCGGATGCCCTGCATCTTCGCGCGCGGGTTGCGCAGCAGCGGGAGCTTCACCACGCGGGCGTCGATCCTGCCGGAGTCCACGTCGGCCTGGGTGTAGCCGACGGTGGCGATCTCGGGGTCGGTGAAGACGTTCGAGGAGACCGTCTTGAGGTTGAGCGGGGTCACCGCGTCGCCCAGGAAGTGGTACATCGCGATCCGGCCCTGCATGGCCGCCACGGACGCCAGCGCGAAGATGCCGGTGACGTCGCCGGCCGCGTACACGCCGGGCGAGGAGGTGCGGGAGACCTTGTCGGTCCAGATGTGGCCGGACTCCTTGAGCCGGACCCCGGACTCCTCCAGGTTCATGTCCTTGGTGTTCGGGATCGCGCCGACGGCCATCAGGCAGTGCGTGCCGGTGATGACGCGCCCGTCGGACAGCGTGACCTCGACCCGGTCGCCGACCCGCTTGGCGGACTCGGCGCGCGAGCGGCCGACGACGTTCATGCCGCGGCGGCGGAAGACGTCCTCCAGGACGGCGGCCGCGTCCGGGTCCTCGCCCGGCAGCACGCGGTCGCGGGAGGACACCAGGGTCACCCGGGAACCGAGGGCCTGGTACGCGCCGGCGAACTCGGCGCCGGTGACGCCGGAGCCGACCACGATGAGCTCCTCGGGGAGCTCCTCCAGGTCGTAGACCTGGGTCCAGTTGAGGATCCGCTCGCCGTCGGGCATCGCGTCCGGGATCTCCCGGGGGTGCCCGCCGGTGGCGATCAGGACGGCGTCGGCGGTGAGGATCGTCTCCGTGCCGTCGGCCGCGGTGACGATGACGTCGCGCGTTCCGTCGATGCCCTGCGGCCCGCCGAGCTTGCCGCGGCCGCGCAGGACGCGGGCGCCGGCCCGGGTCACGGAGGCGGTGATGTCGTGGGACTGGGCGAGCGCGAGGCGCTTGACGCGTCGGTTCACCTTGCCGAGGTCGACGCCGACGACGCGCGCGGCCTGTTCTATGTGCGGGGTGTCGTCCGCGACGACGATCCCGAGCTCCTCGTACGACGAGTCGAAGGTCGTCATGACCTCGGCGGTCGCGATGAGGGTCTTCGATGGCACGCAGTCGGTGAGTACCGACGCCCCGCCCAGACCGTCGCAGTCGACGACGGTCACCTCCGCGCCGAGCTGGGCCCCCACCAGGGCCGCCTCATACCCGCCGGGTCCGCCGCCGATGATCACGATCCGGGTCACGAAAAGTCCGCCTCACGTCTACCCGGCCGGCTGCCGCCCCGGCCGGTGTTCCGGGGGGTCTCCCCGGGGGATGCATTCCGTGCTCCATTGTCCCGCACGCGCCACGGTGCTTCGCCCCCGGTCCCGCCATCCGGGCACGCGCGGCGGGCCGGCCCTCCCGTACTCTCGACCACATGTCGCTCTACGCCGCGTACGCCGGCAACCTCGACCCGCGGCTGATGACGCGCCGCGCTCCCCATTCGCCGCTGCGCGGCACGGGCTGGATCAACGACTGGCGGCTGACCTTCGGCGGCGAGCAGATGGGGTGGGAGGGAGCCCTCGCCACCATCGTCGAAGCCCCCCGCCACCAGGTCTTCGTCGCCCTCTACGACATCGCTCCCCTGGACGAGGACTCCATGGACCGCTGGGAGGGCGTCGGGATGGACATCTACCGTCGGATGCGGGTGCGCGTGCACACGCTCGACGGCGAGGAGGCCGCCTGGGTGTACGTCCTCAACGGGTACGAGGGCGGACTGCCCTCGGCGCGCTACCTGGGCGAGATCGCCGACGCCGCCGAAGCCGCGGGCGCCCCGCACGACTACGCGATGGAACTCCGCAAGCGCCCCTGCTGAACCCGGACCGGATCCCGGCCCGGTCTCGACCCGGTCCCGACCGGCCCCGGGACGATTCGGTGGAAACGACAAGGCAACGATCCGAACACCGTGAGCTGCGCCATCTACGCGCGTAGGCCGAGAGCGGTTACGCTCGTCCGCGTGAACGCATCTGTTACCGACCCCTTCGCCGCCGCCGACGCCGCCGCCACCCGCCTGCGCGAGCTGACCGGCGTCGATTCCCACGATGTCGCCCTCGTCATGGGCTCCGGCTGGGCCCCCGCCGCAGAGGCCCTGGGCGCCCCCGAGGCCGAGTTCCTCGTCACCGAGCTGCCCGGCTTCCCGCCCGCCGCGGTCGAGGGCCACGGCGGCAAGATCCGCTCGTACAAGATCGGCGAGAAGCGCGCCCTGGTCTTCCTCGGCCGGACCCACTACTACGAGGGCCGCGGCGTCGCCGCCGTCGCCCACGGCGTGCGCACCGCGGTGGCCGCCGGCTGCAAGACCATCGTCCTGACCAACGGCTGCGGCGGCCTGCGCGAGGGCATGAAGCCCGGCCAGCCCGTCCTGATCAGCGACCACCTCAACCTGACGGCCACCTCGCCGATCGTCGGCGCGAACTTCGTCGACCTCACCGACCTGTACTCGCCGCGCCTGCGCGCGATGTGCAAGGAGATCGACGCGAGCCTCGAAGAGGGCGTCTACGTCCAGTTCCCCGGCCCGCACTACGAGACCCCGGCCGAGATCAACATGATCCGCGTGATGGGCGCCGACCTGGTCGGCATGTCCACCGTGCTGGAGGCCATCGCCGCCCGTGAGGCCGGCGCCGAGGTGCTCGGCATCTCCCTGGTCACCAACCTGGCCGCCGGCCTGTCCGGCGAGCCGCTGAACCACGAAGAGGTCCTCCAGGCCGGCCGCGACTCGGCTGCCCGCATGGGCACGCTGCTGACGCAGGTCCTCGCCCGCATCTGATCGACGTACGAGAGGTAAGGCGGAAGCAGTGCAGGAACAGGTACAGGACGACCTGATCACCCGGGCGCGGGCCTGGCTCGCCGAGGACCCGGACCCGGAGACGGCGGCCGAACTCGCCGGGATCATCGAGTCGGGCGACACCGCCGAACTCGCGGACCGGTTCGCCGGCACGCTCCAGTTCGGCACCGCCGGACTGCGCGGCGAGATCGGCGCGGGCCCGATGCGGATGAACCGCGGCGTGGTCATCCGGGCCGCCGCGGGCCTCGCGGCCTACCTGAAGGCCCAGGGGCACGCGGGCGGCCTCGTCGTCGTCGGCTACGACGCCCGCTACAAGTCGGCGGACTTCGCCCGCGACACCGCGGCCGTCATGACCGGCGCCGGGCTCCGCGCGGCCGTCCTGCCCCGCCCGCTGCCCACGCCCGTCCTCGCGTACGCCATAAGGCACCTGGGCGCCGTCGCCGGCGTCGAGGTGACCGCGAGCCACAACCCCCCGCGGGACAACGGCTACAAGGTGTACCTCGGCGACGGCTCGCAGATCGTCTCCCCGGCCGACGTCGAGATCGCGGCGCGGATCGACCGCGTCGAGACCCTCGCCTCCGTGCCGCGCCCGGACTCGGGCTGGCACGAGCTCGGCGACGACGTCCTGGAGGCCTACCTGGCCCGTACGGACGCCGTCCTGACCCCCGGCTCGCCCCGGGGCGTGCGGACCGTCTACACGGCCATGCACGGCGTCGGGAAGGACGTCGTCATGGCGGCCTTCGCCCGGCACGGCTTCCCGGAGCCGGTCCTGGTCGCCGAGCAGGCGGAACCGGACCCGGCCTTCCCGACGGTGGCCTTCCCCAACCCGGAGGAGCCGGGCGCGATGGACCTGTCCTTCGCGAAGGCCGCCGAGGTCCGGCCCGACATCGTGATCGCCAACGACCCGGACGCCGACCGCTGCGCGGTGGCCGTGCCGGACGCGTCGACCCCCACGGGCTGGCGCATGCTGCGCGGCGACGAGGTCGGCGCGCTGCTGGCGGCCCACCTCGTCCGCAAGGGCGTCAGCGGCGTCTTCGCCGAGTCGATCGTCTCGTCCAGCCTGTTGGGCCGGATCGCCGAGGCCGCGGGCGTCGGCTACCAGGAGACCCTGACGGGCTTCAAGTGGATCGCCCGCGTCGAGGGCCTGCGCTACGGCTACGAGGAGGCGCTCGGCTACTGCGTGGATCCCGAGGGCGTCCGCGACAAGGACGGCATCACCGCCGCCCTGCTGGTGGCGGAGCTGGCCTCCGAGCTCAAGGAACAGGGGCGCGGCCTGACCGACCTGCTGGACGACCTGGCGCTGGCCCACGGCCTGCACGCCACCGACCAGCTCTCGGTCCGCGTCTCCGACCTGTCGGTGATCGCCGACGCGATGGCCGCGCTGCGCGCGGAGCCCCCGGTCTCCCTCGCGGGCCTGCGGGTCGTCTCGGCCGAGGACCTCACGGTCGGCTCGGCCGCGCTGCCGCCGACGGACGGCCTGCGCTACCACCTCGACGGCGACCACAAGGCCCGGGTCATCGTCCGCCCGTCCGGTACGGAGCCGAAGCTGAAGTGCTACCTGGAGGTCGTGGTCCCCGTGGCGGGGGCCTCCGACCTCGCCGCGGCCCGCACCCGCGGCCAGGGCGTCCTGGACGCGATCAAGAAGGACCTCTCGGCCGCCGCCGGGATCTGACCCACCACGACGTCCGACGGCCCCCCGAGCTCCGGCCCGGGGGGCCGTCGGCGTCCGTCAGGAGGGCGAGGGCCGGACCAGCTCGCCGAGCGTCGGCACCGACTCCGGGCGGGAGCGGACGGCCTCCGTGCACTCCCAGGCGCGCGGCGGGTCCGCGTCCGGCCCGCCCAGCACCACCGGCCCGGGCCCGGCCGAGATCGCGTCGCTGCCGGCCAGGGTGCACACGATCTGCGACAGCGCCACCGGCGGCAGGTCCTCGGGCCGGCGGGTGAGCCGGACCGTCCCCGCCGGGTCCCCGGTCCGCGGCGGGGCGACCGCCAGGCCGCCGCTCACCCCGGTGGTGAAGCCGGCGCTGCGCTCGTCCGCCGAGGTCCGCTCCAACTGCTCCAGCAGCGCCTGCGCCACCAGGACCTCGGCCTCCTTGGCCGGCCTCTTCTCGGGCACCGGAACGATTCGCTCCACGCCCACCAGCTGCGATCCGCAGACCAGTTCCACCGTGGCCCGGAACCCCGGCACGCCGCTCTGTCCGGCGGGCCGCTCCGGGGTTTCGCAGGACACCCGCGAAGGGGCCGCGCCCACGTCCACCGGCACGGTCGTCGCCCGGATCCCGCACGCCGAGGTCCCGCACAGCAGCACCGCCGCCACGACCCTCGGCAGAGCCCTACGCGTCCACGTCATCCGTGCTCACCTTCCCCACGTCCCCCGGCAGCCGCAGGGTGAAGACGGCCCCGCCGTCCGCCCCGTTCTCCGCCGTGATGTCACCGCCGTGGATGTGCGCGTTCTCCATCGCGATCGACAGGCCCAGACCGCTGCCGTCCGACTTCGGCCGGGAGGCGCTCGCCTTGTAGAACCGGTCGAAGACGTGCGGCAGGACCTCCTCCGGAATGCCCGGACCGTTGTCCCGGATGGTCACCACCAGCCAGTCGGTGTCGGCCGTCTCCAACGCCACCGACACCCGCACCGGCGAACCGCCGTGCTTGAGCGCGTTGCCGATCAGGTTCGCCAGGATCACGTCGAGGCGGCGCGGATCCAGCCGTGCCACGATCCCCCGCCCGGCGTCGAGTTCCACCGCGTCCAGCCACGCGCGCGCGTCGATGCACGCCGTGACCTGGTCGGCGACGTTCACGTCGTCCAGCACCAGGCGCGCCGTGCCCGCGTCGAAGCGGGTGACCTCCATCAGGTTCTCCACCAGCACGTTGAGCCGCCGCGTCTCGCTCACCACCAGCCCCACCGCGGGCGCGATCATCGGATCGAGGTCGTCGACCTCCTCCTCCAGCACCTCGGCCACCGCGGTCAACGCCGTCAGCGGCGTGCGAAGTTCGTGGGACATGTCGGCGACGAAGCGGCGGCTGGCCTCCTCGCGCGCGCTCATGTCGGCGACCTTCTTCTCCAGCGCCTCGGCCGTCTTGTTGAACGTGTGCGAGAGGTCGGCGAGTTCGTCCGTGCCCGACACGTCCAGCCGGTGGTCGAGTTCGCCCTCGCCAAGCCGGCGCGCCGCGTCCCCGAGCCGCTGGATCGGCTTGAGCACGGTCCGCGCCGCCGCCTGCGCCAGCAGCGCGGATCCGAGCAGTGCCAGTCCGGTGGCGATGGTCAGCGACCAGCCCAGCGCGTTCAGGTCGTCGCGCTCGGTGGCCAGCGACTTGTACATGTAGCCGGTCGGCCCGCCGCCCACGATCCGCGTGCCGCCCACCAGGTACGGGTTGCCCTGCGGCTTCGTCCGCTGCCAGTACATGTGGTACTCGGCGTCGTTGGCGGCCGTGGTCTTCTGCCGGTCGTTCACCGCGTGCTGGAGCGACTTCGGTACGTCGTCCAGCCCGAAGGTCGCCGCCCCCGCCGCGCCGAACACCTTCCGGCCGTCCTTGCGCTCGTGCACCAGCAGGACGCTGTACCCGGGGCTGCTGCCCGCCATCAACTCGGCGGTGCGCTGCATCTCCTGGGGCGTCGGCTCGGCGGGCAGCCCCGCGGCCCGGAGCTGCATCTCCTGGCGGAAGTCGCCGAGGGCCGCGTCCTGGGTACGGGTGAGCACGGCCTCGCGGTTGAGCCAGTAGGCGATCCCGGAGGCGGAGACGGCGGCCGTCAGCGCGACCAGGCAGAACACGACCAGGAGCCGCAGCCGCAGGCTGGTCCAGCGCCTGCCCGCGAACAGGGCTCGGATCACTGCGGCGAGTCCAGCCGGTATCCGACACCCCGGACGGTACGGATCAGGGTGGGCGAGGACGGGACTTCCTCGACCTTGGCGCGCAGCCGCTGCACGCAGGCGTCGACGAGCCGCGAGTCGCCGAGGTAGTCGTGCTCCCAGACCAGGCGCAGCAGCTGCTGGCGCGAGAGGGCCTGGCCGGGCCGGCGGCTGAGTTCGAGCAGCAGCCGCAGCTCGGTCGGGGTGAGCTGGAGGTCCTCGCCGTTCTTCGTCACGGTCATCGCGGCCCGGTCGATGACCAGGGACCCGAAGACGGCGGAGTCGCTCGCCTCGCGTTCGCCCCGGCGCAGCACGGCCCGGATCCGGGCGTCGAGCACGCGGCCCTGGACGGGCTTGACGACGTAGTCGTCGGCTCCCGACTCCAGGCCCACGACGACATCGATGTCGTCGCTGCGCGCGGTCAGCAGGATGATCGGCAGCTGGTCGGTGCGGCGGATCCGCCGGCACACCTCGAAGCCGTCGATACCGGGCAGCATCACGTCGAGCACGATCAGGTCCGGCCGCTGCTCGCGCAGCAGTTTCAGGCCGTCCTCGCCCGTCGCCGCGGTGGCCACACGGTGGCCCTGGCGTGACAGGGAGAGTTCGAGGGCCGTGCGGATGGCGTCGTCGTCCTCGATCAGCAACAGGAAAGGCACGCGCTCATTCTGTCCCATCGGCCGTTGGGACTTCGACCGTCGGGCGCCTCGGATCCGGTCACGATCCGCTGTGACAGGCCTGTGACAGTCGAAGGACACCCCGGTTATGTCCGGCGGGCAGGCTTCTGTCATCGCAACACGGACCGAAGCAGACTCCACGACGGGGGGCGCGAGATGAACACGCTGCACAGCACCACGACCAGCGCGGTTGTCACGCGGCTGCACGATGTGAACCGCCGGGCGGGTGTCCGTACGGCGCCGGTCGCCCGTCCGCGGCCGGTGCACGTCACAGCCATTGACGCGAACCAGTACCAGACGGTTCCCGCACCGCGTACTCCTTCCTCCACCTCGGAGGCCGAGTTCACGGCGTACGTCCAGGAGCGCCGCGCGGCCCTCTTCGCCACCGCCTTCCACCTCACCGGTGACCGGCACGAGGCCGAGGACCTGTTGCAGAGCGCGCTGTTCTCCACGTACCGGGCCTGGGACCGGATCAGCGACAAGGCGGCCGTCGGCGGCTACCTGCGGCGCACGATGACGAACCTGCACATCAGCGCGTGGCGGCGGCGCAAGCTCAACGAGTACCCGACCGAGGAACTGCCGGAGACGGCCTCGGACACGGACGCGATGCGCGGTACGGAACTGCGCGCGGTGCTGTGGCAGGCGCTGGCCCGGATCCCGGAGCCGCAGCGCACGATGCTGGTGCTGCGCTACTACGAGGGCCGGACCGACCCGGAGATCGCCGAGATCCTGGGCATCAGCGTCGGCACCGTGAAGTCGAGCATCTGGCGGTCGCTGCGCCGGCTGCGGGACGACGAGGTGCTGAGCTTCGGGCGTGACGAGGCGGAGTCCTTCGGGGAGCTCGTCGCGTAACCAAGGACCACGGGCCCAGGGGGCCGTCCTACGGGGGTGGGACGGGGGCTTGCGGGGGGAGAAGAGGCGGGATCAAGCGGCCGGGGGTCCGCGTGATCCCGCCTTTTCGCGTGCCCGCCTTTTCGTGTGCCGGGGGGTCAGGCCGAGGTGGTCGCGGTGCGGTGGCGGCCCGCCGCGGCGGCGGCCAGCCGGCCGAGGGCCTCGTCGCGGCCGCAGGCGTGGGCGCCGAGGGCGGTGTGCCGGGCGACGATGCCGCGTTCGGCCCGCATCAGGCGCCAGCCGCGGCGCAGCAGGAACGGCAGGGACTTGCGGCCCTCGCGCAGGTCGCGGGCCAGGCGCCGGCGGAAGGTGGTCGAGGGGCGGCCGCGCAGGCAGAGCGCGTCGGCGAGCAGGCCGAGTTCCTGACAGCGGGCCACGACGTCGGCGGCGAAGATGCCCTCCGCGATGAACAGCGGGGTCCGCGCTATGTCCAGGGTCTCGGTGCCGGTGCGCGAGGACGACGCGATGGAGTACTCCGGCACCTGCGTGCGGCCCGTGGAGCAGAGTTCCGCGATGGCGGCGACGGCGGCTTCCGCGTCCCACGACAGCGGGGAGTCCCAGTCGATGTCGGAACTGCCCTCGACCAGCGGGAGGGTCGGGTCCGTCCCCTCCTTGTAGAAGTCGTCCAGGCGCAGGACGGGCAGCCCGGAACGGGCCGCGAGCGAGGACTTCCCGGATCCCGAGGGACCGGTCAGCAGCACGACGCGCGTGGGGAGGGGAGATGAACAGCTCACGGGACACCAGTGTGAGGCATGACCGGCCGTAACGGCACACCCGTGACGGCGCCTGCGACGGGCCTCACACGGGGCGCGGTCCGCCGGTTGGAATCGGGGAAGCCGCCTCGACTACCCTGTGTGCGCACGCGACTACGACCACAGGCGGGAACCCATGGCACGTCACGCAGCTCCCACCCCTCCGAAGCGCCTCCGCGCCGCCGGGCTGACCCTGTCCATGGCCGGGGCGGCCCTGGCGATGGCGGCGGGCGGCGCCCAGGCCGGTGAACTCTCCGTCCCCGCGGCGCTGGCGGGGGTGACCGACCCGGTCACGAACCTGAAGGTGAACCCGCTCGCGAACACCGGCGTGGACCCCCTCGACAACGGGGTCGCCACGCAGGTCGCGGACTTCCCGTCCGTCGGCACGGGCATGGTGACGGGGGCCCTGACGCGAGGTCCGTCGGTCGGTGAGCTGCCCACGGCGGCGGTGTCCTCGCTGCTGGGTCCGGTGCTCCCGAAGGGGTAGGGCGAGGCGGGGCGTCGAGCGCACGGGAAGGCCCCGACAGCGCGGGGGTCGCTGCCGGGGCCGGTCCATGGGCGGGGTGCCTCTAGTAGGAGGAACCGCCCGCGCCGAGCGAACCCGTCGGGTGCCAGACCGTCTTGGTCTCCAGGAAGGCGGTCATGCGCGACGTGCCCGGGTCGGCGTTCCAGTCGTCCACAGGCTGTGGACGCAGGACGCGCTTGAGGTTGTCGGCCGCCGCGATCTCCAGCTCCTTGGCGAGGGCCGCGTCGGCGCCCGCCAGGTCGATCGCGTTGACGTCCTGGTGGGACGCCAGGTGCGGGCCCATCTCGGAGGCCTTTCCGGACAGGATGTTGACCACGCCGCCGGGCAGGTCGGAGGTGGCCAGCACCTCGCCCAGGGACAGGGCGGGCAGCGGGGCCTTCTCCGAGGTGATCACGACGGCGGTGTTGCCCGTCGCGATCACGGGGGCGATGACCGAGATCAGGCCCAGGAACGACGAGTCCTGCGGGGCCACGACGGTGACGACACCGGTGGGCTCCGGGGTGGAGAGGTTGAAGAACGGGCCAGCGACCGGGTTGGCCCCGCCGACGATCTGGCCGATCTTGTCGGTCCAACCGGCGTACCAGACCCAGCGGTCGATCGCCGCGTCCACGACGGCCGCGGCCTTCGACTTGGACAGGCCCTCCGCCTCGCCGACCTCGCGGACGAACTGCTCGCGGCGGCCCTCCAGCATCTCGGCGACGCGGTAGAGGACCTGACCGCGGTTGTAGGCGGTCGCGCCGGACCAGCCGCCGAACGCCTTGCGGGCGGCGACGACCGCGTCACGGGCGTCCTTGCGGGACGACAGCGGGGCGTTGGCCAGCCACTTGCCCTTCGAGTCGGTCACTTCGTACACCCGGCCGCTCTCGGAGCGGGGGAACTTGCCCCCGACGTACAGCTTGTAGGTCTTGAAGACACTCAGACGCGTCGACGACGACTCAGACATCGAGGTACCCCTCCAGGCCGTGGCGACCGCCTTCGCGGCCGAAGCCCGATTCCTTGTAGCCGCCGAACGGCGAGGTCGGGTCGAACTTGTTGAACGTGTTGGCCCAGACGACGCCCGCGCGGAGCTTGCCCGCGACCGCGAGGATGCGCGAGCCCTTCTCCGTCCAGATGCCGGCGGACAGGCCGTACTGGCTGTTGTTGGCCTTGGCGACGGCCTCGTCCGGGGTCCGGAAGCTCAGGACGGACAGCACCGGCCCGAAGATCTCGTCGCGGGCGACGGTGTGCGCCTGGGTGACGTTCGTGAAGAGCGTCGGGGCGAACCAGTAGCCGGCGGACGGCAGCTCGCAGGCCGGGGACCAGCGCTCGGCGCCCTCGGCCTCGCCGGTCTCCGCGAGCGCGGTGATCCGGGCGAGCTGCTCGGCGGAGTTGATCGCGCCGATGTCGGTGTTCTTGTCGAGCGGGTCGCCCAGGCGCAGGGTGGACAGGCGCCGCTTGAGGGAGTCGAGCAGCTCGTCCTGGATCGACTCCTGGACCAGCAGGCGGGAGCCCGCGCAGCAGACCTGGCCCTGGTTGAAGAAGATGCCGTTGACGATGCCCTCGACGGCCTGGTCGATGGGGGCGTCGTCGAAGACGATGTTGGCGCCCTTGCCGCCCAGCTCCAGGGTGACCTTCTTGTCGGTGCCCGCGATCTGGCGGGCGATGGCCTTGCCGACCGCGGTCGAGCCGGTGAAGGCGACCTTGTCGACGTCCGGGTGCGCGACGAGGGCGGCGCCCGCGTCGCCGTGGCCGGTCAGGATGTTGACGACGCCCTTGGGCAGGCCCGCCTGGCGGCAGATGTCCGCGAAGAAGAGCGCCGACAGGGGCGTGGTCTCGGCGGGCTTCAGCACGACGGTGTTGCCGGTGGCGAGCGCCGGGGCGATCTTCCACGCCAGCATCAGCAGCGGGAAGTTCCAGGGGATGACCTGGCCGGCCACGCCGAGCGGGCGCGGGTTGGCGCCGTAGCCGGCGTGGTCGAGCTTGTCGGCCCAGCCCGCGTAGTAGAAGAAGTGCGCGGCGACGAGCGGGAGGTCCGCGTCGCGGGTCTCCTTGATCGGCTTGCCGTTGTCCAGGGTCTCCAGGACGGCCAGCTCGCGGCTGCGCTCCTGAATGATCCGGGCGATGCGGAAGAGGTACTTGGCGCGCTCGGAGCCGGGCAGCGCGGACCACTTCTCGAAGGCCTTGCGGGCCGCCTTCACCGCGCGGTCCACATCGGCCGCGCCCGCCTGCGCGACCTCGGCGAGCACCTCCTCGGAGGACGGCGAGACGGTCTTGAAGACCTTGCCGTCGGCGGCGTCGGTGAACTCGCCGTCGATGAAGAGGCCGTAGGCGGGGGCGATGTCGACGACCGAGCGGGACTCGGGAGCCGGTGCGTACTCGAAAACAGAACCCATGGTGATCAGTCCACCGTCACGTAGTCGGGACCGGAGTAGCGTCCGGTGCTCAGCTTCTGGCGCTGCATGAGCAGGTCGTTCAGCAGGCTGGAGGCGCCGAAACGGAACCAGTGGTTGGACAGCCAGTCCTCGCCGACGGTCTCGTTGACCAGGACCAGGAACTTGAGGGCGTCCTTGGTGGTGCGGATGCCACCGGCGGGCTTCACGCCGATCTGGATTCCGGTCTGCGCCTTGAAGTCGCGGACGGCTTCGAGCATGAGCAGGGTGTTGGCGGGGGTGGCGTTGACGCCGACCTTGCCGGTGGACGTCTTGATGAAGTCCGCGCCCGCGAGCATGCCGATCCAGGAGGCGCGGCGGATGTTGTCGTAGGTGGACAGCTCGCCGGTCTCGAAGATCACCTTGAGTCGGGCGGCCGTGCCGTCCTCGCGGACGCAGGCCTCCTTGACGGCCTTGATCAGCTCGTACGTGTCCAGGTAGCGGCCGGCGAGGAAGGCGCCACGGTCGATGACCATGTCGATCTCGTCGGCGCCGGCGGCGACGGCGTCACGGGTGTCGGCGAGCTTCACGGGCAGGGCGGCGCGGCCGGCCGGGAAGGCGGTGGCGACGGAGGCGACCTTGACGTCGGCGCCGTTCAGGGCCGCCTTGGCGGTGGCCACCATGTCGGGGTAGACGCAGACGGCGGCGGTCATCGGCGTCGTGCGGTCGGTCGGGTCGGGGTGGACGGCCTTCGTGGAGAGCGCCCGGACCTTGCCCGGGGTGTCAGCACCCTCAAGCGTCGTCAGGTCGATCATCGAGATGGCCAGGTCGATGGCGTACGCCTTGGCCGTCGTCTTGATCGAGCGGGTGCCGAGGGAGGCCGCGCGGGCCTCCAGGCCGACTGCGTCTACGCCGGGCAACCCGTGCAGGAAGCGGCGCAGCGCGCTGTCGGACGTCGTCACGTCAGCGAATGCGGTGAGGGTGGTGGGCATGGTCACCAGAGGAGCATATCTACGCGCGTAGCTTCCTGTCACCCCCCACCGTGCACATATGGGCGTGACATCCGCCATCGGTGCGGAGCCCTTGTCGCGCTCGCGCGTGCGTACGGCACAATCGGCGGCATGACTACGCCCTCCCCCCACGAGCCGGTCTACGACGACCGCGTCTACCGCTCCCCCATGGCCGTCGTCACCGGGGTGCTCATGCTCGCCGTGATCGCGTGGCTGTGCGGGGACGCCGTCGTACGGGGCGAGGGCCCGGGCCGTTGGATCGGGCTGGCCATCGCCCTGTTCGCGGTGCCGCTGACCGTGGCCTTCACCATCCGACCGGCCGTCTTCGCCAATGACGACCGGATGCGGGTGCGCAACCCGTTCCGCGTCATCGAGCTGCCGTGGGCCGCCGTGGACGCGGTGCGCGCCGGGTACTCGGCGGAGGTCCTGGCGGAGGGGTCGAAGTACCAGCTCTGGTCGGTCCCCGTGTCGCTGCGCGAACGCAAGAAGGCCAGTCGGCAGCTCAGCCGGCGGGAGGCGCTCAGCGGCAGGGGAACGGCGAAGGACGGCGACGCCGCACCGAAGGAGCCGGAGCGGGCCTCGGCCGACAAGGTCGTCGACGAACTGCGCGAGCTCGCGGAGCGCGGTGCGGCGCGGCCCGGCGCACAGGGCTCCGTCGACGTGACGTGGTCCTTCGAGATCATCGCGCCGGCCGTCGCGGGCGTGGTGCTGCTGATCGTGCTGCTCGTCACCGGCTGAGGCGGAACCACCGCCACCGGGGGGCGCGTCCTCGCAGGTGTGCACCGTCATGAGGGCAGCGGCAGCGCCGCCACCGCCACACAGCTCCCGCTCCGGCCCCGAATCCTGAGCGGGGCCCTGCTGGCCGCGCATCTGGTCCTCGTGGCATGGCTGACCCTGCGTCCACTGGACGTGCCCTGGGCCGCCGCCGCCAATCTGACCCCGCTGGAGGGGATCAGGGCGGACCTGGCGTACGGGCCGCTGGAGGCCGCCCGGCGGATCGGCGAGGGGCTGGCCCTGCTGGCACCGCTGGGGGTGCTGCTGCCGCTGGCCGGGGGGCGGCTCGCGCCCACGCCGCTGTCCGCGTGGTCCTCGTTGGCCCGGACCGCCGCAGCCGGCGTACTGGTCTCCCTCTCCATCGAAATGCTGCAGACGGCCGTCCCCGGGCAGGTCGTGGACGTGGATTCCGTGCTGCTGAACACCGCCGGAATGGTGCTCGCGCACCTGGCCGTCGTGCCGGCCCTGAGGGCCAGGATGAGGCGGTCTCAGGGGCCCACCCCGAGAATTACCAGGGTCGGGCTCGGCCGCTGGACCGAGGTTCTCTCGGCGGTGCCGCGCGAGTATTGAGGCATCGCGCAGGGGCTTCCCGGAGCGCGGTCACCCTACGAAGGAGAAAGCCATGAGCGCGATTGCCCGCCCCCGTGACGGACGGATGATCGGTGGCGTCTGCGCCGGTCTCGCGCGGCGCTTCGGCATGAAGACGAAGACGATGCGGATCATCTTCGTGGTCTCGTGCCTGCTGCCCGGCCCGCAGTTCCTGATCTACCTGGCGCTGTGGCTGCTGCTGCCCAACGAGAAGCACGGGACCACGGGCGTCGCCGGCACCGCCTGGTAGTTCCGCCGGTCAGCCGGCCTTGGCGACCTTCTCCAGCTGCTTGTCGGCGACCTCCTGCGGGACGGTCGCCTGCTGACCGGCGCCGGCGACGTTGAGCGCCATCAGCCGGACGACGGTGTCGCCCTCCCGCGCGACGACCAGGTGCACCTGGGCCGAGACCCCGCCGGCGGCGGCGATCGTGGTCCAGCTGACGCTCTCGTCCGCCGCGGTCCTGTACGGGACCGCCTTCACGTCCCGGTAGCTGCCGGTCTGCTTCTCCACGGTGGCGGCGAATCCGGTGCCGCAGGCGGCGACGGCGTCGCGCAGCCGGGAGACGAGCCGCTTGGCGTCGTCCTCGGAGTAGGAGCTGACGGAGGCGGAGACGGCGAGGCCGACCTGCTTCTGGGAGCCGATGCCGCGGTTCACGGTCTCGCGCGCGGCCGGGTCGGGCTTGTCGCCCATGATGTCGGCGAGGGGCTGGCAGGCCTTCTTGTCGGCCTGCGGCTGGCCGTCGGGGGCGTTGGGGTTCTTGCCCTGGGCGGACACCTGGTAGCCGGGCAGGTCGCCCTGGACGAGGGCGGCCCGCTCCAGTCCGACGGGCGCGGCTCCGGGCTTCGCGGAGCCGGACGCCGACGCGCCGGGCGCACCCGGGGCGGGGACGGCGGCGGAGCCCTTGGGATCCGGGACCTTGCCGGACGCGGGGGAGTCCGCGCTGCTGCATCCGACCGCTGCCAGGAGCAGCGCGGGAAGCAGCGCGATCGTCGTCACCGGCGCTGTGGATCGTGCCTTGATGCGCATGACGGAACTTCACACCCCGTACGTCGAGCGGCAGTTACGGGCGATCGTGGCACACCGCGCGGCGCGACGCACACCTCCTCGAAGAGGCGTGCGCCAGCCGCACACGTGTACGCGTCGCAGCAGGTCAGCCGCCGACGGGCAGACCGCCGGCCAGTGCGGGCAGACCGCCGAGGAGGCCGGTGACGGGGGCGGCGGGGTCGGACGACTGGCCCTCCTGCCCCTCCTGGGTCTGGTTGGTGACCGAGCTGGTGGCGCTGGTGACGGCGCCGAGGGCGTCCGTCAGGTTCGCGGCCGGAAGACCGGCGGCGGAGGCGGTGCCGGCGGCACCCGCGGCGAGGGCGGCACCAATGACAGCGACACCGAGGGACTTGGCAGCAGACTGCTTCATGAAAGATCGTCCTTGCGACGGGGAATTGAGCGGCTCCGCAAACTAGTCACTTGAAACCCTCGACCGCAAACATCATCAAATACGAGAAAGCGCCCGGGAATTGCTCCTCCCGGGCGCTTTCAGTACGTCATGCCGTGGCCTAGGCCGAGACGGAACCGCTGGTCGAGACCGTCTGACGGAACAGCCATTCCGACTTCAGCTCGGCGTAACCGGGCTTGATGACGTCGTTGATCATGGCCAGTCGTTCATCGAAAGGAATGAACGCGGACTTCATCGCATTGACGGTGAACCACTGCATGTCGTCGAGCGAGTAGCCGAAGGTGTCGACCAGGTGCTCGAACTCGCGGCTCATGCTGGTACCGCTCATCAGCCGGTTGTCGGTGTTCACGGTGAGCCTGAAGTGCAGCTTCCGCAGCAGACCGATCGGGTGCTCGGCGTACGAGGCGGCCGCGGCCGTCTGGAGGTTCGAGGTCGGGCACATCTCCAGGGGGATGCGCTTGTCCCGGACGTACGAGGCCAGGCGGCCCAGCGTGACCGAACCGTCCTCGGCGACCTCGATGTCGTCGATGATCTTCACGCCGTGGCCGAGCCGGTCGGCGCCGCACCACTGCAGGGCCTGCCAGATCGACGGCAGGCCGAAGGCCTCGCCCGCGTGGATCGTGAAGTGGTTGTTCTCGCGCTTGAGGTACTCGAAGGCGTCGAGGTGGCGGGTGGGAGGGAACCCGGCCTCGGCGCCGGCGATGTCGAAGCCGACGACGCCGTTGTCCCGGTAGCGGTTCGCCAGCTCGGCGATCTCCAGCGCGCGCGCCGCGTGGCGCATCGCGGTCAGCAGGGCGCCGACGCGGATGCGGTGGCCGTTGGCCTTGGCGCGGCGCTCGCCCTCGCGGAAGCCGTCGTTCACCGCCTCGACGACCTCTTCGAGGGTCAGGCCGGCTTCCAGGTGCTGCTCGGGGGCGTACCGGACCTCGGCGTACACGACGCCGTCCTCGGCCAGGTCCTCGGCGCACTCGGCGGCGACCCGGAAGAGCGCCTCCTTCGTCTGCATGACGGCGCAGGTGTGCGCGAACGTCTCCAGGTAGCGCGGGAGGGAGCCGGAGTCGGCGGCTTCGCGGAACCAGATGCCGAGCTTGTCGGCTTCGGTCTCGGGGAGGTTCTCGTAGCCGACCTCGCGGGCCAGCTCGATGATGGTCCCGGGGCGCAGCCCACCGTCGAGGTGGTCGTGCAGGAGCACCTTCGGGGAGCGGCGGATCTGGTCCGGCGTGGGCAGGGTGGGGGTCTCGCTCGTCATCTGGGCACTCTAGCTCCTACGCGCGTAGAGCGTAGCCCCGGCAACGGTCGCCGATATGTAACAGTGACCGTCCGGACGGGTGGCGTACACCTGGCGGTCTGAGACTGTTCCGCCATGGCACAGCATGCGCCGCCGGCGCGCGGGGTCCGCCTGGGGCGGCCCGCCGGAGCGAACGGTTCGGTTTCGACGGTCAGTGGTGTGGTGCTCCTGCTCCCCGGGGCGTCCAGATTCTCCCCCGGCCCGCTGCGCCCGCTCGCGCGGGCGCTGGCCCGGGCGGGCGGGACGGACGGCCTGGTCGCGCACACCGTCCAGCACGGCTCGGGGCCGCGGGAGGAGGCCGCCGGCTGGGCGGCGGACGAGGCCCTGAGGAGGTACGGGGACGTTCCCGTGTGCCTGGCCGGGTACGGGGCGGGCGGCCGGGCGGCGCTGCGCGCGGGCGGCCACGGCGCCGTCAACACCGTCCTGGCACTGGCCCCATGTCTCGGGGACGCGGGCGGGGAGGACTCCCCCGAACCGGTGAAGCACCTCGCGGGGCGCCAGGTCCTGATCGTGCACGGCACGAACGACGCGCGCAGCGACCCGGAGTCCTCCTTCCTGCTGGCGGTCCGGGCGAAGAAGGCGAACCGTTCCACCTGCCGGTTCGAGGTGCACTCCGACGGGCACGGGCTGCGCGAGCACCAGGCCGAAGTGGTCGCCCTCGGGGTGGACTTCGTGATGGGGGCCATGGTGTCGGGGCGGTACTCGCGGCCGGTCACGGACGCCCTCGCGGCGCCGCCGCCGCTGGGCCTTCGAATGCCGCTGGCCTCGGGCTTCGGCCGGTCCCTGCGGGGCTGACCACGCCCGCCCACGGGCGGTTGCGGGCGCGTAGGGTGAGGAGTGGACTCGGGGCACTCCTCACCGGGAGGCGGCGACGCGTCATGGCCGGACTGGTGCGCAGGAACTTCGACAGCGCCGACGAGACCCGGCCGTTCCAGGACGGCACGGGCCGGCTGGACCTGCTGATGACGAACGGCGGGCCGGTGGGCCGCGCGGTGTTCGAGCCGGGATGGCACTGGACGGAACACGTCGGCCCGCTGGTCGGCACGGACCGCTGCACGGCGGCGCACACGGGGTACATGGTGAGCGGCCGGATGAAGATCGTGATGGACGACGGCGAGAGCACCGAGTACGGCGCCGGTGACTTCATGGAGGTCGCGCCGGGACACGACGCCTGGGTCGTGGGCGACGAAGCGTGCGTGGTCCTGGACTGGACGGGGTTCGGGGACTACGCGAAGCCGCGGTCGGGCTGACGCGGCGGCCGGCAGGGCCGCCCCGGCGCCGGGTCCCGCGGGTCCCGCGCGAGCAGGTCCGCGGCGTCGTCGAGGGTGCTCCTCAATAACGCGGCCGTCGCGGCGGTGGCCAGGAGTTGGGCGTGGTGGTGGCCACCCGTCGGGGCCGCCCGGACGACCGTGTCCGGCGGCACCGTCAGCCGCGCCCGGACCACGCCGGGGACGGCGCGGGCCGCCGCCAGGCGGGGGCCCGCCTCGGCCAGCCTCCGACCGGGCGGGAAGTCCACGTACCGCAGGCCCGCGTGGGCGGCGCGGGGGCGGCGCACCGGCTCCGGGAGGCCCAGCCCCGCCGCGAACGCGAGGGCGAGCACGTCGGTGCCGTGCGCGAGGCGCAGCAGCTGCGTCAGTTCCTCGGCTCCGGGCCGGGCGTGGGCCTCGACCAGGCGGGGGCCGCGGGGCGTGAGGACGACCTCGGTGTGGGAGGGGCCGTCGTGGTGGCCGGTGAGGTCCAGGACTCCGCGCACGAGGTTCCGTACGGCCCCGGCGGTGGCCGGGTCGAGGGCGACGGGCAGGTCGTGGCCCGCCGCGGTGAGGCCGGGGCCGGGCAGGCGTCGGGTCCAGCCGAGGATCCGGTGGCGGCCCTCGCGGGAGAGGGCTTCAACCGCCAGCTCGGGGCCTTCCAGGTACTCCTCGACCAGCAGGTCGGTGATCTCCGGGTACTGCGGGGCGGCGGCCTCCGCCGCGGCCGCGTCGCCGACGAGCCGTACCCCTTCTCCTTCGGCGCCCGCTCGGGGCTTGATGACGCAGGGGTATCCGATGAGGGTGGTCAGGAAGGGGAGCAGCGCGGCGCGGCCGCAGCGGGCGAAGGAGACCGGCCGGGCGGGGTGCAGGGTGTTGGAGCGGGCGCGGAGGGCGGCCTTGTCCATGAGGGCGGTGACGGCGGTGGTGGGGGTGCCCGGCAGGCCGAGGGCCTCGTTGGCGCGGGCCGCGGCCAGCGTCGCGGCGGGGCCGAAGCCGAAGACGCGGGCCCGACCGCCCCGGACCTCCGCCAGTCGGCCGACGTCCTCGACGAGGCGGGGGTGGTCGCGCCAGTCCGTCCGTACCCGCCGCTCCGCCCCCTCACGGTCGGATGGCACCGATGGATCCGGCGCGACCACCACGGTGCGCGCGCCCGCTCGGCGGGCGGCGGCAACCTCGGCGGGGCGCGGGCTCAGCAGGACTGCCACGGGTTGGTGCCGTTGGCCGGTCGGTCCTTGCCGCATACCGCGCTCCCCCCGTCACGCCGTGCCCCCACTGTGCCGGTTCGGCATATGCCGGGAGCGGCCGCGCACGCGTCGAGTTGCCGCCTTGCGGGAACACGAGGGGTTTATAAACGGTCACATGCAGGGACGAATACGCATATGCCAGCCGATGCCGACGGAGTCGATGGGGTGAACGGGACCGAGGGCCTCCACGGGGGCCGAGGGGGCCGCGGGGACCACCGGGACCACATGGGCGAGCTGACTCCCGCCGCGCGGCGCCTGTACGCGTACGCCGTGGAGCGGCACGCCTTCACGGCGGCGGAGGCCACGGCGGCGCTGGGTGCCCGGGCGGGCGCGGCGATCACCGAGCTGGCCGCGGCGCAGCTGCTCCAGCGGGCCCCGGGCGACGGGCCGGAGCGGTGGAGCGCGGTGGCGCCCCGGGCGGCGGCCGCGCGGGTGCTCGCCCCGCTGGCCCTGCTCGTGCGGGAGACCCACGACGAGATGGACCGGCTGCGCGGGCGGCTGGAGGCGCTGGTGCCGGCGTACGAGGCGGGGGCGGCGTTCCGGGAGCTGAGCGGTTCGGGGCACCTGGAGCTGGTGACGGACCTGGGCGCGGTGCGTGGGCTGATCACCGAGCTGGCGGCGGGGTGCGAACGGGAGCTGCTGACCTCGCAGCCGGGCGGGGGCCGGCCGCTGGAGACGTTGGAGGACGCGGTCGGGCGGGACGAGTCGCTGCTGACGCGCGGGGTGCGGATGCGGACGATCTACCAGCACACGGCCCGGTACTCGCGGCCGACCGCGGCGTACGTCGAGCGGGTGACGGCGCTGGGGGCGCAGGTGCGCACGCTCGGCGACGGGCTGATGCGGATGCTGATCTTCGACCAGCACACGGGGTTGATGGCGGTGCCGGACCGGACCGGGGCGGCGCTGGTGGTGCGCGAGCCGAACGTCGTGCACTTCATGACGGCGGCCTTCGAGCGGTCCTGGTTGGGGGCCGAGCCGTTCCCGACGACGGTGGGCCCGGACGCGGCCCGGTCGATCTCGGACGAGCTGCGGCAGACGATCGTGCGGCTGCTGTCGGAGGGCCTGGAGGACAAGGTGATCGCGCGGCGCCTCGGCATGTCCGAGCGGACCTGCCAGCGGCACATCGCGGAGATCATGCGGGCGGTGGGCGCCAAGTCGCGCTTCCAGGCCGGGTACTTGTTGTCCCCGGCCGTGACGCCGCCCCGGTAGGCGCGGTCGGGAGCCCGGGCGCGGTCGGGGCCGCCGGCGCCGGGGCTCGGTCGGGGCGCGGCCGGGGAGGGCCGTCGGGCCGGTCAGGCCGGTCAGGCCGGGGGCTCCAACTCCGCGATCAGGCGACCGCGCCGGGACAGCAGGAAGCGCTTGAACTCCGCGACCGGCGGGGTGTCCGGGTGTCCGTCGAGCCAGGCGACACCGATCTCGCGCACCGCGCGCGGGGCCGTGACCGTCAGCTCGACCACCCCCGGTCGGGGCACCGCGGGCGGGGGCAGCAGGGCCACGCCCAGGCCGGCCGCGACGAGGCCGCGCAGGGTTTCGGCCTCCTCGCCCTCGAAGGCGACCTTGGGCGCGAAGCCGGCCTCCGCGCACAGGTCGTCGGTGATGCGGCGCAGGCCGTAGCCCGCTTCGAGGGTGACGAAGGTTTCCTCGGCGGCCTCGGCGAGCCGGATGCGCTTGCGCCCGGCGAGACGGTGGTCGTCCGGGACGACCAGGCGCAGCCGCTGCTCGTCGAGCCGGCGGGCGATGAGGTCGGGGGCGTCGGGCAGCGGTGAGGTGAGGCAGAGGTCGAGTTCACCGGCCCGAAGCTTCTCCAGCATGGCCTCGCCGTAGTTCTGCACGAGGGAGAACCGCACGCGGGGGTGGTCGGACCGGAAGGCGCGGATCAGACCCGGCACGGTCTCCGGCCCCAGGGTGTGCAGGAACCCGAACGCGACCTTGCCGAAGGCCGGGTCGGCGTCCTGCTGCACGGACTCGGCGGCGCGCGCGATCCCTTCGAGGGCCTGCTCGGCGGAGGCCAGGAAGGTCCGACCGGCCGTGGTGAGGGAGACGGTGCGGCCCTTGCGGGCGAACAGCGTGACGCCCAGGTCCTGTTCGAGGCGGACCATGGCCCGCGACAGGGTGGACTGGGGAACACCCAGCTCGTGCGCCGCACGCGTGACGTGTTCGTGCCGGGCGACGGCCACGAAATGGGCGAGCCGGGGGGCCAGCTGGCGTGTCACGGCCATGTCTTCTTCGTAACGGTTCATTGACATCCGCCGCTCTGAGCTGTGGTGATGCGTGAGTGGATCGATTATGGCGAATCTGTGCATTGGACGCATGAAAAAGGCGGGCCTACGGTCGTCGTATGCCTCCCGCTCATACCGGGGCACCCGTCACCTCGGGTGCCTCCACCCTGTCGTCCCCGCTCGCGCCCGCCCCCGACACCGCGGACGGACCCCTCTCCCCCGGCCGCCCCGGTTACCGCCGGATGAGCCTGGCGCTCTTCGCCGCGGGCCTGGCGACCTTCGCCCTCCTCTACTCCACCCAGGCCCTGCTGCCCGCGATCTCCGCCGGGTTCGGCGTGACGGCGGGTCAGGCCAGCTGGACGGTGTCCGCGGCCACCGGCGCCCTCGCCCTCTTCGTCCTGCCGCTCAGCGCGCTGTCCGAGCGGTTCGGACGGACCCGGATGATGACCTGGTCGATGGTGCTCGCCGTCGGCGTCGGCCTGCTGGTGCCGTTCGCGCCGAACCTGGAGTGGCTGGTGGTGCTCCGCGCGGTGCAGGGTGCGGCGATCGCCGGCATCCCGGCGTCCGCGATGGCGTACCTGGCGGAGGAGGTCCGGCCGAAGGCGCTGGTCGGCGCGATCGGCCTGTTCGTGGCGGGCAACTCCATCGGCGGGATGAGCGGTCGCATCGTCACCGGTTGGGCGGCGCAGCTGTGGGGTTGGCGGGCCGGGCTGTTGAGCGTCGGCCTGATGGCGCTGGCCTGCGCGGTGGCCTTCCTGGTGCTGCTGCCCCGGGCCCGGTTCTTCCGGCCGGCCTCGCTGAACCCGCGCGCGGTGGGACGTACCGTCGCCGGTCACCTGCGCGATCCGCTGCTGCTGCGGCTGTACGGGATCGGCGCGCTGTTCATGACCGTCTTCGGCGCGGTGTACACGGTGATCGGCTACCGGCTGGTGGACGCGCCGTTCTCGCTGGGGCAGGGCGTCGTCGGCTCGGTGTTCCTGGTCTACCTGGTCGGTACGGTCTCCTCGGCGGCCGCCGGGAAGCTGGTGGCCCGCACCGGGCGGCGCGGCGCGCTGTACCTGGCCGTCACGACGACGGCCCTGGGCCTGCTGCTGTCCCTCGCGGACTCGCTGCCCGCGATCCTGGTCGGGCTGGTGCTGATCACGGCGGGCTTCTTCGCGGGCCACGCGGTGGCCTCCGCGGCGGTCAGCCGCACGGCGAGGACGGGCCGGGCCCAGGCCTCCGCCCTCTACCAGTCCGCGTACTACCTGGGATCCAGCGCGGGCGGCACGCTGGGCGCGCTGGCGTACCACGCCTCGGGGTGGGCGGCCACGGTCGGCATCGCGCTACTGGCGGTGGTGGGCGTCGCCTCGATCACCCTCTACGGGTCCCACGCGGCCCGCGTCGAGCGGCGGATCTCGCTGTCGGCGGCGACCGCCCGCTGAGGCGGGAGGGTCCTGGAGGGGCCAGGAGGAGACAAAAGGGGTTCCGGTGCGGTCGGTGCCGGGAAATCCCAGGTCGTTACACAACTTCCCCTGTCTTCGCGCGCATCCGTGCCTCAAGATGCGGTGCAGGACATGGGGAGGGCGAATGGCCGCGATACGCACGCGTGCGAAAAGACGGGCAGCAGTGGTGTTCGGCGGGGCGTTGGCACTGGCCGCGCCCCTGGTGGTCGCGGGAGGCGGGGCGGCCCAGGCCGCATCCTGCAACGTGACCACGGGGCCGTACCAGAGGCAGGTGGAACAGTTCCTGGGCAGGCCGGTGGACGGCGTTCAGTCGGCGGCCGACTGCGATGCCATCCGGTCCTTCCAGGCCACCCACGGAATCACCCCCACCGCGGGGTACGCGGGACCGCTGACCTGGCAGACGATGAACACGATGCTGGCGCAGCGGGCGGCCGGGAAGAACCCGAACGCCGACAAGAAGTGCCCGACCAACCTGGGCCGGATCGCGTGCGTCGACCTGACCCGGCAGCTGACCTGGATCCAGGACGGCGCGACGCTGAAGTACGGGCCGGTGCCCGTGCGCACGGGCAAGGCCGGAACCCCGACGCGGACCGGCCTGAAGAAGATCTACTACCGCAGCATCAACCACTGGTCGACGCTCTACAACGTCGCGATGCCGTACTCGCAGTTCTTCGACGGCGGGATCGCCTTCCACTCGACGCCCAAGAGCATGTGGAACCCGCCGGGGTCGGGCGGCTGCGTCAACATGACCACCGCCGACGCCAAGGCGTACTGGAGCATGCTGGGCAACGGCGAGGACGTGTTCGTGTACGGGCGCAAGCCCGGAACCTGATCGACCCGGTCGCTCGCGGCTGCCGTTGTCGGTGCCCTCGGGTAGGTTCCGAAGCATCGGAATCCTTCTGGGGACGGCAGCCATGAGTGACCTCGCGACGACACCACCGGAAGCGGACCTCGACGCCGCGATGGACCGCTACCGGGTGGAACTGACCGGATACTGCTACCGGATGCTCGGCTCGTCCTTCGACGCCGAGGACGCGGTGCAGGACACGTACATCCGCGCCTGGCGCGGCTTCGACAAGTTCGAGGGCCGCTCCTCGCTGCGCTCGTGGCTGTACCGGATCGCCACGAACGTCTGCCTGGACCTGCTGAGCGCCGGGAACAAGCGGGCCCGTCCGATGGACCTCACCGCCCCGCAGCACCAGGCCTCCGCCGTGCTCGGCGAGCGGCCCGAGGTGACCTGGCTGGAGCCGGTGCCCGACGGGCGGGTGCTGCCGCAGACCGCCGACCCGGCGGAGATGGCGCTGGCCAAGGAGTCCGTCCGGCTGGCGTTCGTCGCGGCGCTCCAGCACCTGCCGGCCAGGCAGCGGGCCGTGCTGATCCTGCGCGAGGTACTGGCCTGGAAGGCCGATGAGGTCGCCCAACTCCTGGACAGCACGGTGGCCTCGGTGAACAGCGCGCTCCAGCGGGCCCGGGCGACGCTCGCCGATCAGCGGATCCGCGAGACCGAGGCGGCGGACCCACTGGACACGGACCAGGCGAAGCTGCTGGAGCAGTACCTGGCCGCCTTCGAGGCGTACGACATCTCCCGGCTCACCACCCTGCTGCACGAGGACGCGGTGCTGTCGATGCCGCCGTTCGACCTGTGGCTCCAGGGGCCCGCGGACATCGCGGCTTGGCACCTCAACCAGGGCATCGGCTGCAAGGGCTCCCGGCTGGTGCCGACGACGGCGAACGGCATGCCGGCGTTCGGCCAGTACCGGCCGGACCCCTCGGGCAAGGGGCACACGCCGTGGGCGCTCCAGGTGCTGGAGGTCTCACAGGGGCGGATCGTCGGGCTGAACGCCTTCCTGGACACCGCCCGGTGGTTCCCGCTCTTCGGGCTCCCCGAGAAGCTCGACGAGACCGACGAGGCTCAGTAGACCGCGCAGGGGCGGGCCCGCTCCGGTGACCCGGAAGGGCCGGTCGCGGGCGGTGAGCCGCAGCCGGGCCAGCGCCTCGACGGCGCCCAGGCCCGGGGCGGTGACGGCCCCGGCGTCGCACACCACCGCGGCCGCGCCGGCCGCGTACAGCAGCTCCAGGCGGGCGCACAACCCCGCCACGTCCTGCGGGGCCGGTCCGGGGCCGGGCAGGACGAGTCGCATGATCTCCACGCAGGGGTGACTGCCGGGGCCGACCGAACTCATCGGCGGCGGGCGCTCACCTCACGGCGTGGGGAAGGCGGAGGTGTCCAGCTTCAGGTCGAACGGGGCCGGGAGGTGGAAGGTCTCGCCGAACTTGCCGGCCTGGAGAACGCGGTAGCCGCCGCCGTTGGGTTCGCCGTAGAGGGTGATGGTCGGGCCGCCTGGGGCGTAGCCGTCGATGAGCAGGTAGAGCGGGATGCCGGCGTGGGCGTAGGCCGCCGCCTTGGCGATGCGGTCGTGGGACGCGTTCGACTTCGAGGTGACCTCGGCGACGAATTCCGCGGACGCGGCGGGGACGAAGTGGCCGGGCTCATCCGTGACGGCGCGCGGCGCGACCACCAGATCGGGGATGAACAGGCCACTGCGCGAGGGGACGGCCACGCCGAGGGTCTGGTAGATGCCCCATTCATCGGGGATGACGGCATAGAGCCGCCGTTGGATCCGCTCGGCGATCCCGTTGTGCGAATTGGCGGGCGATGGTGCCACGGTGATGATCCCCTCGATGATCTCCACCTTGCAGCCCTCCGGCCCGTCCGTCTCCTCCCAGAGACGGATCAGGTCGTCCCAGCCGTCGCCGTTCGTCGGCCCCTGCTGGACGGTGAGTGCGCTCATGGTGTGCTCCTCAAGCTGTTGGCACCGATCCCAGCATGGCGAACGGGACCGGTGAGCGTCCACCGATCCCGTTCACCCGAAAGGGAAGCCGCAGGTCAGGCGATGCGGTCCAGGACGATCGGCGTGGCGGAGAAGGCCGTGCCGGCCGGGGCCACGTCGTAGGAGCCCTCCAGGGAGGCGAGGGCGTACTCGAACTTCTCCGGGGTGTCCGTGTGCAGGGTCATCAGGGGCTGGCCCGCGGTGACCGTGTCGCCCGGCTTGGCGTGCAGCTCGATGCCGGCGCCGGCCTGGACCGGGTCCTCCTTGCGGGCGCGGCCCGCGCCCAGGCGCCAGGCGCCGACGCCGACGGCGTACGCGTCGAGGCGGGTCAGGACGCCCGAGGCGGAGGCGGTGACGACGTGCTGCTCGCGGGCGACGGGCAGGGCCGCGTCCGGGTCGCCGCCCTGGGCGGAGATCATCCGGCGCCACACGTCCATCGCGGAGCCGTCGGCCAGGGCCTTGGCCGGGTCGGCGTCCTTGATCCCGGCGGCTTCGAGCATCTCGCGGGCCAGGGCCAGGGTCAGCTCGACGACGTCGGAGGGGCCGCCGCCGGCGAGGACCTCGACGGACTCGCGGATCTCCAGGGCGTTGCCGGCGGTGAGGCCGAGCGGGGTGGACATGTCCGTGAGCAGGGCGATCGTCTTGACGCCGCTGTCGGTGCCGAGGGCGACCATCGTGGAGGCGAGTTCGCGCGCGTCCTCGATGTTCTTCATGAAGGCGCCGGAGCCGACCTTGACGTCGAGGACGAGCGAGCCCGTGCCCTCGGCGATCTTCTTCGACATGATCGAGGACGCGATCAGCGGGATGGCCTCGACGGTGCCGGTGACGTCGCGCAGGGCGTAGAGCTTCTTGTCGGCGGGGGCCAGACCGTCGCCCGCCGCGCAGATGACGGCGCCGGTGGTGTCGAGGACGTTCAGCATCTCCTCGTTGGACAGCAGCGCGCGCCAGCCGGGGATGGACTCCAGCTTGTCGAGGGTGCCGCCGGTGTGGCCGAGGCCGCGGCCCGACAGCTGCGGTACGGCCGCGCCGCAGGCGGCGACGAGCGGGGCGAGCGGGAGGGTGATCTTGTCGCCGACGCCGCCGGTGGAGTGCTTGTCGGCGGTCGGGCGGGAGAGGGAGTCGAAGTTCATCCGCTCGCCGGAGGCGATCATCGCGGCGGTCCAGCGGGCGATCTCGGCCCGGTTCATGCCGTTCAGCAGGATGGCCATCGCCAGCGCCGACATCTGCTCGTCGGCGACGACACCGCGCGTGTACGCGTCGATGACCCAGTCGATCTGCTCGGGGCTCAGCTCACCGCGGTCCCGCTTGGTCCGGATGACGGAGATGACGTCCATGAGGTGACTTCCTTCTACGCGCATAGAGATGAGGGGTGGAACGTGGGGGAGGAGAAACCGACGGCCCTCCGCCCCGGCGGGGGGCGGAGGGCCGTCGGCGCGGCTATCTCAGGTGGTCGGGCCCGAAGGCCTGCGGGAGCATCGCGCTCAGCGGCAGGATCCCGTCCGGCGTCTCGACGAGCAGCTCCGGCCCGCCGAACTCGAACAGCAGCTGGCGGCAGCGCCCGCACGGGACGAGGATCTCGCCCTTGCCGTCCACGCACGTGAAGTGCGTGAGCCGGCCGCCGCCCGTGGCCTGGAGGGAGGAGACCAGACCGCACTCGGCGCACAGGCCGAGGCCGTAGCTGGCGTTCTCGACGTTGCAGCCGGTCACGACGCGGCCGTCGTCCACCAGGGCCGCGACGCCGACCGGGAAGCCGGAGTAGGGGGCGTACGCCCGGGTCATCGCGTCCCGGGCGTACGTCCGCAGGGCTTCCCAGTCCGCCGCCTGGGGCGGGGTCACTTGCCCTGACCCTTGCGGTACGGCATGCCGTCCGCCTTGGGCATGCGCAGGCGCTGCGCCGACAGGACGAGCACGAAGAGCGTCGTCAGGTACGGGGCGGCGTCCACGAACTGGCTGGGCACGGAGTCCGTGAAGGCGTACCAGAGGTACAGCAGCACGGCGAAGGCGCCCGAGATGCCGGCCTGGACGTACTTCTTCTTGTACAGCTGCCAGGCGAGGAGGAGCGTGAGCAGGATCGCGACCAGCAGCAGCATGGCGTGGACGTTCTCCGCGCCGCCGCGCAGCTTGAGGCTGTCGGTGAAGCCGAAGAGGCCCGCGCCCAGCGCCATGCCGCCCGGCATCCAGTTACCGAAGATCATCGCGGCGAGACCGATGTAGCCGCGGCCGCCGGTCTGCCCCTCCTGGTAGATGGGGCTGGCGACGATCGACAGGAACGCGCCGCCGAGTCCGGCGAGGCCGCCCGAGACGATCACGGCGATGTACTTGTACTTGTAGACGTTGACGCCGAGCGACTCGGCGGCGACGGGGTTCTCACCGCAGGAACGCAGCCGCAGGCCGAAGGTGGTGCGCCACAGCACCCACCAGGTGCCGGGGATCAGCAGCAGGGCGACGACGGTCAGCAGCGACAGCTCGGTGACCAGGCCGCCGATGACGCCGGCGAGGTCGGAGACGAAGAACCAGTGCTTGCCCTGGAGGTCCTTCATCCAGTCGGACAGCCCCGGCACCGTGATCTTGTAGATCTCCTCGACGCGCGGCGACTGCTTGGAGGAGCCGCCCTCCGCCTCGGCGAACGTGAAGTTCGACAGGTACTGGGTGAAGCCCAGCGCGAGGATGTTGATGGCCACACCGGAGACGATGTGGTTCACGTTGAAGGTGACCGTGATGATCGCGTGCAGCAGGCCGCCGATGGCACCGCCGGCGATGCCGACGAGGACGCCGGTCCACGGGCCCCACTGGTAGCCGGCCCAGGCACCGAACCAGGTGCCGAGGATCATCATGCCTTCGAGGCCGATGTTGACGACGCCCGCGCGCTCGGCCCACAGGCCACCGAGGCCGGCGAGGCCGATCGGGACCGCGAGGGAGAGGGCGCCGGAGACCTGGCCGACCGAGGTCAGGTCGTCGGCCCCGCTGATCAGGCGGACCAGGGAGACCAGCGCGAGCCCGCCCGCGATGATCAGCATGATCCAGGGGAGGGTGAGCTTCTTGCGGCCGCCCGGCTTCTTCGGGGCGGCGGATTTCGCGGAAACGGTGCTGGTGCTCACGCCGCGACCTCCTTGTCGGTCTTGATGGCGTGGCCCGCGGCCAGTTCCGCGCCGACCTTCTGCTGCTGGCGGCGGATTCCGTAGCGGCGGACGAGTTCGTACGAGACCACGACCGCGATCACGATCAGGCCCTTCATGATCGTGCCGATCTCCTTCGCGTACCCCTCGGTGTCGAGCGAGGCCGAGGCCTTGTCGATGAAGGCCATCAGGAACGCGGCGAAGAGGATGCCGACCGGGCTGTTGCGGCCGAGCAGCGCGATGGTGATGCCGGTGAAGCCGACGCCCACCGGGAAGGACAGGTTGTACGTGTGGGTCTCGCCCAGCAGCTGCGGCATGCCGGACAGGCCCGCGACCGCGCCCGAGATGAGCATCGAGGTGATGATCATCTTCTTGGCGTCGACACCGGACGCCTGGGCGGCGGACTCGCTGGCGCCGGTGGCGCGCAGGTCGAAGCCGAAGCGGGTGCGGTTGAGGACGAACCAGTAGACGATGCCGAGCGCGAAGGCCACGAACGTGAAGCCGTAGACCTCCAGGCCGTCGCCGATCGTCAGGGCCGGGAACCAGCCGGACTGGGCGATGTCGCCGGTCGTCAGGTCGTTGGAGCCCTCGGGCTGGACGCCCAGGTTCGTCGGCAGGATCAGCCAGGCGATGAGGCTGGTCGCGATGGCGTTCAGCATGATCGTCGAGACGACCTCGCTGACGCCGCGCTTGGCCTTCAGCACGCCCGCGATGCCGGCCCAGAACGCACCGGTGAGCATGGCGACGACCACGATCAGCAGGATGTGCAGCGGACCGGGCAGCGCGACGGCGGTGCCGACCACGGCGGAGACCATCGCGGCGAGGCGGTACTGCCCGTCGACGCCGATGTTGAAGAGGTTCATCCGGAAGCCGATGGCCACGGCCAGGGCTGCCAGGTAGTACGTACCGGCCTGGTTCAGGATCAGGACCTGGACGTCCTCGTAGCCGGCGTTCTCCACCATGAGGCGCAGCGGCTCGATCGGGTCGATGCCCGTCGCGGCCAGCACGATCACGGTCAGCAGGAAGGCGCTCACCAGGGCGAGCACGGGCCCGGCGAAGCCGAGGAGCAGCCGGTCCTTGTCGAATTTCTTCATCGGGCCTCGTCCTCCGGTGCAGCGGTACCCGCGTCGGTACCGGCGGCGGAGTGGTTGTCGGTGGCTTCCAGGTGCCCGGAGGCGGCGCCCGTCATGGCGGTGCCGAGCTCTTCGGGGGTGACGGTAGCGGGGTCGGCGTCCGCGACCAGGCGGCCGCGGTAGATCACGCGCAGGGTGTCGGACAGGCCGATCAGCTCGTCCAGGTCCGCGGAGATCAGCAGGACGGCCAGGCCCTCGCGGCGGGCCTCGCGGATCGCGTCCCAGATCTGCGCCTGCGCACCGACGTCCACGCCACGGGTGGGGTGGGCGGCGATGAGGAACTTCGGGTTGTGGCTCATCTCGCGGCCGACGATCAGCTTCTGCTGGTTGCCGCCGGAGAGCGAGGACGCGGTGACGTCGATGCCGGGGGTGCGGACGTCGTACTCGCGCACGATCCGCTCGGTGTCCTTGCGGGCGGCCTTCGGGTCGAGGATGCCGTTCTTCGAGTTCGGCGCCTCGGTGACGTGGCCCAGGATGCGGTTCTCCCACAGCGGGGACTCCAGCAGCAGGCCGTGCCGGTGGCGGTCCTCGGGGATGTAGCCGATCCCGCCCACGCGGCGCTTGCGCACCGTCTCCTTGGTGATGTCCCGGCCGTCCAGCGTGATCACGCCGGAGTCGGCGGCGCTCATGCCCATGAGCGACTCGATGAGCTCGGTCTGACCGTTGCCCTCGACGCCGGCGATCCCGAGGATCTCGCCCTTGTGGATGGTGAAGCTGATGTCGTCCAGCAGGAGGCGTCCCACCGCGACGTGCTCGCGCAGGGAGGAGTCCTCCGGGTCCGCGCCCGCCATGGTCTCCGGCTCGGCGGTGACGACGTCGCCGGCGGCGACGGTCAGGTTCGACACCGTCAGCATCGGGGTGGTCGTCACGGTCGACTCGCGGGTCTCCGGCGAGGGCAGTTCCGCGCCGACCATCAGCTCGGCGAGCTGCTTGGTGGTGGCGGTCTTCGGGTCGGCGGTGCCGACCGTGGTGCCGCGCCGGATGACGGTGATGTCGTCGGCGACCTTCTTGACCTCGCCCAGCTTGTGCGAGATGAAGATGACCGTCAGGCCTTCGGACTTGAGCTCGCGCAGGTTGTCGAAGAGGGCGTCCACCTCCTGCGGCACGAGCACGGCGGTCGGCTCGTCGAGGATGAGGATCCGCGCGCCGCGGTAGAGGACCTTGAGGATCTCCACGCGCTGCCGGTCCGCGACACCGAGGTCCTCGACCAGGGCGTCGGGGCGCACGCCGAGACCGTAGGCCTTCGAGATCTCCAGGATCTTCTTGCGGGCCTTGGATCCGATGCCGTAGAGCTTCTCGCCGCCGAGAACCACGTTCTCCAGGACGGTGAGGTTGTCGGCGAGCATGAAGTGCTGGTGCACCATGCCGATGCCCCGGGCGATGGCGTCGCCGGGACTGGAGAAGGTGACCTGTTCCCCGTCGATCGCGATGGTTCCCTCGTCCGGCTTCTGCATGCCGTAGAGGATCTTCATCAGCGTCGACTTGCCGGCGCCGTTCTCGCCGATCAGGGCATGGACCGTGCCCTTGCGAACGGTGATCGCGATGTCTTTGTTGGCGACGACGCCGGGGAAACGCTTGGTGATGCCGTGCAGTTCTACGGCGGGGGGCGGGCTGGACGCGTTGATGACGCACTCTCCTTGGCGCGGAAGGAGCTGGAGGCAGGGGGGGACAGGGCGGTCGATCGGCCGGGCGGGTGGGCGGGAGCTGGACGGTATCGCGTCCCCGATGCCTCTACGCGCGTAGCACTGTCGAAAGTGAAAACTTGCGACCAACTGGCCACGAGTGAACACGGAACGTGTCCGACGAGGTGCGGGGCCCGGGAGCGGCGAAGACCGCTTCCCGAACCCCGAGTACCACAACGAACTGTCGAACTGTCAGACGGAACCCTACGGGGTGGTCTTGACGGTGATCTTCTTGGCGATGATGTCGGCCTTGGCCTTGTCCACCGCGCCGATGACCTCGGTCATCTTCTTGTACTCCGGGTTGGAGTCGGCCAGGCCGACGCCGTCCTTGTCCAGGCCGTAGCGGATCTCACCGGTGGTCGGCTTGCCGTCCTTGACCGACTTGATCAGGTCGTAGACGGAGTCGGAGACGTCCTTCGTGACCGAGGTCAGGATGGCGTTCTTGTACTTCGACAGACCGGCCTGGTTGTACTGGTCGGAGTCGACGCCGATGGCCCACTTGCCCTTGGCCGAAGCGGCCTCGATGGCACCGGAGCCGGCGAGGCCCGCGGCCGCGTAGACCACGTCGGCGCCGCCGTCGATCTGGCCCTGCGCGGCGGCCTTGCCCAGGTCGGGCTTGGCGAAGCCGTCGAAGTTCGGCGGCTGGGTCAGGTAGGTGCTGAGCACCTTGGCGTTCGGGTTGGTGTCCTTGACGCCCTGCTCGAAGCCCGCCTGGAACTTCTTGATCAGCGGAACCTCGACGCCGCCGATGAAGCCGACCGTGCCGGTCTTCGAGACCTTGGCGGCGGCGACGCCGGCCAGGTAGGAGCCCTGCTCCTCGTTGAAGACCAGGTTGGCGACGTTCTTGTCCTGCACCGAGGTGTCGTCGATGATGCCGAACGTGGTGTTCGGGAACTTCGGGGCGACCTTCTTGATGGCCGGACCGTAGGCGAAACCGACGCCGATGACCGGGTTGTTGCCCTTGCGGGCCAGCTCGGTGAGGCGCTGGACCTTGTCGGCCTCGCCCTCACCGTCCGTGGGCTCCGCCTCGGCGCCCTTGACCTTCAGTTCCTTCTCGGCCTTTTCGAGGCCCGCGTAGGCGGCGTCGTTGAACGACTGGTCGCCGCGGCCACCGATGTCGTACGCGATGGCGGCACTGGCCTCGGGGGAGCCGGAGCTCGACGAGGACGAGGTGCTGTCCGAGGACTTCTTACCGCCACAGGCGGTGGCCGAGAGGGCCAGCGCCGCGGACGCGATGCCCACGGTGGCGATCCTGGTGATCCGGCGCAAGGGGAGGCTCCTTCAAAACCTGACCGAAGCGCCACGACCGGCGCTGGTTTCGCGGCGATCGTAACGCGCGTAGATGTCAGTTAAAGGCCCGTTCATGAGTCGTTATCGGATCGTCGCGAACCGGACAGTGACCGATCGGTAACTGTGTCGTGGTCCAGCCCTTGCGTACCAAGGGCTGGACACCTCCACCGGATCTCCGGCCGATGTTGTAGAGACCTCCGCCGGTCGTCCGGTTCGACGGCGCCGGCGGGTCGATCGACGGCACTGTCGACGGGACTTTCGACGACCGTTTCGACCCTCCGTTTCGACCAACAGCTCCCGACTAGCGGTTCGCGCCCGCTGTCGCGCCCGCGCTCGCCCCCGCGCGCAGGCCGTCGAGCAGGACGGCGGCGGTGAAGAACTCCACGCCGACGCCGATCGCGGACTCGTCCACGTCGAAGTCGCCCCGGTGCAGGTCCCGCTTGGTGGTGTCACCGGGCTTGCGGGTGCCGAGGCGGGCCATCGCGCCGGGGACGTGCTCCAGGTACCAGGAGAAGTCCTCGCCGCCCAGGCTCTGCTCGGTGTCCTCGACCGCGTCGGCGCCGCGGCGGACCGCCATGGCCTCGCGCAGCAACTCGGTGACCGCCGGGTCGTTCACCACCGGCGGCACCCCGCGGACGTGGTTGATCTCGAACTTGGCCCCGTGCATGGTCGCGACCTCGTCGATCGCCGCGTGGATCATGTCGGGGGCCTCGTGCCAGGCGCCCAGGTCCAGGCAGCGAACGGTTCCGGACAGTTCGGCGTGCATCGGGATGACGTTGCAGGCGTGCCCGGCCTCGATCCGGCCCCAGGTGACCGACATCCCCGAGCGGGCGTCCATCCGGCGGGTGAGCAGCGCCGGGACGTCGACGGCCACGCGGGCGGCGGCGGTCACCAGGTCGGTGGTGAGGTGGGGGCGCGCGGTGTGGCCGCCGGCGCCGGAGAGGCTGACCTCCAGGCGGTCGCAGGCCGAGGTGATCGGGCCGGGGCGGAGCCCGATCCGGCCCGCGTCGACGCGGGGGTCGCAGTGCACCGCGATGATCTTGCCGACGCCGTCCAGCACGCCGGACTCGATGGCGTCGCTCGCCCCGCCCGGCAGCACCTCCTCGGCGGGCTGGAAGAGCAGGCGTACGGGCCGGGGCAGCAGACCCTGCCGGTCGAGCTCGGCGAGCACCAGGCCTGCGCCGAGGACGACGGCGGTGTGGACGTCGTGGCCGCAGGCGTGCGCGCGGTCGGGGAAGGTGGAGCGGTACGCGACGTGCGTCTTGGCGTCGGGAATGGGCAGGGCGTCGATGTCCGCGCGCAGGGCAAGCATGGGCCGTACGCCGTCCCATGTCCCCACGTCACAGATCAGGCCGGTGCCGGACTTCAGCACGCGGGGGCGCAGGCCGGCCTTCTCCAGCCGGGCCTTGATCGCGGCCGTGGTGCGGAACTCCTGGTGTCCTAGCTCGGGATGCATGTGCAAGTCCCGTCGGAAGGCGATCAGTTCGGCACGCAGGTGGTCCGGAAGCTTGCCGGGCAGCTCGGGCCGGTCGGGCGTGCCGGGCAGGGCGGTCTGGGACTCGCGGGACATCAACTGGTTCACCCGTTGAAGGGTAGGCCCACGAACGGGCCAACTGGCTGGAGATCACAAAAAGTTCATGCCGTCAGGGGAAAGAATCCCCGCCTCTGGACGCATGATCGGATGCAGGCGGGGGTAAACTCGCGCGCTCATCAGGCCGCGGGGGCGGCCTGTGCGGGCAGTCTGCGCACATCGCGGGCGGTGTCGGTGACCCCGGCGAGGAAGCCCCGGGCCCTCGGCGAGGCGGCCTCGGTGAGCCAGGCCGGCTCGACGGTGCGGACGGCGACGGTCACCCCGGTACCGGCCAGGGCGTACGGCAGCGTGTGGACGACGGTGGACGGAAAGCTGACGACGGTCCGGCCGATCGGACCCCGACGGGCGATCAGCTCCAGCGGCAGGTCGGGCCGTACGATCTCCAGCCCGGCCGCCTCGCTCAGCGCGCGCAGCTTCTCCGGGGACTCCCGGCGGTGCGCGAAGTAGCGGGTCACGCCGTGCTCGCGGGTCAGGGCGCACACCGCCTCCAGGTAGCGGTCCGGGTCCACCACGCCGGTCTCCACCAAGGAGGTGCCGACCAGATCGGTGCCCCTGGTCAGGCGCGGCGGCCCGAACCGGGAGCGGGTCCACGCGAAGTCGTTGACCCGCAGCTCCATGCCGGGGAGGGGCTCGACGGGCATCGACGTGAACACCTCCACCCGGCGGCGCGCCCCCGGGGTCAGCCGGCGGCGGGCCGTGCCGGACACCGGCGCGTACACGAGCTCGCGTGCTCGGGCCGCTGGTCCGCCGCCGGTTCGGTGCCAGCGGCGCAGCCGTTCGCCCCGCCCGAGCTGGGCGACGAACTCCATGGTGGCGGTGCCGTCGTCCACGACGACGAGTTCGGTGGCGCGGGCCGGGGCCAGGAGGAGTTGCACGAAGCGGGAGAACGGGTCGCCGACGACGATCCGCTCGGCGCCGCGCACGGCGACGGCGAGCGAGGCCAGGGCCTTCAGGGGGGCGCCGGAGCCGCCGCGGGCCTCCTGCCAGTGGACCTCGTACCCCTCGTCGCGGGCGAGGGAGGCGACCCGGCGCAGTTGGCCCCGGGACATCGGGTCGGTGGGCGGCAGCACCACGATCCGTGGCGGGGAGCCGGCCGGGGTCGGGCCGGGGCGGCGGTCGCGCTGGGGCGGTACGCCGTCGAGCAGCGGGGCGGCGCCGGTGGGGGCCGCGCCCGCGGGGGCGGCGTCGTGGGCGTACGCCCACTCCAGCACGTTCAGGAGCTGGACGGGACTCTCGACGAAAGCCAGGGTGGAGGCGGAGGGGGACACCACGTACTCCTCGTCAGGGTGCGGGGCCGGAGCGGAGGTCAGACGGCTGCCGGGACCGGGGCCTGGACGCGGCGCAGCTTCTTCATCGGGCCGAGTTCGGAGTCGTAGACGCGCTTGATCCCGTCGCCGAGGGCGGTCTCGATGGTGCGGATGTCGCGGACGAGGCGGGTGAGGCCGCCCGGTTCGACGGAGGCGGCCTGGTCGGAGCCCCACATGGCGCGGTCGAGGGTGATGTGCCGCTCGACGAAGCCGGCGCCGAGGGCGACGGCGGCCAGGGTCGTCTGGAGGCCGGTCTCGTGGCCGGAGTAGCCGATGGGGACGTTCGGGTACTCGTCCTGGAGGGTGTTGATGACCCGCAGGTTGAGCTCCTCGGCCTTGGCCGGGTAGGTGGAAGTGGCGTGGCAGAGCAGGATGTTGGCGCTGCCCAGCACCTCGACGGCGTGCCGGATCTGCTTCGGGGTGGACATGCCGGTGGACAGCACGACGGTGCGGCCGGTGGCGCGCAGGGTGCGCAGCAGTTCGTCGTCGGTGAGGCAGGCGGAGGCCACCTTGTGGGCGGGGACGTCGAACTTCTCCAGGAAGGCGACGGCCTCGGTGTCCCAGGGGGAGGCGAACCAGTCGATGCCGCGCTTGGCGCAGTGCGCGTCGATGGCGAGGTACTCGGCCTCGCCGAACTCGACGCGGTGGCGGTAGTCGATGTACGTCATCCGGCCCCAGGGGGTGTCGCGTTCGATGTCCCACTGGTCGCGCGGGGTGCAGATCTCCGGGGTGCGCTTCTGGAACTTGACGGCGTCGCAGCCGGCTTCGGCGGCGGCGTCGACGAGGGCGAGGGCCGTGCCGAGGTCGCCGTTGTGGTTGATGCCGATCTCGCCGACGACGTAGACGGGCCGGCCGGGGCCGGCGGTGCGCGAACCGAAGGCGCGGAGGCGGGAGTCGGGGGTGACGGTCATGGCGGGGGATGCCCTTCGTTCGGTGCGCGGGGTCCCGGCGGGCGCCGGGGGTTCGGGAAGCTCGGCCGCAGCCGTGGGGGTGGTGTCGAAGAGGGGGGCGAGGAGGCGGGCGCGGGCGAGGTCGTGGGGGTCGTCGATCTCCAGGACCCGCGCCGGGTCGGCGCCGACGGGGAGGGTCCGCCCGAAGAAGCGGTGCCCGGCGGCGCGGAAGCCGGGTACGGACATGGCGTAGGCGGCGCCGGTCTCCAGGAGTTCCGCGGGGCGGTCCTGGCGGCGGGGCCGGTGCGCGGCCGCGTGGTTGACCCCCGTACCGGAACCGTCGGGTCCGCGGCGCCACAGGAACCCGTGGAACGGGGCCGCGGTCAGGGCCGAGTCGGCCGCCCCGGACGCGACGGCGGCGGCCACGGACTCGACGTCCGAGGGCGTCAGGAAGGGGCTGGTGCACTGGACCAGGACGACCACGTGCACGGTCGCGGCGCGGGCCCCCTCGAAGGCGTCGAGGGCGTGCAGGACGGCGGCCTCGCTGCTCGCGGTGTCCCCGGAGATCCCGGCCGGGCGGCGGATCACCCGGGCCCCGGCGGCGCGGGCGGCGTCGGCGACCGCGTCGGAGTCGGTGGAGACGGCGACGTCGGTGACGGTGGGCGCGGCCAGGCAGGCGCGGACGGCGCGGGCGACGAGCGGTACGCCGCCGACCGGGGCGGTGTTCTTCCCCGGCACGCCCTTGGAGCCGCCCCGGGCCGGGATCACCGCGAGGACCCTCACAGCTCCCCCAGCCGGCGGATGACGGGGGCCACGCGCTGGACTCCGTGCCGGTAGGCCCCGCGGGCGCCCTCGCGCAGTCGGGCGCGGAGCCAGCGGCGCGGCCCGGACCCGGCGGGCGCCTGTCGGGCGGCCCCGGGGAGCGGGGTCCCGTCGATGTCGAGGTGGTGGCGGGCCAGGATGCCGGGGAGGTACCCGGGGGCGGTGGCGGCGGTGTAGTAGGGGGCGACGGCGGGAAGCCGGTCGCGGGACAGCAGCTCGGCGAGACGGGCCCGGGCGGCGGCGTGGGCGTCGGGTGCCCCGTCCGGTGCCGGGGTGGGGTCCGGTGGGCGGGCCGTGACGCCCTGGGCGGCGAGCCAGTGCGGGTCTGCCCGGGGGAGCAGGCCCTCGTCGAGGCGGTCCCACGAGGTCAGGCAGCCGGAGCCGAGGAAGTGGTGGTTGCCGAGCGCCTCGCGGATGCCGAGGTCGGTCAGGACGGCGGTCGGGATGCCGCGGTGCAGGGATTCCAGGGCGGCGGTGGAGGACACCGTGACCAGCAGGTCGGCGCCGTCCAGGACCTCGCCCATGTTCCCGTACACCGGGCGGCAGTTGGCCGGCAGCCCGCCGGGGAGCCGGTCGGCGAGGCGCTGGTAGGGGTGTTCCTCCAGGTGCGTGGTGTGCTCCCCCGGCCTGCTGCGCAGCTTGATCAGCACCTCGCGGCCCGGATGGAGCCGGGCGTGTCCGGCGGCCCGCCGCAGGAGGTAGGTCCGGTCGGCGCGGCTCTCGGGAACGGAGGGCTGCACCGCGAAGACGACGGTGTGGGCGCGGCTGCCCGCGGGGGCGTACGGGGCCCCGCCGAGGAAGGGCAGGACGGTCTCGGTGACGGCGTCCGGGTCGGCGCCGACGCCCTCGTACACGGCGCGGAAACGGTCCGCGTCGTGGCGGGAGTTGGCGAGGACGAGGTCGGCGCCGTGCCGCAGCAGCAGTCCGTCGGCGAGCTTCTCGTAGACGACGCCGACGTACCCGGTGACGAGGACGGGGCGGGCGGCCGGGCCCGGCCACAGGGCGCGGACCCCGTGCAGGACGGCCTGGACGGCGCCGCCGACGAGGGCGAGGACGACCACGTCGAACCGTTCGCGCCCGAGGACGTCGAGGAACTCCGCGCAGGTCACCTCCGTCGGCAGGCCGTCGGTCGCGACCCCGACCTCGCCGAGCTGGCGCGGCGTGGGGGTGGCCCGGCCGCGCAACAGGTAGCCGGTGACCCGGCGTTGTTCCGGGTCGGGGGCGAGACGGCGGGCCGTGAGCGCGCCCCATTTCCATCGCGTGTCGGAATCGGCGATGACGGCGATGCGGAGATCGGCTCGGCTGCTGCTGAGTGGCACTGGCACCCGGCAGAAGCTATTCCGCATTTCCGGTGTTCGGCCCAACGAACGCACAACGGTGGGTTAACAACCCGTCGACGAAATGCGAAAGCGTGCGGGTTAACGTGCCCGCCGCCCGTCGTTCACATGGAATCCGCGTACGGGCCATGGCGAATGACGCACCGCCCCCTATTGTCTCGCAGGTGCTCAAGCTCTCTGTCGTCGTGCCGTTCTACAACGTGCAGACATACGCACCGGATGCCCTGAAGAGTCTCGAACTGAACGCCCGTGAGGATTTCGAGTTCCTGCTGGTGGACGACCGTTCCACGGACGGGACGCCCGAGCTGCTGGAACGGGCCGCCGCCGAGCTGCCCGGCGCGGTGCACCTCAGACGGGACCGCAACGGCGGGCTGGCCGCGGCGCGCAACACCGGTCTCGACGCGGCCCGCGGGGAGTACGTCACCTTCCTGGACGGCGACGACTGGCTGGAGCCGGGGCACCTCGCCCGTACGCTGGCCGCCATCGAGGCCCTGGGCTGCGACTTCGTCCGGACCGACCACGTGCAGGTCACGGGCCGGAACCGGAGCGTGCAGCGCGTTCCGTACGGGCCGCAGGGCGTGCCGGCCGATCCGCGCGCGGCGATCCTGCCGGTCTCGCGGGCCACCGGCGTGGACTACGCGTACGCCTGGGCCGGGATGTACCACCGGCGACTCTTGGACCGCGGGCTGCTGCACTTCACCGACGGACTGCGGACGGCCGAGGACCGGCCGTGGATCTGGCGGCTGCACCGGGAGGCGCGTTCCTTCGCCGCGGTCGGAATGCCCGGGGTCTTCTACCGGCGCGGCATTTCCACGTCCTTGACGCAGATCGGTGACGAACGGCAGCTCGATTTCATCCGCGCATTCGATCAGGTCCTGACGGACACGGCCACCGATCCGGAATGCGAACTCTTGATCCACAAAGCGGTTCGAACGTATTGCGCGATTATCGCGCACCATATCGGGTCCATCGAAAGATTCGAACCGGCCGTGGCCGGAAAACTCAGTGTCATGAGCGCGGACGCGCTCGGCCGCATGCCCCGGCCGGTACTGGACCGGGCCCTCGACTCGATGGACGCGGAACGCTCGGCCCTCCTGCGCAAACTGCGCCGCCGCGCATCCGCACGCCCCGGGCGGACCGCCCGGACCTCGGGAGTGGCCGCGTGAACGGCACCGGAGTGACCCAGGTGTTCCTGGCCTCGACCCTCTACGGGACGGCCACGCTCGCCGCCGCCCTCGACTCCGGCGCCCTGCCCCCGGCCGCCCGCCGGATCCTGCTGACCAGCAACCACTCCCCCACCCCCGAGATCACCCCGGGCCTGCCCACCCTGCCCGGCTTCGCCGCGCTGCGGACCCGTTTCGACGAGGTGCTGGACTGGAACGCCGTCATCGCCCCGCAGCACCCCAGCGTCTGGGCCCCGCGGCCCGAGGACGTCCCGATGTGGGAACGCCAGCTGCGCACCCTGTGGGGGCTCGGCGAGGACCGGATCGAGCTGATCGTCGAGTCCCTCCAGGTGCCGCCCGCGCAGAGCCTGTGCCGGCTCTTCCCGGGCGCCGCGGTCGAGGTCTACGCGGACGGGCTGATGTCCTACGGCCCCACCCGCTTCCGGCTCGACCCGCAGATCGGCATGCGGGTGCGGCGCGTCCTGCACCTGGACCTCGTACCGGGCCTGGAGCCGCTGCTGCTGACCGAGTTCGGGGTTCCGGCGGAGGTGGTCCCGGCGCCGGCCGTCCTCAAGGTGCTGGCGGAACTGGCGGAGCTGACGGATCCGGCGGGCCCCGCGCTGCCCGGCCCGTCCGCCGGGGAGGAGGGTGGGGGCCCCGCCCTCCTGCTGGGCCAGTACCTGTCCGCGCTGGAGCTGCTGTCCCCGGCGGAGGAGGAGGAACTGCACGTGGAGATGGTGCGGGGAGCCTTCGGACGGGGCCACCGGGACCTGGTCTTCAAACCGCATCCCAGCGCCCCCGCGGCCTACTCCCGGCGGGCGGAGGCGGAGGCCGCGCGCCTCGGGGCGCGGCTGACGGTGCTGGACGCCCCGGTGCTGGCCGAGACCCTGTACCAACAGCTGCGCCCGGCGCTGGTCGTGGGCTGCTTCTCGACGGGGCTGCTGACGGCCCGGGCGCTGTACGGGATCCCGGTCGCCCGCACCGGAACGGCGGCGGTGCTGGCCCGCCTGAGCCCGTACCAGAACAGCAACCGGATCCCCCTGACGCTGGTGGACGCGCTGGTGCCGGACCTGGCGGCCGGGGCGACGGCTCCCGCGGCGGCCCCCGCCGATCTCCCCGGCCTCGTCGCCGCGGTCGGGTTCACCATGCAGCCGAAGGTGCTGGCGGAGCGGCGCGCGGACGCCGAGCGCTACCTGGCCGGAAACCCGGACGACGGCACCCGGCGGTACTTCGGGCGCCGCCGGCTGACCACGCTCGGCCTGCCGGGAGGGATCCCCGCCCAACTGGCGTTCCTGCCCCGCAGTCCGGCCGTGCGCCGGGTGGCGCACCGCCTGCGGCGCCGGTTCGGGGCGCCGACCGGGGGCCGTTCGTAGCCGAGGGGTACCCGAAGGACCCCGGTCAGCTGGTGGCGAGCTTGGCGGCGAAGCCCAGGAAGAGCACGCCCGCCGCCGAGGTCGCCCCGGCCGAGAGGCGCTTGCGGCGGCGGAAGGCGGCCGACAGCCGGGTCCCGGTGAAGATCAGGGTCGACAGGTACAGGAGGCTCACCAGCTGCGACACGACGCCCAGCAGCAGGAACGACAGCGCCGGGTACGCGTAGCCGGGATCCACGAACTGCACGAAGAACGACAGCAGGAACAGGATCGCCTTGGGGTTGACCAGGCTGACCACCAGCGCCCGCCGGTAGGGGCGCTCGGCGCCGCCCGCCGGCGCCTCGCCGGCCAGCAACTCCTCCTGGTGGGCCTTGCGGTCGCGCCACATCCCCCAGGCCGCCCGCATCATGCCGACGGCCAGCCAGCCCAGGTATCCGGCGCCGAGGAACTTGACGACGGTGAACACCAGCGGGCTCGCCTGGAGCAGCGCGCCCGCGCCGGCCGCGGTCAGCACCATGAGGACGGTGTCTCCGGTGAACACCCCGCAGGCCGCCTTGTAGCCCTCCTTCACCCCGCCGCGCGCGGCGACGGACAGCACGTAGAGCGAGTTCGGCCCCGGCAGCAGAACGATCAGCACCAGGCCGGCGAGGTACGTAGGAAGGTCTGTGACACCCAGCATGGGCAGGAGTGTCGCACAGGTACGCACCTGTCCCCAGTGGGTTTCGCGGGCTGGGACACCGCGACGGCGGGGCCACCGGGGCGCCGCCGCGACGGCGGGTCCGGGGGCTGGTAGAACCGTCCCGCGACGGCCTCTGGTCACAATGGCGCAACATCCCGGAACCCTCTGCAACTCTCGGCGCCCGCGAAGCATCACTTGCATACACGACGTTGAAATCGGGGGACCGCGATGTACCGCCAGAAAGTCATGATCCGCACGCTCGGCCTGGCCGCGTCGGTCGTGCTCGCCGCGACCGCTTGCGGCCCGCAGGGCTCCGCTCCGGCCGCACCGGGCTCGTCCGCGTCGGCACCGGCGCCCTCCCCGTCCGGGCCGGACAACAAGCCGGGCGGCGGCGGCTCCTCGCCGACGCCGGGCACGTCCGCCTCGCCCGGGCAGCCCTCGGCACAGGGCGGCGCGAAGCCGATCATGGCGAACGGCGACGAGAGCGACCGGATCCGCGAACTCCAGGCCAGGCTGCGGCAGCTCAAGCTGGTGTCGGTGGCCCCCACCGGTTTCTACGGGTCGAAGACCACGGCCGCGGTCAAGACGTTCCAGTCGAACAACGGGCTCCCGGCGACGGGCGCGGTCGACGAGGCCACCTGGCAGAAGATCCAGGGCCTCAGCAAGCAGCCGACCGAGGAAGAGCTGCGCCCGCCGACCAGCAACGAGCTCGCCGCCCCGGACCCGCGCTGCATGGAGGGCCGGGTCATGTGCATCAGCAAGGAGAGCCGCACCCTCGCCTGGATGATCGACGGCAAGGTCGTCTCGTCGATGGACGTGCGCTTCGGGTCGGAGAACACGCCGACCCGCGAGGGTCTGTTCAAGGTGGACCGCAAGGAACGGAAGTGGAAGTCGACGCTCTACCACACGGACATGCCGTACTCGATGTTCTTCAGCCACGGCCAGGCGGTGCACTTCTCGCAGGACTTCGCGAGCCGCGGCTACAACGGGGCCTCGCACGGCTGCGTGAACGTCCGTGACATGGCCAGGCTGTCGGCCATGTTCGAGCAGGTGCAGGTGGGCGACAAGGTCGTCGTCTACTGGTGATCCGCCGCCGGTGATCCGCCGCGGGTGGACCGTCCGGGTCGACCCGCTCCGGGCGATCCGCCGGGAGGGAAGTTGAGGGCGCGGGCAGGGCCGGGGGAACGTGCCCCGCCCGCGCCGGTTGCGCAGAGCCCAGAGGTACGGGGGGAACCCCGGCTCATGCGCGGCCGATGACCAGTCGGCTCGTTATGTACTGCGCCGGCGGTTCGAAAAGTGTTACTGGAGGTGTGCCGAGCCGTGCCCGGCGGCGCCCCGGCCGGCTCAGCGGCGGTGGCGGAAGCCGAGCGAGACGCCCGGGGTCGGCGTAGGCGCCGGGACCTTCAGCACCTCGCCGCCCGGCCCGTCCGAGCCGCTCTGCGGGAGCCCGTCGCGGGGACCGTCCAGCACGAACTCGCAGTACCGGGGGATCTTCGCGAGGGCCCCGGCGAGCTTGCTGAGGCGCGAACGGCGGTCGTCGTTCATCCGGCCCGCGCGGTAGTCCTCGCACAGGTCCGCGGCCCGCGCCTGCTTGTCCCGGTCGCGGTCCTTGCCGCTGCCCCCGCCGCTGCCGTCCGCCTTGTCCGTCCGGTCGGTGAACAGTTCCCGGCCGCCGTCGCCGGTCCCGTTCGTGCCCGATCCGGTACTGGCGCTCATGCCGGTGCCCGCCCCGCCGGTGGGGAAGTGGGACCCGGATCCGCTGCCCGAGGTGGTGCCGGGAGTCGTACGACTGTCCGTGCCCGGCATCCGCGAGGTGCCCGGGGAGGTGACGAAGCCGTCGCCGCGCCGCGGGGTGGTGGGGTCCGGGCGCGGGATGAGCGGGGCGGGGCCGCCGCTCTCCCCGCCGGCCGGGGAGTCCGTGTCGGCGCTGACCGAGACGGCCGGGGCGGGGGCCGCGGTGTGGCCGGCCTCACGGTCCAGCAGGCCGCTGCTCGCGACGGCCGCCATCCCGCCGACGGCGACGCCCGCCAGGGCCGCCGCGAGACCGAAGCGGACCGGGGTGCTCGTACGCCGCTGTGCGGGGATCCGCACGGTCGACACCGGGGTGAGGGAGACCAGGGGTTCGTGGGCGGCGGGTTCGTGGGCGACCGGCGCGGCCGTGACGGCCGCGGGGCGCCGCGGGGCCGGGGCCGGGGGCCGGGCCGCGCGGAAGGCCGCCAGGGCGGCTTTCTCGCCGGGCAGTTCCCGGCCGGGCAGCGGGGTCACGTTCAGGGATTCCAGGGCGGCGCGCAGCCGGGCCTCCCCGGCACGGGCCCGCGGATCGGCGCCCGGTCCGGCCGGGTCGGCGGGTTCTCCGCGCAGCAACCTGTCCGCCGCGGCTGCGTCCAGCCACCCGTTGTGCTCGTCGGCCATCACATGTCCTTCTGCGTCCGCCAACGTGAATGCGTCACACCGGTTTGTTCTACGAGGCCCCCGGCGCGGCCGCGTTGCGCCGGTACGGCGTCCAGATCGCGCTCCCGTGCCTGGTCATCGGCATTATGGCCGACACAGGGTCCGGATTCCGCTTCCATTTCGGCACTGCCCAGCAGTTCCGCGAGTCTCTTCAGTCCCCGGTGTGCGGCGGTGCGGACCGCGCCGGGCCGTTTGCCCAGGGTCTCGGCGGCGCTCTTCGCGTCGAGGCCGACCACCACGCGGAGCACGACGGCCTCGGCCTGGTCCTGCGGGAGCTGCGCTATCAAGGCCATGGTGCTGCCGGTGGACAGGGCCTCGATGGCGGCGCCCGCGGTGTCGCTGTCCGCGGCGTGGCCGGTGAGTTCGCTCTCGTCCCCGCCGATGGCGGGCCGGCGACCGCGCATCCGGATGTGGTCGAGGGCCCGGTTGCGGGCGATGCGCGCGGCCCAGCCGCGGAAGCGGTCGGCGTCACCGGTGAACGAGTCGAGGTCGCGGGCGATCTGCAGCCAGGCCTCGGACGTCACGTCCTCCGCGTCGCCGTCGCCGACGAGCGTGCGTACGTATCCGAGCAGGCGCGGGTGCACGGCGCGGTACACAGTCCGGAACGCGTTCTCGTCGCCGTCCTGTGCCGCGAGCACCGCGGCGGTCAGCTCCGCGTCGTCCCCCAGCAAAGTCCCCAACCCGTTCACTGTCCTGTACGTGTGGCGCAAATCCGCACGTTACGGCTTTCAAGCACCTCTCGTCCACGAGTTGTACAACCTGCAACCAACCCTGCGCGGAGCGGGGTGTGACACAAAACGCACTCGCGGCGCTGACAGGGGTACGGGCTTGTCGCACGAGTCCGTGTCGGATGGCGACCGGGGCCTCTCCTGTGGGGGGTGGCGGCCTCGGTCGTCCTCCTCTTCGGCACATCCTCCCGCGCACCCTGTCACGCACCGGCCGGATCCGGCCACGCGACATCGCGGCACACCGCAGGACAACGACGGACGCAGACGGACGCAGACGGACAGCGACGGGCACCACCGGACACCACCGGACGGACGGCCCGGCGCGGCACAACTCATCCTTTCGGCTCACTTCCGGGTGAAATCCCCGCACGGGTACGACACTCCCCGCCGGAGGTGGCTAGCGTGGCGGTACACCCCCGCCGCGCCCCGAGGAGACCTCCGCTGTCCAGCCACCTTCCGGCACAGGTCCGCGGCACAGCCTCCGGCTCCGGGCTGGTGCGGTTCAACTCCCTGGCCCCCGAAGCCGCCCAGGCGGCCCTGCTGCACTGCTGCGGCAGCCGGCGCTGGGCCCACCGGGTGGCCACCCACCGCCCCTACCCGGACACCGCCTCGCTGCTCGCCGCGGCGGAGGAGGCCTCGTACGACATGTCCCAGGGCGACCTGACCGAGGCGCTGGCAGCGGAGACCTCGGCCGAACTGGGGCACGGAGCCCCGTACGCGGCGATGCTGGCCCTGGACGCGGCCCGCGCCGAGTACGAGCGCACCTTCCGGCACGCCTTCGTGATCTGCCTGGACGGCCACCCGCCGGAGGAGCGGGTGGACCAGCTGCTGGCCGCGATCCGACGGAGAATGGCTCACGAGATCGACGAGGAACGCTCGATCTCGGCCGAGGAACTGCGCCTGGTCGCCCGCGGCCGGCTCGTCCGCCTGCTGGACAGGTTGCCCTCGCTGCTGGACGGCTCGACCGGGACGGTCCCCGACGGTGGACCATATGAGGCCGATTTCGGGCTATTCGCCCCTGTGGGATAGTCCGTCCGTGCCTGTTTGATCACACCGATGGCCCCCGCGCAAGGGAACCGACAAAGCGTCGCTACGATGTCCGGGGCCGGAGGACCGTACCCGGCCGGGCCCGACCGACAAAGAAGCCGGCTGGCCCCCGCCCCGCTTCCGGAGGGTTTTCCGTGCCGGCTGGAACGTTGTACCGCGGCCGGGAAGGAATGTGGTCCTGGGTGGCTCATCGAGTCACCGGCGTCCTCATCTTCTTCTTCCTGTTCGTACACGTCCTCGACACCGCTCTCGTCCGCGTCTCCCCCGAGGCGTACGACGATGTCGTGGCTACCTACAAGACCCCGATCGTCGCGCTGCTGGAGTACGGCCTCGTCGCCGCAATCCTGTTCCACGCGCTCAACGGTCTCCGTGTCATCGCTGTGGACTTCTGGTCCCAGGGCCCCCGTCACCAGAAGAAGATGCTCTGGACCGTCGTGGGCATCTGGGTCGTGCTGATGGCCTTCGCCCTGTACCCCGTGCTGGGCCACGCCTACCTCGAACTCTTCGGGAAGTGACACGCATGTCTTCCGACACTTCTTTCGAAAAGGGCATCGGTGACGTCGAGGGCGTGTCCCTCTACGACGTCGACAACCCGGCGCCGTACATCGAGGCCCCGCGCAAGCGGACCGGCAAGACCCCGCGCTCGACGCGGGGCAACTTCGAGATGGTCGCGTGGCTCTTCATGCGCCTCTCGGGCATCGTCCTGGTCGTGCTCGTCATCGGCCACCTGCTCATCCAGCTGGTGCTGGACGGCGGCGTCTCCAAGATCGGCTTCGCCTTCGTGGCCGGCCGCTGGGCGTCCCCGTTCTGGCAGATCTGGGATCTGCTGATGCTGTGGCTGGCCATGCTGCACGGCGCGAACGGTCTGCGTACCGTCATCAACGACTACGCGGAGCGCGCCAACACGCGGCTGTGGCTGAAGGGCCTGCTCTACACCGCCACGGTGTTCACCATCCTTCTGGGCACGCTGGTGATCTTCACCTTCGACCCGAACATCCGCTAGGCAACGGGGCTGAGGCGAATCCCATGAAGATCCACAAGTACGACACCGTCATCGTCGGCGCAGGTGGCGCCGGCATGCGCGCCGCCATCGAGGCGACGAAGCGCAGCCGCACCGCCGTGCTGACGAAGCTCTACCCCACCCGCTCCCACACGGGCGCCGCGCAGGGCGGCATGGCTGCCGCGCTGGCCAACGTGGAGGACGACAACTGGGAGTGGCACACCTTCGACACGGTCAAGGGTGGTGACTACCTGGTCGACCAGGACGCCGCCGAGATCCTGGCGAAGGAGGCCATCGACGCGGTCCTCGACCTCGAGAAGATGGGCCTGCCGTTCAACCGCACCCCGGACGGCACCATCGACCAGCGCCGGTTCGGCGGGCACTCCCGCAACCACGGCGAGGCACCGGTCCGCCGGTCCTGCTACGCCGCGGACCGCACCGGTCACATGATCCTCCAGACGCTGTACCAGAACTGCGTCAAGGAGGGCGTGGAGTTCTTCAACGAGTTCTACGTCCTGGACCAGCTCCTGGTCGAGGAGGACGGCGTCACGAAGTCGGCCGGCGTGGTCGCGTACGAGCTCGCCACCGGCGAGATCCACGTGTTCCAGGCGAAGTCCGTCATCTACGCCTCCGGCGGCACCGGCAAGTTCTTCAAGGTGACCTCCAACGCGCACACCCTCACCGGTGACGGCCAGGCGGCCTGCTACCGCCGCGGCCTGCCGCTGGAGGACATGGAGTTCTTCCAGTTCCACCCGACGGGCATCTGGCGCATGGGCATCCTGCTGACGGAGGGCGCCCGCGGTGAGGGCGGCATCCTCCGCAACAAGGACGGCGAGCGCTTCATGGAGAAGTACGCGCCGGTCATGAAGGACCTCGCGTCCCGTGACGTCGTCTCGCGCTCCATCTACACGGAGATCCGTGAGGGCCGCGGCTGCGGTCCCGCCGGTGACCACGTGTACCTGGACCTGACGCACCTGCCGCCGGAGCAGCTCGACGCGAAGCTCCCGGACATCACCGAGTTCGCGCGTACGTACCTCGGCATCGAGCCGTACACGGACCCGATCCCGATCCAGCCCACCGCGCACTACGCCATGGGCGGCATCCCGACCAACGTCGAGGGTGAGGTCCTGCGCGACAACACCACCGTCGTCCCGGGCCTGTACGCGGCCGGCGAGGTCGCCTGCGTGTCGGTGCACGGCGCGAACCGTCTGGGCACGAACTCGCTGCTGGACATCAACGTCTTCGGCAAGCGCTCGGGCATCGCCGCCGCGGCGTACGCCCACGCGCACGACTTCGTCGAGCTTCCGGAGAACCCGGCGCAGCAGGTCGCGGACCTGGTCGAGCAGCTGCGCAACTCCACGGGCCACGAGCGGGTCGCCGACCTGCGTCTGGAGCTCCAGGAGACGATGGACGCCTGCGTGATGGTGTTCCGTACGGAGCAGACCATCAAGACGGCCGTCGACAAGATCGCGGAGCTGCGCGAGCGCTACAAGAACGTGTCCGTCCAGGACAAGGGCAAGCGCTTCAACACGGACCTGCTGGAGGCCATCGAGCTGGGCAACCTGCTCGACCTGGCCGAGGTCATGGCCGTGTCCGCGCTCGCGCGCAAGGAGTCCCGCGGCGGTCACTACCGCGAGGACTACCCGAACCGCGACGACGTCAACTTCATGCGCCACACCATGGCGTACCGCGAGGTGGACTCCGACGGCAAGGACTCCGTCCGGCTGGACTACAAGCCCGTCGTCGTCACCCGCTACCAGCCGATGGAGCGTAAGTACTGATGGCCACCCCGACCCTGTCCAAGACGGACCAGATGGAGGCGGCGGCGGCCGCCTCGCCGTTCATCACGGTGACGTTCCGGATCCGCCGGTTCAACCCGGAGGTCTCGGAAGAGTCGACCTGGCAGGACTTCCAGGTCGAGATCGACCCGAAGGAGCGCGTGCTCGACGGTCTCCACAAGATCAAGTGGGACCTCGACGGCACGCTGACCTTCCGCCGCTCGTGCGCGCACGGCATCTGCGGCTCCGACGCGATGCGGATCAACGGCAAGAACAGGCTCGCCTGCAAGACGCTGATCAAGGACATCAACCCGGAGAAGCCGATCACCGTCGAGGCCATCAAGGGCCTCACGGTGATGAAGGACCTCATCGTCGACATGGAGCCCTTCTTCCAGGCGTACCGGGACGTCATGCCGTTCCTGGTCACCAAGGGCAACGAGCCGACGCGCGAGCGCCTGCAGTCCGCCGAGGACCGCGAGCGCTTCGACGACACCACCAAGTGCATCCTGTGCGCCGCGTGCACGTCCTCGTGCCCGGTGTTCTGGAACGACGGCCAGTACTTCGGCCCGGCGGCGATCGTCAACGCGCACCGCTTCATCTTCGACTCGCGCGACGAGGCCGGTGAGCAGCGGCTGGAGATCCTGAACGACAAGGACGGCGTGTGGCGTTGCCGCACGACCTTCAACTGCACCGACGCGTGCCCGCGCGGCATCGAGGTCACGAAGGCGATCCAGGAAGTCAAGCGCGCCCTCATCACGCGCCGCTTCTGATCCCTCATCGACGTGCCGGAGGCCCGTACCCCCTCGGGGGTGCGGGCCTCCGGCACGTCGTGGGGATCGGCGAAGCCGTCCTCCGGGCGGGTACGGAGGCGCGGGCCGCTGTGGAAAGATCGGCCGTATGAGTGAGCAGCAGCCGAATCCGTATGCGGGCGGGCCGGGCGGGCAGCCCGGGCCGGGTGACTACACGTGGGGCCCGGGCGAGCCCAGTTACGGCTACCCGCAGCCCTATCCGACCACGCCGCCGCCGTACCAGCCGACCATGGGCGCGGGCCTTCCCGCCCCCGTTCCCGGCCCGATGGGCGGCGTGTTCGCGCTGGGCGACATCACCATCTCGGGCGACCAGATCATCACGCCCTCGGGGACGATGCCGCTCCGGGGCGCGATGTGGAACGCCACCGACTTCTCGCGGACGGAGGAGAAGATCCCGACGCACGCGATCGTGTTGGCCATCGTCTTCGCCCTGTTCTGTCTGATCGGCCTGCTGTTCCTGCTGATGAAGGAGAAGGTGACCACCGGCTACATCCAGGTCACGGTCACCAGCGGCGGCCGCCACCACTCGACGATGATCCCGGCGACCGACGCGTACGCCATGCAGTGGGTCATGGGCCAGCTCAACCACGCCCGGTCGCTGAGCATCTGAGGTCGGCCGGCCCTACCGTCGGCACCAGGCCGTCGGCACCCGACCGCACCGGTCCGACGGCACCCGGCCGCCCGTCCGCCCGTGGGTCGGCGGCGACCTGCGCAAACGTGGTGGCGACGGGATCCCGGCCACGGGAGGATCGCGGCATGATCCTTTCCCATGACGTGACCGGGCCCGTCGGCGCGCCCGCCGTGGTCCTCCTTCACTCCTCCGTCTGCGACCGGCGCATGTGGGACCCCCAGTGGGTGCCGCTCGCCGAGGCCGGTTACCGGGTCGTCCGCGCGGACTTCCGTACGTGCGGGGAGTCCCCCGCCGCCGACGCCCCGTACAGCGACCACGGCGACGTCCTCGCGCTGCTGGACCGACTCGGCATCCACCGGGCCGCGTTCGTCGGCTCCTCCTACGGTGGCAGGGTCTCCCTGCTGATCGCCGCCCTGCACCCGGAGCGGGTCTCGCGCCTGGCGCTGCTCTGCCCGGGCCGGCCCGGACTGTCGCCGGACGGGCCGGAGGTGCGCGCGTACGGCGCGGCCACCGACGCGCTCGTGGCCGCCGGGGACCTGGAGGGCGCGGCGGAGTTGACCGCCCGCACCTGGCTCGGCCCGGAGGCCGACGGGGCCGCGCACGCCGCCGTCCGGGACATGGAACTGGGCAACATCAAGGGGGCCCTGGCCGACACCGGGAACCACGAACTCCCGGAACCCGACGTGGACCTGGGCACCGTCACCGCGCCGGTGCTGGCGATCGGCGGCGCCCACGACCTCCCCGACTACCGCCGCATCCCGGCCGACCTGCCCGCCCTCGTCCCGGGCGCGGACCACCGCGAACTGCCCTGGGCGGGGCACCTGCCGTCGCTGGAGCGGCCGGAGGAGATCACCGCCCTGCTGCTCGACTTCCTCGGCGCCCCGGGCCGGTAGGGCCGCGTCGGACGGACGTGGTGGCGTCGTGGGCGCCACCACGTGACGCGCACCCCTGAACCTGTTCAAAACTTAGCTTGAACCTGTTCAAAAAGAGGTCTACAGTCAAGGACGTCAGCAGTTGAACACGTTCAAAGGGGCTGGGGCAATGGACCTCACCGTGGTCGCGTACGTCATCTACCTGCTCATCAGCATCGGACTCACCGTCTGGGTGGCCCGTACGCTCAGCCGCAACGGCCGGGTCTTCATCGGCGACGTCCTCCAGGGGAACGAGAAGCTCGCCGACGCCGTCAACCAGCTCCTGGTCGTCGGCTTCTACCTCGTGAACATCGGGTTCGTGACCCTCTACCTGCGGTCGAGCGAGGACATCCTCGCGGCGCGCGACCTCTTCGAGGCGCTGTCGGTCAAGCTCGGCGTCGTCCTGCTCGTGCTCGGCGTCATGCACCTCGGGAACGTGTGGGTCCTCAACAAAATGCGCCGCCGGGGCGTCATGGAGCGCCAGCACATCCCGCCCGTCGCCCCGCAGGGGTGGACCCCGCAGACCGGGGTCTGAGACATGGGACCGTCGTCGGCGCCCGTCCGGCACCTGACCGTCCTCTACGACGCCAACTGTCCGGTCTGCGTGCACATCCGGCACTGGCTGCTCTCGCAGCGGTGGCTCGTACCGCTGCGGCTCGTACCGGCCGCCTCCTACGAAGCGCGGCACCGCTTCCCGCGGCTGGACCACGCGGCGACCCTCCGCGACATCACGGTGGTCGGCGACAAGGGGCAGGTGTGGAGCGGCACGGACGCCTTCATCGTCTGCCTGTGGGCGCTCGCCGAACACCGGCCGAAGGCGAACTGGCTGGCCACACCGGCCGGTCGGCCCTTCGCCAAGGCGGCCATGCACACGGCCGCGGCCGTACGGCACGCGGTACGGACCAATCCCGAAGCGGAGCTCGGGGACGCACTCTGTGACGAGCAGTGCCCCACACCCCGATAAGGTCGGACACCGTGACAGATCAGAAGGCGCCCAAGAGCGAGCAGACCCGCACGCTCATCCTCGAAACCGCGCTCCGGCTCTTCCAGGAGCGCGGGTTCGACAAGACGACCATGCGGGGGATCGCCAAGGAGGCGGGGGTCTCGGTCGGCAACGCCTACTACTACTTCGAGTCGAAGGAACACCTGGTCCAGGGGTTCTACGACCGGATCGGCGCGGCCCACCAGGCGGCCGTCCGGCCGATCCTGGACCGGGAGACCGACCTGCAGAAGCGGCTCGCCGGGGTACTGACGTCGTGGCTGGACATCGCCGCGCCCTACCACGAGTTCGCCTCCCAGTTCTTCAAGAACGCGGCGGACCCCGAGAGCCCCCTCAGCCCCTTCTCACCGGAATCCGAACCGGCGCGCAAGGCGGCGATCGACATGCACCGCGAGGTGCTGGCGGGCGCGAAGACGAAGGTTCCGGACGAACTGGCCGACGTGCTGCCCGAGCTGATGTGGCTCTCGCAGATGGGGCTGGTCCTGTACTGGGTCTTCGACCGCTCGCCGGACAGCCAGAAGACCAGGCGGCTCGCGGAGCGCGGCGCGCAGCTGACGACCCGGGGGATCGTCCTGGCCCGGTTCCGGGTACTGCGGCCGCTGGTGCGCGAGGTCCACGAGTTGTTCGCGGACTTCCTGCCGGGCATGGCCCAGACGGCGGTCGCGCGCGGCAAGCGGGCCTCGGACCCGCACCCCGACGAGGCGTAGGGCGTGAGGCCCGCGCGGCAGGCGCGGGCCCGGGGCCCCACGGGGTTCACGCCCCGAGCACCAGGAGGCCCGCCGCGGCCGGGCCGAAGGCGCCGCCGAGCTGGTAGGCCAGGGTGAACAGGCCGATGGCGGCCGGTCGTCGACCCGCGTCGGGTGCGGCGGCCACCGCGTGCGTGGACAGGACGGCGTTGGCGGCGGTGGCGGTGAACACGCCCGCCGCCGTGGCGGCCAGCAGCAGCGGGCCCGAGTCCGCGAGGACCGCGGTGAGGGCCGAGGCGGCCCCGGTCGAGGCCAGGACCGTACGGACGGCCGCGCGGCTCATCCGGGACGAGACTGCGGCGAGCGGCCAGGACAGGGCGGATCCGGCGAGCAGCGCCAGGAGTTGTCCGGTCCCGACGGCGGCCGGATCCCAGCCGGCGCGGTCGGCGAGCAGCCGGGGCACCGTCAGGAGCACCGTGAAGTAGGACGTCGACACGGTGAGGGCGAGGAGCGCCGAGCCCACGAAGACGGGCTTGCGGAGCAGGGCGACCGGTACGAAGCCCTCGGGGCGGCGCCGTACGTGCGGGACGAGCAGCGCGGCGGCGACGAGGGCCGCGCCCAGGGCGGCGAGCGGAGCGGTCGCCAGCAGCACGAGGGCGGTGACGAGGGCGGTCAGCAGGACGGCCCCCCGGGCGTCGAAGCGGCCCGGGGCCGGCGAGGACGCGGCCCGCGTCGCGGCGGCGCGGCGGCCGACGGCCGGGACGGCGAGCATGGCGACCACCGGGAGGGCGAGGGCGAGCCGCCAGGAAGCCGTCTCCGCGAGGGCCTTGCCGAGGAGCGGCCCGGCCGCGCCGAGCACGCCGAAGCCCGCGCTGACGACGCCCATCCGGCGGGCGGTTCCGGCGAGGCCGATGGCCACGGCGACGAACCCGGCGCCGCCCGCGGCCTGGGCGCAGCGGCCGAGCAGGGTGAGCGGCAGCCACGGGGAGACGGCGACGATCAGGGCGCCGGCCAGGACCAGCGCGGCGGACAGCCGCAGCAGGGCGGCCGTGCCGCGGTGGCGCAGCAGTCCGGCGAGCAGCGGCGTGGCGACGGCCACGGCCCAGCCGAAGGCGGTGAGCAGTTGGGCGGCGGCGCCGACGGGGACGCCGAGGGAACCGGCGATGTCGGGGACGATCAGCACCGGCGCGTTGGCCCCGGCGGCCAGGGGTGCGGCCATCAGGGCGAGCAGGAGGGCGGGAACGGGGCGGCCCGCGGGGCCGGTTCCGGTGCTCGCGGGGGTGGCCGGGGCGGTGTTCGCGACGCGGGCCGCGGGAGTGGCCACGGGAGTGGCCGGGGTGGCGCTCGGGCGGTGGGTGGCAGACATGGGTGGACCCGTCCTCACTTCTCTCAACCTTGACCATCTCAACGTTGAGATAAAAACAGGCCCACTGCCTCAACGTCAAGTCTCTTAACGTTGAGGTATTCTTCTTCCATGGAGAACGACATGGTGGCCCACGTCATCGACCAGTGGACCGCGGAGCGTCCCGACCTGGCGGACGACCTGTGGCCGGTGGAGGCGGTGGGTCGGATCCAGCGGATGACCCGGCTCATCGACAAGCAGCTCAAGGCGTTCATGGCGGAGCACGGCCTGGAGGTCGGAGAGTTCGACGTCCTGGCCAGCCTGCGCCGGTCGGGCCCCCCGTACGCGCTGACCGCCGGGGCCCTGATCCCCGCCGCCATGGTGACCTCGGGCGCCATCACCAACCGCATCGACCGGCTGGAGGCCAAGGGGCTGGTCGAGCGGGTGCGCGACGACGTCGACCGGCGCTCGGTGCGCATCCGGCTCACTGAACGGGGCCTGGAGGTCAGCGGGAAGGTGATGGAGGCCCACCTCCGGCACTACGCCCGGCTGCTGGACCCCCTGGGGCGCGCCGGGACGGCCGCCCTCGCCGAGGCCCTGCGGTCCCTCCTGCTGGCCCACGGGGACACGCCCGCGCTCGACTGAGCGGGCCGCGGGGCCCGTCGGGCCCCGCGGCCCCGGTCAGGCCTGGTACGAGGCGAGTTCGACGACGGTGATGTCGGACGGCGCCCCGACCCGGACGGGCGGGCCCCAGGCGCCCGCGCCGCGGGACACGTACAACTGGGTGTCGCCGTAGCGCTCCAGACCCGCGACGGTGGGGTTGGCCAGCTCGGCGAGGTACTTGCCGGGCCAGAGCTGTCCGCCGTGGGTGTGACCGGACAGCTGGAGGTCCACCCCGTGCCGGACGGCGTCGTCGATCACGATCGGCTGGTGGGCGAGGAGCACCGAGGTGCGGGAACGGTCGCGGTCGCCGAGGGCCGCCCCGAAGTCGGGGCCGTGGCCCTCGGTCTCCCCGGCGATGTCGTTGACCCCGGCGAGGTCGAAGTACGGCAGTTCGCGGCGGGCGTTCTCCAACGGGTTCAGGCCGAGTTCGCGGACGTGGTCCACCCACTGCTGGGCGCCGGAGAAGTACTCGTGGTTCCCGGTGACGAAGAACGTGCCGTGCCGGGACGTCAGCCCGCGCAGCGGCTCCGCGGCGGGGCCGAGGTCCTGGACGTCACCGTCGACGAGGTCGCCGACGATCGCGATCAGGTCCGGCTGCGTGCGGTTGACGGTGTCGACGATCCGCTGCGCGTGGGCGCGGCCGAGGACGGCTCCGAGGTGGACGTCGCTGACGACGGCGATGCGGAAGCCGTGCGCGGCGCGCGGCAACCGGGCCAGCGGCACCTGGACCCGCTTCACGCGCGGCCCGCGGAGCACCCCGTACGTGCCCGTGCCGACGGTGGCGGCGGTGGCGACCAGGGCCGCGCCGCCGAGCGCCCGCGAGACGAACAGTCGGCGGGTGACCCCGTCGGGCCCCTCGCCCGCGGCGCCCCCGGTGACCGGCGCGGGGGCCGTGGCCACGTCGCCCGGTCCGGATCCGGCGGCGCCGGTCTCGCCCGTACCCGTGGCCGCTTCCTCCCGGACCAGGAGCTCCGGCTCCTGCGGGGAGGCGGCGGGAGCCGCCGTACGCGCCGGGCGGCGGAGCCAGACGCGGCGGACCACCTCGGCCACCAGCATGGCCAGCGTCAGGTAGAGGAGGACCGCCAGCCACATGAAGCCGGGCCAGGCGACCGTCCGCTGGAGCCAGAAGGGGGCGCCCGCCCGGCCGGCCGTGAGGGCCGCCAGCGCCAGGACGGGCAGGACGAAGGCGGCGACGGTGCCCGCGCGACGGACCGGGGAACCCGGGCGCGTCGTGTCGCGGACCAGCCGGATCCAGAGCCAGCGGTGGACGGACGCCAGCAGCGCGAGCACCGCGAGGACGATCAGCACAAAGACAAATACGGTCATCTTGTTTCCCGACGCAGAGCCAGCACGCCACGCAACCCGATCACACCAACGGCCGTCCCCAGGAGAAAGGAGGCCACCGCAAGGAGAAGGTGGACCCAGAAGTACCCCGTAGGGTCACCGGCCGTGTCGAAGGACAGGCCGCTGCCGTTCTTCCACAGGTTCCGGACGAAGGAAATCCAGATGAACCAGCTCCACACTCCGAAGGCGAGCAGGAACCAGGCGGAGGTTCGGCTGAGTTTCATGACCCCAGTATCGGTTCGGTACCCAGGACGGACGCGTCGGGGTGGGCTGTCCCGGCGGTGGTTGCGGCGGGTTGGCCGGTCCACGACGGCAGACAGTCCATCAGGATGTACTTTCACCTGCGTGTCTGCCAAGAAGACCGCGCTGACGGTCCTGTCCGCCGCGCTGCTGGTTCCCGCGATGCTGGCCGCCCCCGCCCACGCCGACCCGGAACCCCCACCGCCGGCCGCGGACGGGAAGGGGCAGCCGGCCAGGGCCAAGGCGGCCCCCGCGCCCCCCGCGTCGATGTCCACCGTGGGCGGGGCCTCGCTCGGGCAGCCCGGCACCCAGGTGAACCTGCTGCCCGGCGCGCCCGCCCTGCCGGCGAACCTCACCGGGCGGTCCTGGATCGTGGCCGACGCCGAGACCGGGGAGGTGCTGGCGGCCCACAACGCCCACTGGCGGCTGCCCCCGGCCTCGACGATGAAGATGCTGTTCGCCGACACGGTGCTGCCGAGCCTGCCCAAGGACCAGGTCCACAAGGTCACCTACGAGGAGATGTCCGAGGTCGGGCCGGGCAGCAGCCTCGTCGGGGTGAAGGAGGAACACGAGTACACGGTCCACGACCTGTGGCTCGGGGTCTTCCTGAAGTCGGGGAACGACGCCGTGCACGTGCTTTCGGCCATGAACGGCGGCATCGACAAGACCGTCAAGGACATGCAGGCGCACGCCGAGGAGCTCCAGGCCCTGGACACCCACGTGGTGTCGCCCGACGGCTACGACGCCCCGGAGCAGGTGTCGAGCGCCTACGACCTCACCCTCATCGCCCGGTCCGGCCTGCAGAAGCAGGACTTCCGTGAGTACTGCGGCACGGTGACGGCGCAGTTCCCCGGTCGGCAGGAGGGCGGCAAGCCCCGCGAGTACTTCGAGATCCAGAACAGCAACCGGCTGATGACGGGCGCGGGCGGGATCAGCCCCTACAAGGGCATCGCCGGCGTGAAGAACGGCAACACCACCATGGCGGGCTCCACCTTCACGGGCGCCGCCCAGCAGGGGTCGAAGAAGCTGTTGGTCACGGTCATGAACCCGGACACCGGCGGGGCCAACTCGGTCTACGAGGAGACGGCCGCGCTCTTCGACTGGGGGTTCGCGGCGGCCGGGAAGGTCAAGCCGATCGGCGAGCTGGTGCCGCCGAAGAGCGCGGACACCAAGTCGCACGGCTCCCCCGCCCAGTCCCACGAGAACAACCCCTCGGCGGGCGGCGACGACTCGGGCAGCAGCGGAATCGGTACGGCGATGGGCATCGCGGGCGGGGCGCTGGCCGTGCTGGCGGGCGGCGCCTTCGTGGTGAACCGCCGCTGGCCGCGCGGCCGCCGGGGCCCGGGAAGCCCGAGCA
>NZ_JANFAK020000257.1 GCF_024721315.2 Streptomyces sp. Isolate_45
CCGGGGCGTCGGGGGCGTCGGGGCGTTCGCGGGTCGGACGCGGCTACCCGGCCCTCAGCGCGGCCAGCCGCTGTTCGAACGGCACCGGCTCGAAGCCGCCCGACGGATCCACCGACGTGATCGCTCCGGTCGGCGAACGGGGGGCGATCGCGGCGGCGGTGTCGACGTCCGGGGCGGCGTCCCGAGGGGCGGGCGTCATGAACCGAGCCAGTTCCGCCCCCGCACGGGCGATCCGCTGCGCCAGTCCCTCGTCGCCCCAGTCCTCCGAGGCGGCATACACGGCGGTCGGCAGGACGAGCGCCCGGAGGTACGTGAACAACGGGCGCAGCGCGTGTTCGGTGACCAGGGAGTGTCGGGCCGTTCCACCGGTCGCGCCGAGGAGCACCGGCTTCCCGGTGAGGGCGTCCTTGTCCAGGAGGTCGAAGAAGGATTTGAACAGGCCGCTGTACGAGGCCGCGAACACCGGCGTCACGGTGATCAGGCCGTCGGCGGCGGCCACCGCGTCGAGTGCGGCCGCCAGTCGGGCGGGCGGGAACCCGGTGACGAAGTGCTGCGCGATCTCCGTCGCGAGCTCCCGCAGTTCGATGACCTCGGACTCGGCTGCCACACGGCCGAGCGTCTCGGCGGCGAGGCGATCGGCGAGCAGCCGTGACGAGGAGGGCGAACTCAGCCCCGCCGATACGACGATGAGCCTCATGCCCGGGTCCCCTCCTTCGTCTCGTTCGTGTTCTTCGTACCCGTCGTACCCGTCGAGTCCCTCGGGGTCTCCAGGGCCGCCGCCACGCGGGCGGAGTGGGTCGGCGCGTCCGGCACGCCGGCCGGACGCAGGCTCGCGAACTCCTTGCGCAGTACCGGCACGACCTCCTCGCCGAGCAGATCGAGCTGTTCCAGGACGGTCTTGAGGGGCAGTCCCGCGTGGTCCACCAGGAACAGCTGGCGCTGGTAGTCGCCGGCGTAGTCGCGGAAGGACAGGGTCCGTTCAATGACCTCCTGCGGTGATCCGACGGTCAACGGTGTCTGCGAGGTGAACTCCTCCAGGGACGGGCCGTGGCCGTAGACCGGAGCGTTGTCGAAGTACGGGCGGAATTCGCGCACCGCGTCCTGCGAGTTCTTGCGCAGGAACACCTGTCCGCCGAGGCCGACGATGGCCTGCTCCGGCGTACCGTGCCCGTAGTGGGCATAGCGCCGGCGGTACAGCTCCACCATCTGCCGGGTGTGGGAGGGCGGCCAGAAGATGTTGTTGTGGAAGAAGCCGTCACCGTAGTAGGCGGCCTGCTCCGCGATCTCCGGCGAGCGGATCGAGCCGTGCCACACGAACGGGGCGACGCCGTCCAGCGGGCGGGGGGTCGAGGTGAAGGACTGCAGCGGAGTGCGGAACTTGCCCTTCCAGGTGACGACGTCCTCGTCCCAGAGTCGGCGCAGCAGCGCGTAGTTCTCGATGGCGAGGTCGATCCCGTCGCGGATGTCCTTGCCGAACCAGGGGTAGACCGGGCCGGTGTTGCCTCGGCCCATCATCAGGTCGACGCGGCCGTCCGCGACGTGCTGGAGCATCGCGAAGTCCTCGGCGATCTTCACCGGGTCGTTCGTGGTGATCAGCGTCGTCGATGTCGAGAGGATCAGGTTCTCGGTCCGGGCGGCGATGTAGCCGAGCATCGTCGTCGGCGAGGAGGGGACGAACGGCGGGTTGTGGTGCTCGCCGGTGGCGAAGACGTCGAGGCCGACCTCCTCGGCCTTCTGCGCGATGGCGATCATGGTCTTGATGCGCTCGTGCTCGCCGGGCGTGCGTCCGGTCGTCGGATCGGGCGTGACGTCACCGACGGTGAAGATTCCGAACTGCATGGCTCCCCTTCCGGGATCGTTGATGATTCAACCATCTGCCGTAACGAAGGGTGCGCGGAAGCTATTCCCGTGTGCCGCCCCCGGCTGCGAGCACCGGAACCGCACGTCGCAGGGCAGGCCCCGGCGTCGGCGGCGACCACGCGGACCGCCTGCGTCACGTGCCGTCCTGGCCCCCCTGAGCGCACGCGGCCGGATCCGAACGCCCCGGATCAGGCGGAGGGGTCCTTCTGCCTGGGGAAGGCCGCTGTCGCGTCGATGCTCAGGCACAGGGCGCCGAGGCCGGTGGCCAGGGCCTGCCGGTGGTCGGCGGTCATGAAGTCGAGGGCGTGGGAGAGCATCTGCTCACGGCGCTCCCTTATCCGCGCCAGGTGCTCCTCCCCGGCGGCCGTCAGCTTGAGGGTGAGCTCGCGGCCGTTACCCGGACAGGGGTGGCGTTCGAGGAACCCGATGGCCTCCAGTCGGTCGCAGAGGCGGGTGACGGAGGGGGCGGCCGCGTCGAGGAGGCGGGCCAAGGCGCGCATGCGGATGCCGGGTTGGCGACCGACCACGTACATGAGGCGCAGTTGCGAAGTGGAGGCCGGGCCGGCCGTGGCTCCCTGGCGGGCGCTTTCCCACATGACGTCGAGGAGTTCGACGATGTCGCTGACGGAGCGGGCCGCGTCGTGGTCGCTGCGGTGCGGCCGGGGGACCGGGGCCGGTACGGGCATCTGCGTTTCCTCACGCGAGCGGTTCGCCCGGCGGCGGGTCAGCGCGTGATGGGTTCAGCTGCTGGTGTCCGGGCTGGTGGAGCGGGCCGGTATGGATTCCTCCGAAGCAGCGGATGGTCTCGGCTCCGCGGTGGATCCGGAGTGGCCTCCTGCCTCCGGTGCGGTGAGGTGCTCAAGGGTACCGGTCACCTTCAGCAGGCGGTCCAGCTGCGCGGGTCGGTGGTCGAGGTGGAGGCGTGCGCCCGCCGCGTCGGTACGGCGCCGGATCATCAGCAGGGCCGACAGCCCGGTCGCGTCGACCGTGGCGAGGTCCGTGCAGTCCAGACGCAGCCTGCGCAGCCCGACGGACTTGGCCAGCACGCGACCGACCGCGTTCAGGAGGACGTCGCCGCAGTGGCGGTCGAGGTCGCCGCGCAACTCGATGCGCACGGTGTCGGGGGCGTCGACGTACGTCAGGTGGAGTCCGTTGGAGGGCGTGCTGGTCATTGCGGGGTCCCGGCGGCGGTGAGAAGGGTACGGGTCAGGCGGGCGGAGCCGGATCGCAGGATGCCGGCGGCGCGGGGAAAGTCCTTCAGCTCGCGGCCGAGGAGTTCCAGCGCGGGCAGGAGGCTCTTCGCGGGGACACCGCGGGCGGCGAGGACGTCCGCGGTCCATGCGAGGAACCCGCCGAAGAGGTCATCGTCGTCGGTGTAGAGGGCGGTGGCCAGGAACTCCACGATGTGGGAGAGGTCTTCGGCCGTGCGTTCCCTCTGCGGCTCGTCGTATTCGCGCATCGCCGGGTAGGCGTCCTCCAGCGCGTCGAAGACGGCTTTGACGAGCCGGGGGCGGCTACGGGTGACGAGCGTGTACTCCTGATCGATCAGGTGCGGGAGGTCGTCCATCGGCTGGTGGTCCGGCTGCGGGCGCGGAAGCGGCCGACGGGCCAGGTCGTCGGCGGCCGTGCGGGCATCGGGAGCCCAGGCGTCGGCCCCCAGGAGGCGGGCGAACCGGCCGTCCGCCCCGAACGCGGCGCCGCCCACGAGTACCGGTGTACCGGTGGCCTGGCAGGCGGTGATCGTCGCGTGGGCGGTGGGGAGCCGGGTGGCGATCGAACCGGAGAGGGCGACGGCGTCGGGCCCCGTCCGGTGGATGTGCGCGACCAAGTGGTGTGTGGGGACCTGGGCGCCGAGGTAATCGACCCGCCACCCCCGCAGGCGCAGCACCTCGGCCAGCAGACGGGCCGGCAGGCCGTGCCACTCGCCGTCCACGCAGGCCACCGTGATCCGGCCGCGCGCAGGCTCGGTCCGCGCGGAAGGGTGCAGCGCGACGAGGGCCACCGCCCGGTCGTTGATCGCCGTGGCCGAGTGCTCCTGGGCGACGCTGATCCTGTTGGCGGCCCACTCCGTACCGACGCGACCCTGTACCGAGGCGATCACGTCGAGCAGGACGACCTCCGGATCCGCCCCTTCGTCGAGTGCCCGACGGACCGTCGCGGCCGCGACCCGCTCGTCGCCCCGGCGCACGGCCTGCCACAGCCGTTCCGTCAGGTCTTCGAGCGTTGGAGGCTTCGCGAGGTCCATGGTCATGCGGTGAACCTGCCCCGTGTGTGCCCGTTCACCGCGCTCAGGTGGTTGGTGCGTGGAGCCGAGATGACGACGACCGCCATGTCGTCGTGGCGGCCGGTCCCCACCCACTGCGACGCGAGCATCTGGACCCGCTCGACGACCGCCTCGGCGGGCATCCCGGCGCACTCGGCGAGGGCCCGGCGCAGCCGGACCTCACCGAACATGGAGTTGCCCAGCGGGCCTCCGCGTGCCTCGGTGATCCCGTCGGTGTACAACACGCACGTTTCGCCCGGCGCCAACGTCACCAGCGCAGTCTCGGCGATGACGTTGGGCAGCGCGCCGACCAAGGTGCCCTGCGTGGGCGCCTCCTCGACCCGGCCGTCGGCGCGCACGAGCAGCGGGGCGGGATGACCGGCGCTGGTCAGCCGCAGCCTCACGGCGTTGCCCTCGCGGGCGGCGGAGGCCAACACCATGGTCGCGAAGCGGGCGTTGTGCGTGTTCAGCAGCGATGTGTTGAGCAGGCTCAACATCCGCTGGTGGTCGTCCGCCATCGGCAACAGGGCGTGGAGGGTGTTGCGGATCTTCCCCGTCATCACGGCGGCCTCAAGTCCCTTGCCGCACACGTCCCCGAGGACGACGAGCGAGGCCTCGCCCTCCACACTCGCGGGGTGGACGTCGTAGAAGTCGCCGCCGATGCGTTCGTGGTCCTGGGCGGGCCTGTAGCCGCCCGCGTACTCCACGCCCGAGACGTGGTGCAGCGACGGCGGCAACAGCTCCCGCATCAACGTCTCGGTGATCGCCGCCTGCTCCGCGTACAGCCGGGCCGCAGACATCGCGGCGCCGGCCCGGGCGGCGAACAGTCGGGCGAAGACCTCCTCGGCCTCCGTGAACGCGGAGCTGCCGGTTCCACGCAACAGGATCAGCGCGCCCGCGGGCACGCCGTGCCCCGGCAGCGGGGTGATCACGATCGACCCGACCTCCCCGAAGCCCTCCGGGATGAGCCAGGCCGGAGCGGCGGAGGGATCGATCCAGCGGGAAGGCACGGGCGGGAAGCCCTGGAGCGCCTCGCCCAGCCCCGGCACATCCTCGGGCGCTCCGGCCACGCGGGACGATGACGGCGCCCCGCCCCGCAGGCAGGTCACCATCGGCAACTCGGGCCCGCCGGCCGGGGCGATCACCAGCGCCGCGTCGGCGAGGTGCTCGGAGGCCATCTGCGCCGTGACGTCCATGCACCGGTCCAGGTTCAGTGAGGAGAGGAGCAGGTTGGACGCCTTGGTGAGGAAGGCGGTGCGCTCCCGTTCCATCCGCAGCGCCTCGCGGGCCAGGCGGTGGTCGGTGTCATCGACCAGCCACCACACGACCGTTCCGTCCTTGCCCGCCGAGGGGTGCGCCTCGAAGGCGCGGTCCCCGACCCGGCCCTGCACGATCCGGTCCGGGGCGGAGCCCGGTGGGTGAGGGGCGGTTTCGGGAAGCAGATGCCGCGCGTGCGCGGTGGACAGCCATGTCGGGACGGCGTCCACCAACGCCGATCCCGGGAGTGCGCCGGGGAAGACCGCCCCGGCCGCCTCGTTGGCGAACACCACGGCTGACCGGGCGTCCGCCACGAGCACGGGGTAGGGGGCCTCACTCCACGGGAAGCCGGATGCGGCCGAAGGGATTGCCTGGGCGAGATTCACCAAACGTCGAAGGTCCGCTGCGCGAACCCCTCACCTCAATTGCCTAGAAGGAAATTCTTGCCCTCAGGCAACCATCCTTCATGAACCACTCCCTTGGCAACCGCGCCCCGGCGCGGCGCGGTCGCGCACCGCATGTGCATCGAAATGGCGCTCCCGCGTGCGCGAGGTGGCGCGAGGTGGACCGCGCGACGATGACAGTCACCACCAAACCGACGGTCGACTGCCGTACCGCACCTCTTCGTTGACCCTGGGGCGCGAGGCCTCGGCGTGGGTCCCGGCCGGGGTATAGGAGAATGTCGGGATGACTGGAGACGAGAACGAACCCGTGGTCACCGTGACCAGACGCGACGGCATCCCCGTGGTCCACCTCCACGGCGACCTCGACGACGACAGCGCGCCCGCGGCCTCCCGGGCGCTGAGCGAGGCCGCGACAAGTGGCGCCGGCCGAACGGTGGTCGACCTGTCGGGAACCTGCTTCGCGGACTCCTCCATCCTCCACGTCCTGCTGGAAGCACAGAAGAACCACGCCGCGGCGGGACTGGTACTGGTTCTCGCCGGTCCCCTCCAGCCGGTCGTCCGCCGCCTGTTCGACGTCACCGGCTCCGGGAGGGCCTTCCACATGACGGACAGCCTGGCGACCGCGATGACATGCTGAGGGTTCCGCTCCACCGAATCGCCTCAAAGCGGCGTACTCGTCACGATCAAGGGCAGGCGATGTCGGTATGAACCTGCCCACAGCGGCCGACGGACTTTCCGCCCCCACGGCCCCAAGGGGTGACCACGAGCAGGCGGCGGTCACCCCGGCCGGTGCCCGGCACGCCGTCGCCGAGCTCCTTCGGCGGGCGGGCATCGGCCTCGACGGCGTCACGGCCGCCGACGCCCTCCTCATCACCTCGGAACTCGTCACCAACGCGATCCGCCACGGCGGGGGCGTCACCGGCTTCCGCACCGGTACCGCGGACGGTGCCCTCCACCTGTCCGTCAGCGACGCGAACCCCCACACCCCGGTCGCGCGCACAGCCGAACCCGAGCACCCGGGCGGGTTCGGCTGGCCGCTGATCCAACGCCTCGCCGAACGTGTCGAGATCACCCCTCTGGCCGATGGCAAGACCATCACCATCGTCGTACGCCTGACCTGACCTGACCTGACCTGACCTGACCTGACCTGACCTGACCTGACCGGTGGGGTGCGACCTGGGCTCGGTCGACCGTGTTCGTCACCGGGACCGGGCGCGTGTCGCGCGGGGCCCGTGTCGGTGGCGTCAGGTGGTGGTGGGCCAACTCCGCAGCAGGGCGGCGATCCTCGGCGCGGTGCAGGCGGGGTCGAGGAGCATGTCCCTGAGGGCGATGGCGTCGTCGCGGGTGGGTTTTGCGTGGATGCCGGCGGCTTCGAGGTACATCACGCCTGTTGCCGCGGCGACGGCCATGTTGGAGCGCTCCAGCCAGCGACAGCGGCCGAGGGTGTGGACGAGCGCTGCCGCTTTGGCGTAGGGGCCGTCGTACAGCGGCTGCTCGAACAGTTCGGCGCGATGGCGGGCGACCGCCGCGAGGGGCACCCCGTAATCGTCGGGGGCCGGATCGCCCACCCCGGCGGCTTCGGCGACCTGGAGGATCCAGGCGACGTCGATGTGCGGGTTCATCAGGCGGCACGTACCCCCGAGGAGGCCTGTTCGGCGTCCTCGGCTTCGTCGAAGACGGCCTGATGGTCGGCGAGGAACCTCGCCGCGGCCTCCACGGCCCTGGCCCGCAGGCCGCTGGTGTCGTCCTGAACGAGGCGGGCGAGGTAGTCGCCGATGCTCAGGCCCAGGTCGGCGGCACGCTTCTTCGCGAGTTCGGCGATGTCCGCGTCGACCCGGGCGCCCAGCTGTGTTTTCGCCATACGCGGATGGTAACAGCTGTTACCAGGCAGTGGTGGCGTGGCCGGGTACGCAAAAACGCCCAGCTGGAGGTTCCAGCCGAGCGTGCGTGCGTCTGAGCGTGCGGGGGTGTTACCGGTGGCTCAGTACCAGTGGTGGGTCTGCCAGAAGTTCCAGGCGCCGACGGGGCTGCCGTAGCGGGAGTTCATGTAGTCCA
>NZ_JANFAK020000258.1 GCF_024721315.2 Streptomyces sp. Isolate_45
GGCCGTCCACCCGGGCCTGCGCGAGGCCGGAGCCCCGGACACCGTGAGCCCCGCGCCCGGCGCGTGCCTCGTCCTCCGCCCGGCCGCCATCTTCCGGGATCTGCGACTGCCCCGCCGGCGAGGGACCCGGGGCCGATCCCTATCCTCACCGCATGACGCACCGCACGACGGCCGCCATCACCCGGCTCTCCGCCACCGACCTGCGCGCCCACCGAGACGAACTCGCCGCTCTCCTCGTCGACGTCGTCGCGGGCGGCGCCTCCCTCGGTTTCCTCTCCGGCCTCGACCACGATGGCGCCGCCGCCTGGTGGGACTCCCTGGCGCCCTCCGTCGAGGACGGCTCCCTCGCGCTGTGGGTCTCCCGAGGGGCGGACGGCGGCCTCGACGGCACCGTCGCCTGGTACCGGGAATCCAAGCCCAACGGCCGTCACCGTGCCGAACTGCGCAAGCTCATGGTCCACCCGGCCGCCCGCGGCCGCGGCACGGCCCGGGCACTGCTCGCCGAGGCCGAGGCGCAGGCCGCCCGCGCCGGAGTGATCCTGCTGTTCCTCGACACCGAGACGGGCAGTGCCGCCGAGCGCTTCTACCGCTCCGCCGGCTGGACCGAGGCCGGCACCATCCCGGACTACGCCACCGATCCCGAGGGCCGGCTGCGCCCGACCACCCTCTTCCACAAGCACCCGAAGGACGACGACCCGGAGAGGTGACCTCCCCCGCCGCTCCGCGTTAGACCCCGTAACGCGGACCACCGAGCGAGGGAGACCGTATGTACGCAAGCCCCGGCGCCGCACCACCCACCCGTCGCGCGTTCCTCCGTACGGCCTTCACCGCGGCCGTGCTCGCCGGGACGGCCGCCGCCGTGGCTCCCGTACTGCGGGCCCGGCGCCCCCGCCAGACGCTGACCCCGGCCCCGCTCGCCGAGGAGACGTACCGAGGCAGGCACATCGCGGTCGACCCGGTCTCCGCGGCGGTCCGCATCGACGGCCGACCCCTGCACGTCATGCGCCGCGCCGACGGCAGCTACCTGAGCGGGATCAACCACTTCCAGTCCTACGCGACCCCGATGGAGCTGGCCCGCGCGGCCGTCGACGAACTCGGCACGACCCAACTGGCCCTCGCTGCCCCGCACCACGGCTGACGGACGGCGATCGGGAATCGGGAGGAACCCCTTGTACACCCGGCAGAACCAGAAGAACCTGACCAGCGCCCAGAAGAAGCGCTTCACGGCGGCCGTGCTGGAACTCAAGCGCAACGGCACCTACGACGCGTTCGTGCGCACCCACGACAAGTACTTCGTCCCGGACCGGGACCGCAAGCTCCGCGTGGGCCACATGTCCCCGTCGTTCTTCCCCTGGCACCGGCGCTACCTGCTGGAGTTCGAACAGCGGCTGCGGGCCGTCGACCCCGGGGTCTCCGTCCCGTACTGGGACTGGACGACCGACACCAGCCCCGTCTCGTCCCTGTGGGCGGACGACTTCCTCGGAGGCACGGGCCGGGAGAGCGACCGCCGGGTCATGACGGGCCCCTTCGCCTACGACCGGGGCAACTGGACGGTCACCGTGGGCGTCACCGAGGCCCGCTTCCTCACCCGCAACCTCGGCCGCCCCGGGAACCCCATCACCTTGCCGACGGCGGCCGAACTCCGGTGGGCACTCGACGACCCCGCCTACGACACGTCGCCGTGGGACTCCACCGCCACCGCCGGCGGCTTCCGCAACAAGCTGGAGGGGTGGGCCGCCCCGAAGAGCGAGCGCTGGCGCAACCACAACAAGGTGCACCAGTGGATCGGCGGGCACATGACCGGCGGGACGGCCCCCAACGACCCGGCCTTCTGGCTGCACCACGCCTTCGTCGACCTGATCTGGGACCGCTGGCAGCAGAAGCACCCCCGCTCCGGCTACCTCCCCGCAGCGCCCCTCCCCTTCGGCGATCTCCAGCGCGGCCGGGTCATCGCCCTCGACGAGCCGATGCCCCCCTGGGACGTCACCCCGCGCGAGATGCTCGGCCACCAGGGCACCTACCGCTACGAATGACCCCGCCCGGGGTCAGGACGCCGCACGCGCGAAGGGCCCCCGGCCGTAAGCCGGGGGCCCTTGCCAGTGGGGCGAGATCAGCCGCCGTAGCCCTCGGTGTGGTGGTCACCGTGGGTCTCGCCGCCGCCCGAGGCGTTGACGCAGGTGTTGCCGAAGGCCGGGTTCAGCAGGGCGATCACGTTCACGGTGTTGCCGCAGACGTTGACCGGGACGTGCACCGGAACCTGGAGCAGGTTGCCCGACAGAACACCGGGGGAGCCGACCGCCGCACCCTGCGCTCCGGCATCGGCGACGGCCAGACCCGCACCGGCGACCACGGCGCTACCGGTGACGGCGGTGATGGCGAATGCCTTCGCGATACGCGACATCAAGATCTCCTTGTGAAACGTGGGGCGCCGCAAAAACTGCGGCATTTGACATGGCATACAACGCCGGGACCGCCGAGTGGTCACGGCTCCGGGGCCTACCCGGTGACCGGAAAACGGGCGGAAGCGAAGTACGGACGCATCTGAGTGACCGTTCCCGGCCTCAGTTCCGCCACCACGGCACCCCGGCAGCCGGGCTCGCGGTAGAGGACGGCGGTGCCCCGCGTCCGGTTCGTGACGGCCCGGGAACCACCGCCCTCCGCCTCCACGCAGCCCTTCGGCGCGGTCAGCCCGTGGACCTGATCGTCCTGGCCCACGTACTGGAAGTCGGGACCGGCCGCCAGGGCGGGACCGGCCGCACCCGCCGCGGCCAGCAGCAGGAGGGGAAGGAGACCGTTGAGGGCCCGGGGCCCGAGGATCGCTCGCATGGCCCGTCAACCCGGAGGGGCCCCGGCGGGGTCACGCCTTGTCACCCGTTGGACGGCTGTGCGACCGTGCCGGAAGGTGTGAGGTGACGGGCGGGACGCGGCTGCGCCACGGCGGACGGACGCCCGACGAACGGCGCCACCGCCCCCCGGGCACGGCACGCACCACAGGAGAGAGAGGGACGCATGAGCGCAACGGGCGCGGACCGGCCCCGGGCCGTCACCGGACACGGCGTCGTCGAGGGTCGCCGGGAGGCCGGCGGGACGGCGGTGTTCCGCGGCATCCCCTACGCCGCCCCGCCGGTCGGCGCCCTCGGCTTCGCCGCACCCGCGCCCCCGGCGCGCTGGGACGGAGTACGGGACGCGGGCTCGTTCGGGCCCACCGCGCCCAAGGTCCCCTATCCGCCGAAGTTCGCGGCGCTCCTCCCCGATCCGGAGATCCCGGGCGAGGACTGCCTGAACCTCAACGTCTGGACCCCGGACCCCACCCCCGGAGCCGGGCTGCCGGTCATGGTGTGGATCCACGGAGGTGCCCACAGCCGTGGCTCCTCCGCCGTCCCCGTCTACGACGGCTCGGCCTTCGCCCGCGACGGGGTCGTCCTGGTCTCGGTCAACTTCCGGCTCGGCGTCCTCGGCTACGGACTCTTCCCCGACGCCCCCGCCAACCGAGGCCTCCTCGATCAGATCGCCGCCCTGGAGTGGGTCCGGGACAACATCCAGGCGTTCGGTGGCGACCCCGCGCGCGTCACCCTCTTCGGCGAGTCCGCCGGAGCGATCAGCATCGGCGCCCTGCTCGGCGCCCCCCGGGCGTCCGGCCTCTTCGCCCGGGCCGTCCTGCAGAGCGGCGCCCCCGAGGCGACGCCCCGCGAGAAGGTGCGCGCGATGGTGCGCCGGATGGCCTCCCTGCTCAAGGTGCCGGCCACCGCGACCGCCTTCGCGGCGGCCGGCACGCCAGCCCTGCTCGTCGCCCAGGCGGCGGTGCTGCGCCGCTCGTCGCCCGTGCTGGGCGGCCCCGCCTTCGGCCTGGTCACCGACCCGAACACGCTCCCCGCCGACCCGCTGGAGGCGGCCACCGCCTCGGACGTACCGCTCCTGCTGGGCTGGACGGCGCAGGAGCACCGGCTCTGGCTCGCTCCCACCGGGGGGATGCGGGTGCTGGACCGGCTCGGTCCCTCGGCCGTGTCCCTGGCGCGCGTCCGCAGCGGCAAGGACCGGGCCGCCGTACGGGCGCTGCGCGCAGCGCACCCCGGGGCCGGACCGGCCGACCTCGCCGGTCAGCTGCTCACCGACCGGATCCTGCGCGACCCCCTGAGACGGCTCGCCGCAGCCCCGCGGCGGGCGCCGAGCCACCTGTACGAGTTCCGGTGGAGCAGCGGCGTACCGGGCCTCGGTGCCTGCCACGCCCTGGAGCTGGGCTTCGTCTTCGACACGATCGGAGTCCCGGAGTCCTCCTGGCTGGCCGGGTCCGACGCCCCGCAGGAGCTGGCCGACGAGATGCACGCGGCCTGGGTCCGCTTCGCGGTGTCGGGGGATCCCGGCTGGGCGCCCTGGGACGGCGTCGGCCCGCCGAAGGGGTTCGGCGGGCCGGAGCGGGAGGAACGGGGTGTGGGGCCGGACGCCGGAGCCGTGCTCACCCCGTAGGGATCGGCCATCGGCGGGGGCGGGGTCGGGCGCCCGCTACTCGACCGGGCCCTCCATGACCTGGCTGATGAACTGGATCGGGCCCTCGCCCATGTTCGGCACGTAGGTCTTGGCGTTGTGCTTGCCGCCGGGTATGACCTTGAGGCTGGTGTGGATGGGGCCCTTGCCGTAGGTGGCGACGAACTTCTGCACGTCGGGCAGTGTCTTCTTGTTGTTCTCGCTGTCCCCGACCTGGAAGGCCAGGTAGACCTCCGGGCCCTTCTCGTCGATGAGCTGTTTGGCGAGCAGCTCGGGGTTGTTCTCGGCCTTCTCCTTGTCGTGGCCCTTCCACAGCGAGGAGTCCGGGACGACGTCCGGCCCGGAGGCGATCACGGCCTTGAACTTGTCGGGGTGTTTGAGGACTGCCTTGAGGCCCGCGAACCCGCCGGTGGAGGAGCCCATGAAGGCCCATCCGTCACGGGACTTCACCGTGCGGAAGTTCTCCCGCATGAGGTCGGGGACGTCCTCGGTCAGCCAGGTGCCCATCTTGGGCTGGCCGGGGATGTCGGAGCCGTCCCAGTACACGCCCTTGTCGTCCGGTCCCGGGTTCAGCACCGGCATGGCCAGGATGAAGGGCTTGCTCTTGCCCTCCGAGTACCACTTGCTGATGCTGGTCTGGAGGCCGAGGTCGGTGCCCATCCAGTAGTTGCTGGGGTAGCCCGCGCCACCGGGCAGGGCGATCATGACGGGGAAGCCGCTCCTGGCGAACTTCGGGTCGTCGTACTCCTTGGGCGCCCACACCCAGACCTTGCCCGTGAACCCGGACTTCTTGCCGGTCACGGTGGTGACCGCGACGTGCGTGCCGTCGCCCAGGGTCATCGAGTTCTTGAACTCCGCCGCCGGACCCGTGGGCATCGACATCTTCGAGTTCGCCGCCGCCTTCGCGCCGCCCTTGCCGGTCGGGCCGCCGAAGGACACGGACCTGCCCTTGTCGGTGAACGGGGGTATCTCGAAGTGGTTCATCACGAGCGCCGCGATGCCCGCGAGGGCCACGACGGTGGTGCCCGCGATCACCCAGCGCTTGACCCGCGACCTGCGACGGGGCGGCTCCTGCTCGTACGGGGGCTCGTAACCGCCGTACTGGTCCTGCTGCCCGTAGCCCTGTGGGTCGTGGTCCGGCCGGCCGTACGGAACCTGGGGTTGGCCGTAGGGAGGCGTGGCCTGCGGCTGCCGGGCGTACTGCGGCTGACCGTAGGGCGGCTGCGGCCGCTGTGGCGGCTGTGGCGGCTGCCCCTGCGGCCGGTACGGCGGCTGGTGCGGCCCGTCGGGTGAGTACGACATGTGCGGTGGCTCTCCGGCTGTTGCTGGCCCCGTCGGGGGGTGGACGCTTCCGTTCGAATGATGAACGAATGATCCCCGGGGTTCCGCATTTTCCCTTCTCTTGGGATTCCGTAGGGGAGGCCATTGCCAACGACCCCGTCGTCCGCCGGCACGGGGCCGGGGGACGACGGGGTCGCGGGATCGGACGTGGCGCGGAGGTACCGGATCGCGGCGCGCGGCGCGCGGCGGGACCGTTACGCCGGGATCAGGGTCTTGCGGCGCCGTTTGCGGTGCGTGGCGCCGGAGATCCGCAGTTCGATGACCGACCGGACGGTGGGCCACTCCTCGTCGAGCACCGAGTAGAAGGCCGTGCTGCGCACCGCGCCGTCCAGCCCCCGCGAGTGGGCCCGGCGGACCCCTTCGCAGGTGAAGCCGAGACGTTCCATCGCGGCGCGCGAGCGGCCGTTGCGGGCGTCGGCCCGGAGCGAGATCCGGCGCACGCCCCAGGTCTCGAAGGCGTGCCGGAGCATGAGCAGCTTCGCCTCGGTGTTGATCCCTGTTCCCTGGGCGCTCGGTGACAGCCAGGTGTTCCCGATCTCGGCCGCGTCGGGGATCGCGGTCGCCGGATCACCGAAGGGGACTCCGGGGACGGCGGGCCACACCAGCGGACCCTGCCAGTAGTCGAGTTCGAGGAAGCGGGTCGAACCGACGACCCGCCCATCTGTGGCTCTGACCACGGCAAACGCCAGCGATCGACCCGCCGCCTGATCGGCGAGCGCGCGTTCGATGTACTCGTGGGACGCCTGCAACCCGTGCGGCACGGGAGTGAAGGCGTAAGTCGTACGATCCTCGGCCCCGGCCACGGCCAGGGCCTCGGTGTGGTGGGGGGCGAGGGGCTCGAGCCGCACGGAGCGGCCGGCGAGGAGTACGGGTACGGGCACGGAGCCTTCGGTCCTTCTGGGCGGTGGGGTGGTTGCACAGTCTGCGCTCCTGACGTCACCCCCCGCGCAAAACGCGAGTGAAAGGCAACGGGCTGTCAGGTGAACGCGAGTGGCTCAATGTAGCCCCTTAAAGTCCTCTCATGAACCCCCAATTCGGCAACGACGCGGCACTGATTTTCGACGACTTCGGTCCCCGTGACGGAGAGCCCGTGATCCTGATCCACGGACACCCGTTCAACCGGTCCATGTGGGCCCCTCAAGCGGCGGCCCTGACCGCCGCCGGCTACCGGGTGATCATGCCTGACCTGCGGGGATACGGGGACAGCCCGGTCCGTCCCGGCAAGATCCTGCTCGCGGAGTTCGCGGACGATCTCGCCGCGCTGCTCGACCGCCTGGGCATCGAACAGGCGGTCGTCGGCGGTGTGTCCATGGGCGGGCAGATCGCGCTGGAGGTCAGGTTGCGCCACCCGGGTCTGGTACGGGCTCTCGTGCTCTGCGACACCTCCCCCGCCCCCGAGACCGAGGACGGCAGGAAGTTCCGTCTGGAGGTCGCCGAGCGGCTCCTCGCGGAAGGCATGGAGCCGTATGCGAACGAGGTCATGGACAAGATGCTGGCGCCTTACAACGTGATCGGCCTGCCCGAGGCGGCCGCGCGGGTGAGTGCCATGATGCGCGCCACCGATCCCGAGGGTGCGGCGGCCGCGCTGCGCGGGAGGGCCGAGCGGCCCGACTACCGGCCCGTGCTGCGGGCCCTGCCCGCCACGATCCCCTGCCTCCTGCTGGTCGGCGCCGACGACGTCTACACCCCGGTCGCGGAGGCCGAGGGCATGCGCGAGCTCGCCCCGCACGCCCGGCTCGCCGTGATCGACCGGGCGGGCCACCTGCCGGGTGTGGAGCGGCCCGACGCCGTCAACGCCGTGCTGCTGGAGTTCCTCGCCACCCGATGAGCGACGGTCCGCGGGCCCGGCCCTGCTGGTGAGCCGCCGGGGGGGGGGCGCCCGCCCCCCGCCCCGGGGGGGGGGGGGGGGGGGGGGGGGGGGGGGGGGGGGGGGGGGCGGGGGGGGGGGGGGGGGGGGGGGGGGGGGGGGG
>NZ_JANFAK020000259.1 GCF_024721315.2 Streptomyces sp. Isolate_45
CGCGGCCCGCCGTGCGGCGTCCTCGCCGGTTCCGGCCGGTCCGGTCCCGCCCGGCAGCACGCCACCGGTCAGCATCCCGGCGGCGGCCGTGGCCCCGGCGTCGGCGGTGGTCTCCGCCCAGGGGGCGGCGGCGCCGCCCGGCAGCGTCACCGGAGCCTGGCTCCAGTCGGAGCCGGTGGCCCGCCCCCGGAACTCCCCGGAGGGCTCACCGGAACCGTCGCCGGCCGCGCCACCGAACGCGTCCGTCGGGCCGTCGGCGCGGTAGCCCCCGGTGTACCCGCCCCGGTACTCCCCCGGGTATCCGTCCTGTGCGGCGCCCTCGAACTCACCGGCGCCCTCGAACCCGCCTGCGCCCGCGAACTCACCGGTACCCGCGAAGCCGTCCGCACCCGCGAACCCGCCCGTGCTCGTGAACCCGTCGGCGCCCGGAGCGCCCCCGAAGTCCCGCACGTCCCGGAAGTCGGAATAGCCCGAAGGGTCGGAGAACTCCGCGAACTGCCCGGTTTCCCCGGAAAGTTGGCTTCCGTCCGCCCCGCCGGTCGGCAGCGTCCACTGCCCGGTGCTCACGGACTCGTCGGGCTGCTGCGTCGCCTCCGGGAACTGCCACTCGGCCGTCGCGGACGGGTCGGGGTCGTGTCCGGTCCCCTCCGGGCCGCCGTCCCCGTAGGCGGCCGCCACGGACGGCGGCAGCGGGATCGACGCCGGGATCGGCCCGCGGCCCGGCGCGTCGGCGCCCGCCCCGGCCCCGTTGCCCGTTCCGGCCTCCGGCCACTGGACCGGCATGGTCCAGGTGCCCGTGGCCGTCGGGTCGGCGCTGGCCGAGCCGAGCGGCACGATCATCGGCGGTGGCACGTACCCGTGTCCGGGCGCGGCGAGGGGCTCGCCGCTGTCGAGGGCGTCCAACATGTGCTGCGGCAGCTTCACGAAGGCCGTGGCCTCGGAGTCGAACTCGCCGCCGTGCGGCACCGGCTCCCAGCCCCAGTCGGCGCCCGCGCCGCCCCTGTTGCCCGAGTTGCCCGCGTCACCGGTCGATCCGCTCACGTTCTCGTTCTCACTCATGAGGTCAGTGCCCTCCCCAGGGCCCTGCGCGCCAGCACGGCCACCGTCCGCCGCAGATGCAGTACTCCGGAGGACACCGGTTCCCCCTGGTCGGGCACACAGGCGGCCGCGACGTACTCGCCGAAGGCCTCCAGCGCCTCGGGGGCCAGGGTCCGTTCCCCGTCCCAGTCGATCAGCGAGGCCACCCACTGTTCGGCCTCCAGCGGCCGCAGCGGCATCGGGGCGACCGCGCCGACGGCGCACCGCACTCCCCTGCGCGCCGGGTCGAGCACGAGCCCGACGGAGGCCAGGGCCCGCCCCGGTCCCGTACGCCCCGTGGCCTTCAGGAACACCTGCGGGGCGTGCAGCAGGGGCACCCGTACGAAACCGATCAGCTCGCCGGGCCGGAGCATCTCGCGGCCGGCCAGCAGGTGGGAGACGGGGATCTCGCGCCGCGACCCGGCGGGGCCGACGATGATCAGCATCGCCTCCAGCGCCGCCAGCACCGGGAGGGCGTCACCGGTCGGGGCGGCCGTGGCGATGTTCCCGCCGAGGGTGCCCGCGTTGCGGATCTGCGGCGGGCCGGCGGCGCGGGCGGCCGCGGCGAGCGCCGGGATCAGGGCGGCGAAGTCCGGCCGTCCCATCCGGGCGTGCGTCAGTCCGGCGCCGAGCAGCGCGTGTCCGTCCTGGTACTGCCAGCCGCGGATCTCGTTGATCCGCCCGAGGCCCACCAGCGCGGCGGGTCTCAGCAGGCCCGCGTTGACCGCGGCCATGAGGTCGGTGCCGCCGGCCACGGGTACGGCCGCGGGCATGGCGGTGAGTGCCGCCACGGCCTCGTCGAGCGAGGCCGGCAGCGTCACGGACTGCGCCGCCTGGGCCGCATGCGGAGGTTGCGGCTCCTGAGCCGCATGCGATGCGTGCGGTGCGTGCGTGGTCAACCCAGCTGCCCCTTCCCGATGTCCCGGTCCCGGCGCTCACGCCTGTCCGCCGTACGGTACGTCCTCACCGCCGGGAGGTGGCAACTCTGGCACATCTTCCGGAGCACCCGGCGCGAGGGTCTCCCGGGTACCGCCGCCCCGAATCCCGTGCCGGCGCCGGACTCCGCGCCGGAACCCCGCCGCGGGCGCCGCCCGACCATCGCGAGGGCGCCCGGGTGACGGTCCTCCGACCATGCGCCCGGGCGCCCGTTTTTCCCCGTATCAGCCTTATTCGGGAGAGAGTTCCAAAGGTTTCCGAAGAGTTCCGCTTCCGGCCATCGGCAGGCACGGGAACGACACCCTCCCCGGGTCACACGATCGGAGGCTCCCCCTCGATCGGGCGGCCCAGCACCCCCGGCCGACGCTGCCACGGCAGCGGACCGCCCGGGGGTCGGTACTCCACGCCGAGCGCGTCGAGCCGCGCGTAGTGGGTCGCCATCCGCGTCTCGAACCCGGCCCGGTCCCGGGATTCCGGTTCCGGCAGCGTCGACCACACCACCTCGGCGAAGGCCGCCAACCTCGGGAACACCTGGTAGTCGACGCGGCTCTGGTTCTCCATCACCTCGGTCCACACGTTGGCCTGCGCGCCCAGCACGTGCGCGGCGGCCTCCGGCGACAGCTTCGGCGGCACCGGCTCGAAGCGGTACACGTCCTCCAGGGTCCGCACGTACCCGATGGGCATCGGCTCGTCCGGGCCGTCCGCCTGACGGTGGTCCAGGTACACCTGCTGTTCGGGGCACATCACCACGTCGTGCCCGGCCTCGGCGGCCGCGACCCCGCCCGCGTAGCCCCGCCAGGAGGACACGACGGCGCCCTTGCCGAGGCCGACGGCGCTCACCTCGTCGCCGGACCCGGCGGCCCGCGCGCCCGCCCCGGCGCCGCCCTCCAGGATCTCGTCCCAGCCGACGAGCCTGCGGCCGCGCTCGGCGAGCCAGCGGTCGAAGTGCCGGATGAACCAGGACTGGAGTCCGTCCTCCCCGTCCACGCCCAGCTCGGCGATCCGCTCCTGCGCGGCCGGGGACGCCTTCCACTGCGCCTTGGGGCACTCGTCCCCGCCCACGTGGACGAAGGGGGACACCTCCGCCGGGAACAGCTCCAGCAGCTCCTCGAAGACGCCTTCGTAGAACCGCAGTACGCCCTCGGTCGGCGCGAGGACGTTCTCCGAAATGCCCCAGTCGTCCCACACCTCCAGCGCGGCGGTGTCCACCACGTCGGTGTTCCCGAGCTCGGGGTGGGCGGCGATGGCCGCCTGGGAGTGGCCGGGCACGTCGATCTCGGGCACCACCCGCACGTGCCGTTCGGCGGCGTAGGCGACGATCTCGCGGACGTCGTCCTGGCTCAGGAAGCCGCCGTGGGGCGTCTCGTTCCACAGCGGCGAGGCCCGATGTCCCCACCGGCTGCGGGCCCGCCACGCGCCGGTCTCCGTGAGCCTCGGGTAGCGCTTGATCTCGATCCGCCACCCCTGGTCGTCCGTCAGGTGCAGGTGCAGCACGTTGAGCTTGTGCGCGACGAGCAGGTCGATGTAGCGCAGCACCCCGTCCTTGGGGAGGAAGTGCCGGGCGATGTCGAGCATCATCCCGCGCCACTCGAAGCGCGGGGCGTCGGCGACGGCGGCGTACGGCAGGCTCCAGGTCCGCCCGGGCAGCGGCGCCCTGCGGTACGCGTCGGGGCCGAGCAGCTGACGCAGCGTCTGCGCGCCCCAGAACAGCCCGGCGGCCGAGGCCCCGGTCAGTTCGACGCCGTCCTCGCCGATGTCGAGCCGGTACGACTCAGGCCCGCCCGCGCCCGCCCGCTCCGGGTCGACGGTCAGCCGTACGTCGCCCCGCGCGCCGGAGCCGGCGTCCGGCAGCTCCCACCCGGTGGCCGCTCCGAGTTCGCGGCGCAGCCACCGCGCGACGCCCTCGGCGCCCGGCCCGACGGCGAGGGCCGGTCGGGGCCCGAAGGCGTACCTCCGTCCGTCCCCGTCGGGAACCGCGTTCCGGGGTGCGGGGATCAGGTCCATGCGTCAGCCCTTCGCCACAGGCAGCGTGTTGCGCCCTGCGCAACGATCGTTCCGCAGGGCGCTCGTCGCGCCGACCCTAACCCGGGCCGGGGGCACACAAAAGGCCCCCGGCGCGCATCCGCGCACACGGGGACCTTCGGCGAACGGTTCGAGGACCTTCCTACTTGTCCTTGCCGCCCTTGTCCTTGTCGCCGCCGGCGCCCATGGACTCGTAGATCTCCTTGCACATGGGACAGACCGGGTACTTCTTCGGGTCGCGGCCCGGGACCCAGACCTTGCCGCAGAGCGCGACGACGGGGGTGCCCCCGAGCGCGCTCTCCATGATCTTGTCCTTCTGGACGTAGTGGGCGAAGCGCTCGTGGTCGCCGTCGCCGTGGGAGACCTGCGGCGTCGGCTCTACGAGGGTCCCCGTACCAGTCCCGCGATCGGGCTCAAGAGTGCTCATAAAGCCAGGGTACTGAACCCCACCGGGCTCAGTTCAGCGACGGGTCGTCCAGATAGGTGGCGACCATCGCGAGGTCGCTGCGCTGGCGGCGCAGGACCGCCCGCCAGAGCCGTTCGGGGTCGGGGAAGGAGACGTCGCCCGGTTCGGAATCCACCACGTACCAGGCTCCGTCGCCCAGCTCGACCTCCAGCTGACCCGGCCCCCATCCGGAGTAGCCGGCGAAGATGCGCAGCCCGCCGAGCGCCGCGGCCAGCAGCTCGGGCGGGGCCTCCAGGTCGACCAGGCCGATCGCGCCGTGCACCCGGCGCCACCCGAGCGGCCCCTCCTCGCCCGGGATCACGGCGACCCCCAACGCGGAGTCGAGCGCCACCGGCCCGCCTTGGAACACCACCCCCGGGTCACCGGCGAGCGGCGCCCACGGCAGCAGGATGTCCCGTACGTCCACCGGGGTGGGGCGGTTGAGGACGACGCCGAGGGACCCCTGCTCGTCGTGGTCGAGCAGCAGGACGACCGCGCGGTCGAAATTCGGGTCCGCGAGGGCTGGGGTGGCCACGAGCAGCCGCCCTGTGAGGGAGGACACCTCGGTCATGCGGACATGATCCCGCACAATCGCCCTTCGGGGGGAGCGGACGGCGGTATCGGATCGTGCGCAGCTCAGGGCGCACGGCGGCAGCGAGGAGCGCGCACGGCGAAAACCCCCGGAAGTGAACGCTCCGCTACTTGCCGCGCACACAGGGTGCTGTACCGAATTCATGACAGTCCTACGGCCGCGTCAGCCATACGAACAAGGGGGTGGTGCCCCTTACCCTTTTCACTGATCCCCTGCCCATCCCTCTCCGGAACGCGAGATCCATGACCGGCAACGATGTCCTGCTTGTCCACGGCGGAACCCCGCTCGAGGGCGAGATCCGTGTCCGCGGCGCGAAGAACCTCGTGCCGAAGGCCATGGTCGCCGCACTCCTCGGCAGCGAACCCAGCCGTCTGCGCAACGTGCCCGACATCCGTGACGTCCGGGTCGTGCGCGGGCTCCTGCAGCTGCACGGCGTGACCGTGCGCCCCGGCGAGGAGCCGGGCGAGCTGGTGCTCGACCCGACCCACGTCGAGAGCGCGAACGTCGCCGACATCGACGCGCACGCGGGTTCCTCCCGCATCCCGATCCTCTTCTGCGGTCCGCTGCTGCACCGCCTCGGCCACGCCTTCATCCCGGGCCTGGGCGGCTGCGACATCGGCGGCCGGCCGATCGACTTCCACTTCGACGTGCTCCGCCAGTTCGGCGCGACCATCGAGAAGCGCGAGGGCGGTCAGTACCTGGAGGCCCCGCAGCGTCTTCGCGGATGCAAGATCCGCCTGCCCTACCCGTCGGTCGGCTCGACCGAGCAGGTCCTGCTGACGGCCGTGCTGGCCGAGGGCGTGACCGAGCTCAGCAACGCCGCCGTCGAGCCGGAGATCGAAGACCTCATCTGCGTCCTGCAGAAGATGGGCGCGATCATCTCCGTCGACACCGACCGGACCATCCGCATCACCGGTGTCGACCGCCTCAGCGGCTACAACCACAAGGCGCTCCCGGACCGCCTGGAGGCCGCCTCGTGGGCTTCCGCGGCCCTGGCGACCGGCGGCAACATCTACGTCCGCGGGGCGCAGCAGCGCTCGATGATGACCTTCCTCAACACGTTCCGCCGGGTCGGCGGCGCGTTCGAGATCGACGACGAGGGCATCCGCTTCTGGCACCCGGGCGGCCCGCTCAAGGCGATCCACCTGGAGACGGACGTCCACCCGGGCTTCCAGACCGACTGGCAGCAGCCGCTGGTCGTCGCCCTGACCCAGGCCACGGGCCTGTCGATCGTCCACGAGACGGTCTACGAGTCCCGGCTCGGCTTCACCTCGGCGCTGAACCAGATGGGTGCTCACATCCAGCTGTACCGGGAGTGCCTGGGCGGCAGCGCGTGCCGTTTCGGTCAGCGCAACTTCCTGCACTCGGCGGTCGTGTCGGGCCCGACGAAGCTCCAGGGCGCCGACCTGGTCATCCCCGACCTGCGCGGCGGTTTCTCGTACCTGATCGCGGCGCTGGCGGCCGAGGGCACCTCGCGCGTCCACGGCATCGACCTGATCAACCGCGGCTACGAGAACTTCATGGAGAAGCTCGTCGAGCTGGGCGCGAAGGTCGAGCTGCCGAACGGCGACCTCGTCTGATTCCCTCCGGGGCCCCACGGGGCCCCGGACAGGCCGAAGGGGGGGGCCCCCCCCCCGGGGGGGGCGCCCCGCGGGGGGGTAGTTTGAAATTCGCTCGCGCGGGGGTCTGTGGCCGCGGGGCCAAGTGCGGTTAAAT
>NZ_JANFAK020000260.1 GCF_024721315.2 Streptomyces sp. Isolate_45
GTTCGGCGGCGCGCTCGGCGCCGTCCCGCACGAGGGCGATGCCGACCTGGAGCGCCGCGTCGGTGTGCCCGGCCGCGGCGGCCCGCTCGTACCACTTCAGCGCCGTGCGGTCCTCGTCCCGACTGGCGAAGAGGATCCCGAGGTTGAAGGCGGCGTCGACGCTGCCCGCCTCGGCCGCCTTGGAGAACCAGGGCTCGGCCCCCGCCGCGTCCCCGCCCTGCAGGAGCAGGATGGCGAGGGCGTTGGCGGCCTCGCGGTGCCCGGCGTAGGCGGCGCGGCGGTACCACTGCTCGGCCTGCGCCGTCCGGTCCTGCGCGGCGCACAGCAGAGCAAGGTTGTACGCCCCGTTCTGGTCGCCGGCGTCCATGGCGGCCCGGTACCAGCGCTCCGCGGTCTGGGTCTCCCCGCGGGCGGCGTGCAGGGCGCCCAGGGCGTTCGCGGCGTTCCCGTCGCCGTCCTGCGCGGCCCGGTGCCACCAGGTCGCGGCGCTCTCCTCGTCACCGGCGTCGCGCAGCAGGAAGCCGAGGGCGCAGGCCGCGCGGGCCTCGCCCTGCTTCGCCGAGCTCAGGTACCAGCGGCCGGCCTCCTTCAGCTCGCCGCGCGCCTCCAGCAGGGCGCCCAGGTGCAGGCCGGCCCGCCGGTGGCCGCGCGCGGCGGCCTGCCGGTACCACTGCTCGGCCTCCTTGGGGTCGCCCTTGCGCAGGTGCCGCGCCAGCCGGTACGCCGCTTCGCGGTGCCCCTGCTCGGCGGCGGCCCGGAACCAGCGCTCGACTCCCTTGTCCCCGCGGTGTTCGAGGAGGTCGGCCAGGCCGTAGGCGCCCAGGGCGTGGCCGGACTCCGCCGCCTGCCGCATCCAGTACTCGGCGGCGGGCTCGTCGCCGCGCTCGCGGTAGTGCCGGCCCAGGGCGTGGGCGGCGGGGGCGGATCCCGCGACGGCGGCGACCCGCCACCAGCCGGCGGCCTCGTCGGGGTGGCCGCGCTGGTGCAGGAGGACGCCGAGGTTGTTCGCGGCGGCGCGGTCCCCTTCCCCGGTGGCGCCGCGCAGGTAGGGTTCGGCACCGGCGAGGTCACCGCGGCGCAGGAGGAGGGCCCCGAGCACGCTCATGGCTCCGGGGTCGCCCTTGTCGGCGGCCACCCGGTGGCGTGCCTCCAGCTCGGCGTCGGTGGCCCCTTCGGCCTCTCCGAACGCTTCTTCCGCGAACGCCGCATCGGTCAGTGCGTTGTGCGCGTCAACGACCCGAGCCGCCCCACCGGCTTCCGTGACCGACTCGGTCTCCGCCCTCACAAACCGCCCTGTCTCCAGCAGAGTTGACCTGTCCCCCATAAATCCCATCGTCGCATCACCTGCTACCCGCGTACACCTGGTATGTCGCAGCCAGTGAGGTCACTACAGCGTTTTGTCGACATGCCCACAGAGAGACAAGTCAAACACGCTCAGGCCTCAACTCACCCGCCCCAGTGACCCCGTGTTCCCCGAATCACCCCGCACGGCCCCCACACGCCGGTCCGGGCATGACGAAGGCCCGGATCCCATTGGATCCGGGCCTTCATCTTCAGTAGCGGGGACAGGATTTGAACCTGCGACCTCTGGGTTATGAGCCCAGCGAGCTACCGAGCTGCTCCACCCCGCGTCGGTGAAACCACAGTATCACGACGCGGGACGGAGCCATTACCGCGTTTCCGCTAGCCGCCCGGCTTGGGGGTCGTCAGCTTCGCCTCGGCGTCGATCGCCCGCTTCAGCGCCGCCTCCAGGTCGTCCTGGGCCTTGCCGTAGGCGGACCAGTCGCCGGCCTTCATGGCCTTGTCGGCCTCCTCGACCGCCTTCTGGGCGTCGGAGAGGGCCGCCTTGACCGTCGGGTCCTGGGGCACCGGCTGCTGGGGCGTGCCGTCACCCGGCGGCTGGTCCGGGTTCGTCGGCGTCGTCGGCACGGTCGGGGCCGCGGCCCCGAAGACCACGTTCAGCGCCTTGTCGAGGGTGTCCTCGAAGGCCGTCTGGCCGCCGTACGTCACCAGCACCTTGCGCAGCAGCGGGTACTTCAGCCCGGAGCTGCGGACGTAGACCGGCTCCACGTAGAGCATGCCGCCGTCGAGGGGTACCGCGAGCAGGTTGCCGTACTCGATCTCCGAGTCACCACCGCGCAGGAGGCGGATCGACTCGGCGATCTTCGGTTCGGACTGGAACTTGCTCTGTACCTGTCCGGGACCGTCCGGCGGCTTGCTCGTCGGCATCTTCAGGATTCGGATCTTGCCGTAGTCCGGGGTGCCCGGATCGGCATTGACCGCCATGAAGGCACTCAGGTTGGGCCGCTCGTTCGGCGTGAACGTCGTCGTGAGCGAGAAGACCTGGTCCTTCTCCTCCTGGCCCGGCATCTTCATCGACAGGTAGTACGGCGGGACCGCCGTGCCGGCCTTGGTCGTCGGGTCGTCCGGGACGGCCCAGGCCTCACTGCCGCTGAGGAAGGTCTGCGGGTCGGTGACGTGGTACCGGGTGAGCAGCTCGCGCTGGACCTTGAAGAGGTCCTGCGGGTAGCGCAGGTGGTCCATGAGCGGCTTGGAGATCTCGCTCTTGGTCTTGACCGTGCCCGGGAACGCCTTCATCCAGGTCTTCAGGACCGGGTCCTCGGTGTCCCACTGGTACAGGTTGACCGTGCCGTCGTACGCGTCGACGGTGGCCTTCACCGAGTTGCGGATGTAGTTGACCTGGTTCTCCTGGGCCACCACCGCGCGCTGGCTGTTGGTCAGCGAGTCCGCGGTGCTCCGGCCCAGCGTGGTGCGCGAGGCGTACGGGTAGCCGTTGGTGGTCGTGTACGCGTCGACGATCCAGACGACCCGCTTGCCGATCACGGCCGGGTACGGGGCGCCGTCGATGGTCAGCCAGGGGGCGACCGCCTCGACGCGCTCCTTGGGCGTGCGGTTGTAGAGGATCCGCGAACCCTCGCCGATGGCCCCGGAGTAGAGGATCTGCGGCTCGCTGAAGGCCAGGGCGTACGCGGCGCGGTTGACCGGGTTGTCGAGGTTGACGCCGGAGCCGCCCTTGTAGCTCGTCTCCTTCTCGCCCTTGTCGTCCGAGTAGTCGAGCTCCTTCTGCGGACCGCCGACGATCGAGTACTGCTTCGTCTGCTCGCCGTAGTAGATGCGCTGCTCGAAGTCCGTGCCGAACATGCCCTTGGAGGGCAGGTCGGCCTGGGTGAAGTCGGGGGCGCCGTCCTTGACCGTGGTGCCCTTGGCCGCGACCACGCCGTAGCCGTGCGTGTACTTGAAGTGGTCGTTGATCCAGTTGTTCTTCGGGATGCCGCCGATGTTCAGCTCGCGGAGCCCGATGACCGTGTCCTGGCCGCTGTACCGGTCCACGGCGAGCGTGGACGGGAAGCCGTAGTAGCCCTTGACCTGCTGGAGCTGCTGGAAGGCCGGGGAAACGATGTTCGGGTCGAGGAGGCGGACGCTGGCCGTGGTGTCGGCCGCGGACCGCAGCTTGGTCCGGTCCTCCGTCTGCGGGACGCCCGGGTAGTCCTTGACCTCGGACCCGGCGATCCCGTAGGCGTCGCGCGTCGCCTTGATGTTCTTCTCGACGTACGGCGATTCCTTGGCCTGCTCGTTCGGCTGGACCTGGAACTTCTGGACGATCGCCGGGTAGAGCCCGCCGATCAGGATCGCCGAGAGGACCATCAGGCCGAAGCCGATGACCGGGAGCTGCCAGGTGCGGCGCCACAGGGTGGCGAAGAAGAGCACCGCGCAGATCGCCGCGATCGCGACCAGGATCGTCTTCGCCGGGAGGTAGGCGTTCGCGTCGACGTACCGCAGGCCGGTCCAGTTGTCGGCGGCCTTGAAGTCGCTGGACTTCACCGCGAGGCCGTACCGGTCGAGCCAGTACGCGATCGCCTTCAGGGTGACGAAGAGGCCGAGCAGCACCGACAGGTGGCCGGTCGCCGCGGCGGTGGCGCGCGCGCCCGGGCTGGTCACGCGCAGGCCGCCGTACAGGTAGTGCACGACGACGGCGGCGATCACCGACAGCACGACCGCGGCGAAGCCGAAGCCGAGCAGGAAGCGGTACCAGGGCAGGTCGAAGGTGTAGAAGGACACGTCCAGGTCGAACTGGGGGTCCTTACGACCGAAGGGCACCCCGTTGACGTACATCAGCCAGGTCTTCCACTGGCCGGCCGCCGAGGCGCCCGCGATCAGTCCGACGATCACGGCGATGCCGAGGAGCAGCCACTTCTTGTACGCGGCGATGCTCATGCGGTAGCGGTCGAGGCTCTGCTGTTCCAGCGACATCGCGCTCAGCGGCGGCCGCAGCCGGTGCGCCAGCCAGATGTTCAGCCCGACCGCACCGGCCATCAGCAGGCCGAAGACGGCGAAGAGGCCGATCTTGGTCCACAGGGTGGTGGTGAAGACGGTGGAGTACTTGACGGAGCGGAACCAGAGCCAGTCCGTCCAGAATCCGGCGAACATGATGAACGCCATGGCCAGGACGGCCAGGACGCCCAAGGTCGTCAGAAGAGTCCGGGCGCGCCGGGAGGGGCGGCCGACTCTCATCCGTGGCCCGGAGGGGCCTCCGCCGCGGTCCGGCATCTGGAAAGCCAAGGTGCGCACCTCGAAAGTCGCTGAGTCTGGGTACTGAATATGGGTACTGCGTCCGGTTGCTGCGTCCGGTACTGAAAGAGCGGAGCCGGGTCACCGATGGTAGGTCCCACTCTTGCAACTTACGGAGGCTTTAGTCAGTTCCCGGTATCCGGGGGAAAGGAGGCAGGATGTTGTCCATGTCCAACCTTTCGCCTTCCCCCGGCACGCCGATGGCAGCCACCCCGCTCACCCGTGCCGTCCTTGAGATCGACGAGTACGCCTCCACCCTCGGCTGGGACAAGCCGGCCCGGCTGTTCGCCCTGGTCGACACCGCCCGGCTGCGCAAGCAGGAACCCGGTCTCGCCCGCCAGCTCGGCCTCGACCAGGACGACACCGGCAAGAGCCAGCTCACCCCGATCGAGCAGGACTCCGTACCGGCCGGGACCCCGCTGGACAAGTTCCTGGGAACCATCGCCTGGCCCGACGCGATCGTCGGCTGCGCGCTGACGGTGGAACGGTTGATGCTCCCGCCGTCCGCCGAGGCGTCCGTGCCGGAGGGGCTGAGCGACAAGCAGCTGGCGAAGTGGGTCGCCGCGCACCCCGACCGCCAGGAGGTCCGGCTGACCGTGGGCGTGCTGCGCGACGGTTCGCGGGAGTCCGCCGTACGGCTGCGGGAGAAGGACTCCTCCAACGAGGTGCTGACGGGCGCGAGCCTGGTGCCGGGCCTCGCCGAGGCGCTGGCCGCCACCTTCCTCGACTAGGGCCCGTCGTCAGGACGCGGTGCACCGCGGGAGGCCGGCGGTGTCCCCCTTGGAGATCTTCTCCAGTGCCTTCGTCGCGTCGGCGATGGTGGAGACCTTGACCAGGGTCAGCCCGTCGGGCACGTGGGAGGCGGCGGAGGCGCAGTTCTCGGCCGGGGTCAGGAAGTATTCGGCCCCGGCCTGGCGGGCTCCGATGGTCTTCATCTGGATGCCGCCGATCGGCCCGACCTTGCCGCTGTCGTCGATGGTTCCGGTGCCCGCGACGAACTTGCCGCCGGTCAGGTTCTCCGGGGTGAGCTTGTCGACGATGCCCAGGGCGAACATCAGGCCGGCGCTGGGGCCGCCGACGTCGGCGAGCTTGATGTCGATCGGGAACGGGAAGGTGTGGTCGGTCCCGGCCCGGATGCCGACGATGGCGTGGCCGTCGTCCTCCGCCTTGCCCGCGGTGATCGTGATCTTGGCCGTGGTGGTGGGCTCGCGGTTCGCGCGTTCCGCCTCGGCCGCGTCCGCGGCGGGTACGACGGTGAACTCGACCGGCTCGCCGGGCTTGTGCTTGGTGACGAGCTTGGCCACGTCGGCGGGGTCGGTGACCGTGGCGCCGTCGACGGACTTGATCACGTCGCCGGCGTGCAGCCTGCCCTCGGACGGGCCGGCCTTGACCACGGAGGAGACGATCACGCGGGCGTTGACCGGGATGCCGAGTTGCTTGAGCGCGGCGACCTTGGCGCTCTCCTGCGACTGGCTGAACTCCTCGGCGTTCTCCTGCGTGGATTCCTTGTCGGTCTTGCCGTTCGGGTAGAGGTTCTCGTGCGGTACGACGATGTTGTCGCCGGCCGCCCAGCCGTACACCGCTTCCAGCAGGTTCATGTCGTAATCGGCGCCGGTGACGCGGACCGTGGTCATGTTGAGGTGACCGGTGGTCGGGTACGTCTTGTGCCCCGAGATGCTCAGCACCGGCTCGCCGTGCGAGTCGCCGAGCGTGTTCACCGTGGGGCCCGGGCTCATCTCGGAGTACGGGACCTTGATGAACACCCCGACGCAGAGCAGCGCGAACAGCATGAGGGTGGAGGCGAGCATCGTCGCGGTGCGGCGTGGCATGAATCGACAGTACGGGACGGTCTCGGAGGGCGGCCCCTGGGGCCGGTCCGTACGGGGGCCGTGCGTGGAACTCTCAGCGGATTCTCAGCGGAACCACCGGGACGCTCAGACGGCGTCGGAACCGGAGTGCGCCTTTTCCTTCGTCCGGGCCTGATCGGCCTTGCCCATGGCCTCGCGGAATCTCGCGTAACCGGCGAGTTCGGATATGTCGCCCTGGGTGCGGTCGCGAGCCGCCCAGCTGCCCCATATCGCGGCGCCGATGGCGGCGAACAGCGGAATGAGCAACCACGCCAGTGATGCCATGGACGTGCCTCCCTGCCCCGAAAGTACGTGTCGTTGGTGGCTTCAACGCTCGTGCCCGGAAAGGGGTTACGCAAATCGAGGGCGTGTTGCGCGGCCGAACGGGGGTGAGGCTACCCCCTTGCGGGGGAAGCCCCGCGTCCGGGGGGTTGGGAGGGCGCGCGGCGGGGGTTCAGCAGGCGCCGACCCATTCCTCGGTGCCGTCGCTGAACGTCTGGTGCTTCCAGATGGGGACCTCGTGCTTGAGGTCGTCGATCAGCATCCGGCAGGCCTCGAAGGCCTCGCCGCGGTGCGGGCAGGAGACGGCGACGACGACGGCCAGGTCGCCCACGGACAGGTCGCCGACGCGGTGGACGGCGGCGAGGGCGCGGACCGGGTACTTCGCCACGACGCGCTCGGCGACGCGGCGCATCTCGGCCACCGCCGTCGGGTGGGAGGAGTAGCCGAGGGAGTCGACGTCGGCGCCGGCGTCGTGGTCGCGCACCGTGCCGACGAACAGGGTCGTGCCTCCCGTCGAATCGTCGCCGACGGCCTGGAAGACCTCGTCGATCGACAGCGGGGTCTCACGGATGTCGAGCAGCCGGATCGGGTCCGGAGCGGCCTGCTCACCTGGGTGGTCGAAGTGCGGTGCCATGTCATCCATCGTGCCTCAGCCGCTGACATGGCGGTATAGCCGATTCGCCCGGCGCGGGCCCGCCCGGTTGGGATCCTCCTACAGGAACGGGCCCCGCCCGGCCGGGTGCGTACGTACGTACCGGGCGGGTCGGGCGGGTCGAACGGGCGCGGCGGGGTCGGACGCCGTGCGGGTCGGATGCCGTGCGGGTCAGATGCCGCGGCGCTTGCGGGCGCGGCGGACGGCGGCCGCCGCGCCGAGCAGGGCGACCGTCGCACCGGCGGCCCCGGCGGCCGTGGCGGCGTCCTTGCG
>NZ_JANFAK020000261.1 GCF_024721315.2 Streptomyces sp. Isolate_45
CCCCCCCCCCCCCCCCCCCCCCCCCCCCCCCCCCCCCCCCCCCCCCCCCCCCCCCCCCCCCCCCCCGCCCCCCCCCCGCGGCGCCCCCCCCTTCTCGTACGTAACCGCGGTACCGCTACGCCGACTTCTCGTGCGGGCCCTGGTCCTTCGGGACGATGCGCGGCACCAGCGTCGGGTTGACGTTGGAGCGGACCACGTCCGAGGTGATGACCACGCGGGCCACGTCCTTGCGGGACGGGACCTCGTACATCACCGACATCAGGACCTCTTCCATGATGGCGCGCAGACCGCGCGCGCCCGTCTGGCGGAGGATCGCCTGGTCGGCGATGGCTTCGAGGGCCTCGCGCTCGAAGTCCAGCTCTACACCGTCGAGTTCGAACAGCCGCTGGTACTGCTTGACCAGCGCGTTGCGCGGCTCGACGAGGATCTGCAGCAGCGCCTCGCGGTCCAGGTTGTGCACGGAGGTCAGCACGGGGAGACGGCCGATGAACTCGGGGATCATCCCGAACTTCACCAGGTCCTCCGGCATGACCTCGTGGAACTGGTCGCTCGCCTCGATCTCGCGCTTCGAGCGGATCGTCGCCCCGAAGCCGATGCCCTTGGCGCCCGCGCGCGACTCGATGATCTTCTCCAGGCCGGCGAAGGCGCCGCCCACGATGAAGAGCACGTTCGTCGTGTCGATCTGGATGAACTCCTGGTGCGGGTGCTTGCGTCCGCCCTGCGGCGGGACCGAGGCGGTGGTGCCCTCCAGGATCTTCAGCAGGGCCTGCTGGACGCCCTCGCCGCTGACATCACGCGTGATCGACGGGTTTTCGCTCTTACGGGCGACCTTGTCGATCTCGTCGATGTAGATGATCCCGGTCTCGGCCTTCTTGACGTCGTAGTCGGCCGCCTGGATCAGCTTCAGCAGGATGTTCTCGACGTCCTCGCCGACGTACCCGGCCTCCGTCAGCGCCGTCGCGTCGGCGATGGCGAACGGGACGTTCAGCATGCGGGCGAGCGTCTGCGCGAGGAGGGTCTTGCCGGAACCCGTGGGCCCCAGCAGCAGGATGTTGGACTTCGCGAGCTCGATCGCGTCGTCGCGGCCCTGCGCGCCGCCGTTCTCGCCGGCCTGGACCCGCTTGTAGTGGTTGTAGACCGCTACGGAGAGCGCCTTCTTCGCCGGCTCCTGGCCGACGACGTAGCTCTCCAGGAACTCGTAGATCTCACGGGGCTTGGGGAGTTCCTCCCACCGGACCTCGGAGGTCTCCGCGAGTTCCTCTTCGATGATCTCGTTGCAGAGGTCGATGCACTCGTCGCAGATGTACACACCGGGTCCTGCGATGAGCTTCTTCACCTGCTTCTGGCTCTTTCCGCAGAACGAGCACTTGAGCAGGTCGCCGCCGTCACCGATGCGTGCCACGAGGTGCTTCCCCTTCGCCTGGGAGACGCCTGGTTCAGCGCTCCTGGTGCCTCATATCCGACGGTACCTTGCCGGGGGCCCCGTGCGGGGCCCCCTTGACGTGGTTCACATCGCCGAACGGCGACGCGCCCACGCCAATTGGCGGCAAGGATCAGACCGCGCTGCTCTTACGGGTGGAGACGATCTGGTCGATCAGGCCGTACGCGAGCGCGTCCTCGGCCGTCAGGATCTTGTCGCGCTCGATGTCCTCGCGGATCTTCTCCAGCGGGGTGGTCGAGTGCTTGGCCAGCATGGACTCCAGCTGGTCACGCATGCGCAGGATCTCGTTGGCCGCGATCTCCAGGTCGGAGAGCTGCTCGCGGCCGGTACCGCCCGAGGGCTGGTGGATCAGCACGCGGGCGTTCGGCAGCGCCATGCGCTTGCCGGGGGTGCCGGCGGCGAGCAGGACCGCGGCGGCGGAGGCCGCCTGGCCCATGCAGACCGTCTGGATGTCCGGCTTCACGAACTGCATCGTGTCGTAGATCGCCGTCAGCGCGGTGAAGGAGCCGCCGGGGCTGTTGATGTAGATGGAGATGTCGCGGTCCGGGTCCATCGACTCCAGGCACAGCAGCTGCGCCATGACGTCGTTCGCGGACGCGTCGTCGATCTGCACGCCGAGGAAGATCACGCGCTCCTCGAAGAGCTTCGCGTACGGGTCGTACTCGCGCACGCCCTGCGAGGTGCGCTCGACGAAGCGCGGGATGACGTAGCGGTTGTCCACCTGCGGGCCGTTGTGGAGGCCGCTCGCGGGAGAGAGGTTGTTCATGTACATCTGGGTGTTCACCATCCTGGTGGCGTTCTGCGGGCTGAGGATTGCCTGGAACGGGCGGGCGTACGGAGGTGCGTTCGCCGGGGCCGGGATCAGGCCCCGGTGCCGCCGCCGCCCGGGACCAGGGACGCCGCGGAGATGATCTCGTCGATCAGGCCGTACGCCTTGGCCTCCTCGGCCGTGAACCAGCGGTCGCGGTCACCGTCGCGGATGATCGCTTCCACGGTCTGGCCCGAGTGGAGCGCGGTGATCTCAGCCATGCGCTGCTTGGTGCGCAGCAGGTACTGGGCCTGGATCTTGATGTCCGAGGCCGTGCCGCCGATGCCGGCGGAGCCCTGGTGCATCAGGATGTCGGTGTTCGGCAGCGAGAAGCGCTTGCCTGCGGTGCCGCCGGTGAGCAGGAACTGGCCCATGGAGGCCGCCATGCCCATACCGATGGTGACGACGTCGTTCGGGATGTACTGCATGGTGTCGTAGACGGCCATGCCGGCCGTCACGGAGCCACCGGGGCTGTTGATGTACAGGTAGATGTCCTTCTCCGGCTCGGCGGCCAGGAGGAGGAGCTGCGCCGTGATCTTGTTCGCGATGTCGTCGTCGACCTGCTGCCCGAGGAAGATGATGCGCTCGCCGAGCAGCCGGTTGTAGACATGGTCGCCGAGGCCGCCACCGATGGACGGCTCACCCGCGGCGTAAGGCTTCAGATTCGTCACGTATCCACCTGCTCGTCTCCGACGGCCATGTGCCGTCTCAGCGTCTCGTTCTGGGGCGCGGACCTACCGGTGGGGCGATGCCCTCCGGCTTCGGGTACTCCCGTGCCCTCGTATTCATGGACCCTAACGCGCAGGTAGGACAACGCCATCCCGCTTCCCGAACTGTTCGCTCGGAGCGCAAGGTCCGCACCCCTCACGACGGGTGTGCGGAAGGGCCCGGACGCGGCTGCGTCCGGGCCCTTCACGGCACTGCTCAATGGGCTTCGCCCGAGGTGTTACTTGGCCTCGTCGGCCGCCGGCTCGGCGGCGGCGTCGCCCTCGACGTCGGCGTCGGCCGCGGCCTCGACGGCCTCGGTCTCGTCCTCGTCGTCGGAGAGGTCGATGACCTCACCGTTGGTGTCGGTGACCTTGGCCTTCTCGACGACGACCGCGAGGGCCTTGCCGCGAGCGACCTCGCCGACCAGCATCGGGACCTGGCCGCCCTCGACGACCGCCTGGGCGAACTGGTCGGGGGACATGCCGGAGGACTGCGCGCGGCGCATGAGGTGCTCGGTGAGCTCCTCCTGGTTGACGCCCAGCTTCTCCTTGTTGACCAGGGCGTCCAGCAGGAACTGGGTCTTGATGCCCTTGACGGCCTGCTCGGTGGTCTCGGCGTCGAACTCCTCGACCGTCTTGCCCTGGAACTCCAGGTACTTCTCGATGGTCAGACCCATCTGGCCGAGCTGGTGGTGCTCCAGGTTGTGCTTGCGGGTCTGGACCTCGTCCGCGAGCAGCTTCTCGGGGACCGGGATCTCCGCGAGCTCGAGGAACTTCTCCAGCACGCGCTCCTGGGCCTGGGTGGCCTGGTCGTACTGCTTGGTGTCCTCAAGGCGCTTGCGGCTGTCCGCCTTGAGCTCGTCGAGGGTGTCGAACTCGCTCGCCATCTGGGCGAACTCGTCGTCCAGCTCCGGCAGCTCGCGGGCGGAGACCTTGGTGACCTTGACGGTGACCTCGGCGTCCTTGCCCTCGGCGGAGCCGCCCTTCAGCTGGGAGGTGAAGGTGGCCTCGCCACCGGCCTCCAGGCCCTTGACGGCCTCGTCGATGCCATCGAGAAGCTCGCCCGAGCCGATGGTGTAGGAAACGTCGCTCGCGACGCCGTCCTCCAGCACCTCACCGTCGACCTTGGCCTCCAGGTCGATCGTGACGACGTCGCCGTCCTGGGCGGCGCGCTCGACGTCCTTGGTGGACGCGAAACGGCCGCGCAGCTGCTCGACCGCCTTCTCGACGTCCTCGTCGGACACCTCGACGGCGTCGACCTCGACCTCGATGCCGGAGTAGTCCGGGATCTCGATCTCGGGGCGGACGTCCACCTCGGCGGTGAAGGACAGCAGCTCGCCGTCCTTCAGCTCCTTGATGTCGACCTCGGGCTGGCCCAGCGGGTTCAGGTCGGCCTCGTTGACCGCCTCGGTGTAGAACTTCGGGAGGGCGTCGTTGACGGCCTCCTCCAGCACCGCACCGCGGCCGAAGCGCTGGTCGATGACGCGGGCCGGGATCTTGCCCTTGCGGAAGCCCTTCACCGTGACCTGCTGGTTGATCTTCTTGTAGGCCGCGTCGAGGCTGTCCTTGAGCTCCTCGAAGGGCACCTCAACAGTGAGCCGAACCCGAGTCGGGTTCAGGGTCTCCACGGCGCTCTTCACGGTTCGGTCTCCTTGTGGCTGACTGCTGGGGGTTCTGCCGTCACGCTGTGATTCAGCGGTTCAGCGGATTCGGCCCGGCATCAGACACACGGGCACGCAGCTTGCATAGTAACCGCAAGCGGCAATCAGCCCACAACGCGATCATCGGCGCGATCTTGGTTGAGGCAGTACTCGTGGTCGGGGTGGCCGGATTCGAACCGACGACCTTCCGCTCCCAAAGCGGACGCGCTACCAAGCTGCGCCACACCCCGTCGGTGCGACACGTAGGGTACATGCCCGGAGACCCTCCGACACGCGCGTTTCCCCTGCGGGCGGCCGCGCGCGCGGCGCGGGGCTCTCGCTCCGGCGCGGAAAGCGGTGTGCAATCCCCCGGCGGGACCCGCTAGGATGCTGTCCGTGCAGCGGTCCCCGGACCTGCGGCGCACGTCTTGCGGGTGTAGCTCAATGGTAGAGCACTAGTCTTCCAAACTAGCTACGCGGGTTCGATTCCCGTCACCCGCTCTGAAGCGAAAAGGGCCAGGTCAGAGGATGTTTCCTCGATCTGGCCCTTCGCCGTTCCCGGGGCGCGATCGGCCATGACCGCGGCGTTCGTCCGGTGTTCCGCCGCGATGGCCGAGCCGTCGGCAGGTCGGTGGCACGCGCGGGCCGACGCTGCGGCTGCGCGACCGCGGCGCGTTGGAACCGTCGCAGCCGACCGCTCCACCGCGGGCCGGATCTCGGCGGGGATCCCGGCCGCGGCTCGGCGCGGTCCGGGGGCGGTCGCCTAGAGCTTGATGCCGGCGATGGTGTCGGCGAGGGAGTTCAGGAAGCGGTTGACGTCCGGGGCGATGGAGCTGGACGCCAGGAAGAAGCCGAAGAGGACGGCGACGATGGCGGGGCCGGCCTTCATGTGCTTGCCGCGGATCAGGATCACCAGGATGATCGCCAACAGAACCACCACTGACAGCGAAATGGCCACTACTGATCACACCTTCGGTCGTCCCCTGGTCGGCCCGGGGTGTACGGCCGTGCGCACCCCCACACGTTCCATCCTCCCACCAACCGGCCCCGGCTATCCGTCTCGTGACGAATCGCCCCCGCATGTTTCCCTCCTCGTGGGCGTGTTGCGCCCTTCACGGCACGGTGATGCCGAGGAGGGAGCGGACATAGGCGTACTTCGCGGACAAACGATCGCGGGTGGGGTCGTCGAGGACGGAGAGCCTGACGGGATCGGCGTTGTGCGCGAGGTCCGCCTCCTTCACGAGGACGGCGCCCGGGGTGGCCAGGATGCGGGCGGCGTACTCCTCCAGCGGCTCCCCGGGGCGCTTGGTGAGGGCCAGGACGATGGCCTTGACCGCGTCCGGGAGGGCCGCCGAGGCGAGCCACTCGGCGCTGAGGGCGTCGTCCTCGACGGAGTCGTGCAGCCAGGCCGCGGCCTGCTGTTCGGGGCTGCCGCCGCGCAGGCGGACGCCCTCGGCGACGGCCGCCAGGTGCTCGGCGTAGGGCCGACCGGCCTTGTCGGTCTGACCCTCGTGCGCCGCGCGGGCGAGGGCTTCGACCTCCAGCAGGGTCAGTGACTGTCCCGTCATGCGATCTCCTTCGCTGCCGTACGGAGGGCCTCGGCGGCCCGGCGCACATCGGCCTGCGTGGTGCGCCAGTTGGAGAACGCGGCGCGCAGCGCGGGGGTTCCCCCGTGGACGGTCGGGGTGACGAACACCTCGGCCGCGACGGCCTCCCGCAGGGCGGTGAGACGCTCGGGGGTGGGGTCCTCGGCGAGGGTGAAGCAGACGACGTTCAGGCGGACCGGGGCGAGGAGCCGGAAGGACGGGTCACCGTCGAGGCGCTCGCCGAGGGAGCGTGCGCAGGCGATGTCGCGTTCGACGATCTCCCGGTGGCCCCGGCGGCCGTAGGCGCGCAGGGTGAACCAGGCGGCGAGGGCGCGCAGCCGGTGCGAGTTCTCCGGGGTGAGGTGGACCAGGTCGGGGTGCTCGCCGAGCGGCCCGAGGTAGGCGGCGGCGTTCTGGAAGACGCGGGCCTGGAGGTCCCGGCGGCGGGTGAACTGGACGGCGCTGTCGTAGGGGACGTTGAGCCACTTGTGGAGGTCGACGCAGATGGAGTCGGAGGCGTCGAGGCCGTCGGCGAGGTGGGCGTGTTCCGGGGAGAGGGCCGCGAAGGCGCCGAAGGCGGCGTCGGTGTGCAGCCAGAAGTCGTGGTGGTCCTTGAGGGCGGCGACCGCCCGGAGGTCGTCGAAGTCGACGGTGTTGACGGTGCCGGCGTTGGCGACGACCACCGCCGGGCCGGGGGTGTCGGCGAGGGCCCGTGCCAGGGCTGCCGGGTCGACGGCCTCGCGGTCGGGCAGGGTGGGGACGCGGACTAGGGAGGAGCGGCCGAGGCCGAGGAACGAGAGGGCCTTGGCGATGGAGGAATGCGGGGCTCCGGAGAGCACCCGTACGGGGCCGAGCGCGGCGGCGCCGTCCTCGGCCGGGGAGACCCCTAGGCGTTCGCCGAGCCATTCGCGGGCGATGGCGAGGCCGGTGGTGTTGGACATGGTGGCGCCGCTGACGAAGGTGCCGCTGTGGGCGTCGGAGAGGCCGAAGAGCTCGCGGAGCCAGCCGACGGTCTCCCGTTCAAGGAGCTGCCCGGCGCCGTCGAAGGAGGAGTTGGAGTTCTGGTCGTGGGCGGCGGTCAGCCAGTCCCCCGCGAGGGCGGCGGGGGTGGCGCCGCCGGTGACGAAGCCGAGGTAGCGGGGGCCCGCGGAGGCCGACAGGCGCGGGGCCCAGCGGGTCGTGAAGTCGGCGAGGGCCCGTTCCGTGCCGTCGCCGTGCTCGGGGAGCGGTTCGGGAAGGGGCGGGGCGCCGGGGGCCGGTACGACGGGCCGGGAGTCCAGGGTCGTGAGGGCCTCGGTCGCGGCGCGGCGGGTGGCGTCGAGGAGGTCGGGGAGGCGGGCGAGGTCGTCGGCGAGGCTGCGGTCCATGGCGGCACGGTAGACGGGGACCGGGCGGGCGGGGACGTGCCAATTCTCTGCGAGTGGCCGGGGGGAGGGGTGGGCGGGGCCGGCGTGGCGGGCGCGGGGGCGGCGTGGCCGGCACGGGAGCGCCGTGCCCGGCACGGGAGCGCCGTGCCCGGGACGGG
>NZ_JANFAK020000262.1 GCF_024721315.2 Streptomyces sp. Isolate_45
AGCGCGACCGCGTCCGCCTTGAACTCCGGCGGGTAGTGCTTCATGACCACGAGATGTCCGTTCTCAGATCCTCAGGACCCAGTGTCTCGTGTGTTCAGGATTCGGGGTCAAGCCCCGCGGCTGCCCGCGGAAAACAAGTTGCTCGCGGGCAGTGGCCTCGATCATGATCGCCTGCATGGACCTGTAACGGCTGCCACGTAGCAAAGCCAACCTGTCGCGCGGTTGACCCCGGAGCCTGATGACTCGGCCCCGAGGCGATGACTCGCGCCCTCGTGTGCATCCGTCATATCCCAGGAGCCGCAGCCTCGCCTGCGAGAGCTCCTGGTCAGTCCTGAAAGCAACCACATCCATGAATACTGACCGCAAGGCCCTGTGGGCCGTGCGTGAGTCCGCGCTGCCCACCGTCGTACGCCCCTGCCCGGACTGCTCCGGCAGCCGGCACCGCCCCTCGGGCAAGATCCGTGTCAACGCGAGCGGCAAACTCCTCGACGTCTGGCTTCTCCTGAGCTGTGCAGGGTGCGACCGGACCTCGAAGGTGCCCGTCCACGAGCGCGTCCACGTCTCGTCGCTGGAGCCCGCTCGCCTGGTGGCGTACGAGAACAATGACCCAGCCGTGGTGCGGGAGCTGACGATGAGTGCGTCGCTGGCCGCGAAGAACGGATACCGCCTCGACTGGACCGGTACGTGGGAGGTGGAGACCCGCACGCCCCTCTACGCACTCGACGACCCGGCACCGTTCAAGGTCCTGGTCAGCTTCGAGCTGCCCGCGCCGGTCCGGGTCGAACGACTGCTCATGCTCGGACTCGGTCTCAGCCGCAGTGGGGTACGACGCATGGTCGGGGACGGGCGTATCCACCTGCCGCTGGCCCTGGGCGCCAAGGCGCATCGTGACTTCGAGCTCACCATCCACGATCTCGGTTCCGTCGATGCTGCGAAGCACTCGAAGCTCCTTGGCGCTCCGACCGACGTGCGCACCGACCTGAGCCGCGTCGGGTTGCACGACACGCCGCAGCACGTGTCGCGATCGGCGGCGGGAGCGTAAGAGCGGGCAGCAGGGCCTTCTGGACAGCCTGTTGGCGTAGACAACCTTCGAGCTGCCAGGAGGCCCTGCTCTGTGCGGCACCAGCCACAGTCACCCGATCGTGCCCGTAGCCTGGCGCCGTACAACGCGGCGGCCGATGCGGGCCGGGTTGACCAGCTCGCGGGGCGCGGCGACGCGTGGGGGGAGCGGACGGCGGGCGGTGCGCCGGGGCGTCCAGGGCGTGGTCATCATCGGTCTCGCAATCGTGGTCCGGAATCAGGGGGGCGGGCCGCCGCCAGAGCGTTGTTCGGTGGCCCGCCGAATGTGCGGAAGCTCGATACCTGTCACCCGGCGTGCCGATCGACCTGGGTGAAGGTGCGCGATGAAGCATGGTGGTTGTCACCAATCAGCGCGCTAGTTGGCACCACCGGCCTCTGCAGCATCAGGGCTTCGGCGTAGTCGTTAGGCGTCCAGTTCATGATGGTCTGTCAGCTCATGGTGTCCCGTAGCGGAGCAGGCACGGGCGTCCAGGATCATGGGGCTTTCCGACGCCCTGCGCGTCGGCGTGACCGTGCTGTTGGATGGCCCACATGACGTCGCCGATAACTCTGACTGTGGAAGCCACTTCGACCGCGTCGGCCCTGACCCTCCGTCCCTGGCAGGACTCGGACATCCCCACAATTGTCGCCGCTCACCGTGACGAGGCGATACGCCGCTGGTCGACGCGCCCCATCGGCGACGAGGACGAGGCCCGCGCCTGGCTCGCCGACCAGGGCAAGGGCTGGGCGGACGACACCCAGCTGAGCTGGGCTGTCGAGGAGGACGGCACGGTCGTCGGGAACTTCCTCATCAAGGCGGCCAACCCGCCGGAGATGCTCGCGACCGGCGTGGGCTACTGGACGTTGGCCGAAGCCCGCGGCAGGGGCATCGCCTCGCGTTGCGTCAAGACCGCCACGGAATGGCTGTTCGGCGGGCAGGACTTCATGCCCGCCGACGAGATTGAGCTGCTGCACACCGTCGGCAACGAGGGCTCGTGCCGCGTCGCGCAAAAGTGCGGATATGCCCTGGACTCGGTGCTCCCGCCGCTGCCGCCGAAGTTCCCGGACGAGGGGCACCGGCACCTGCGCAAGCGGCCTGTGTAAGCAGCGACCAACATCGATGCCGGCAAATTGGGCAGACGGGGCATCACAGCTGCGACATCGTCGAACGCCGAGCTTCATGCGGCTTCCACAGGGATCCGGTTAATGACGGTCTGCCAGCTTATGGGTGTCCCGGTAGATGGGCAGGCACAGCCATCCAAGATCATGGAGTTCTCGACGCCTCGTGACCTGCCTGGAAGACCGTGCCTGCCGACACATCCTCGCTGATCGCCCCTGCCCTTGCCCAGCTTCGCGTGCATCACCCGATGGTGCCCGAGGAAGTTCCCGGCCTGCTGGAACGGCTGGCCCAGGTTCCCGACCCGCACGATCCGCGCGGAGTACGGCACGCCCTGGTCGTCGTACTCGCGCTGACCGCGTGTGCGGTCCTGGCCGGGGCCACCTCACTGCTGGCGATTGGCGAGTGGATCGCCGACACCCCGGACCAGGTGCTGGAACAGGTCGGTGCGGGCATCGACCCGGTGATGCCGCGGCGATCCCTGCCGGCAGAGACGACCGTCCGGCGACTGCTGGCCCGCCTCGACGCCGATGCCCTGGACCAGGCCGTGGGCTGCCGGCTCGCCGACCGCCGAACCCCTCCTTGCGCCGACAGGCTGCGCGGGCTGGCTGTCGACGGAAAGAGCCTGCGCGGTGCGGCCAGGGCCAAGGGCCGCAAGATCCACCTGCTCGCCGCCTTGGACCATGCGACCCAGCTGGTCCTGTCCCAGCTCGACGTCGGCGAGAAGACAGGCGAGACCACCTGCTTCCAGCCCCTGCTGAATGCCATCGTCGACCTCGCCGGGACGGTGGTCACCAGCGACGCGCTGCACACCCAGCGCGAGCACGCCACGTACCTCCTGGCACGGGGCGCCCACTACATCGTCATCGTCAAGGGCAACCAGAAGCACCTGCGCAGCCAGCTGAAATCCCTTCCCTGGAAGGAGGTCCCGCTCCAGGGCCGAACCCGCAACACCGGCCACGGCCGCCGTGAGATCCGGCGCATCAAGGTCGCCACCGTGAACAACCTCCTCTTTCCTGGCGCCCGCCAGGCCATCCAGATCAAACGCCGTCGCACCCACCGCAAGACCGGAAAGACCACGATCAAGACGGTCTACGCCGTCACCAACCTGACCTCCGAACAGGCCACTGCGGCCCAGCTCGCCGTCCTCGCTCGGGACCACTGGAAGATCGAAGCCCTGCACCACGTGAGAGACACCACGTTCGCCGAAGACGCCTCCCAGCTGCGGACCGGCAACGCACCCCGCGCCATGGCCACCTGGCGAAACCTCGCCATCGGAGCCCTGAAGCTGGCAGGAGTCGCCAACATCGCCGCCGGGCTCCGCCGCAACGCCCGAAACCCCAGCCGCCCCCTCCAACTCCTCGGGCTCACCTGATCACGAAACGGGCATCAGCAGACTTCGCCGGAGCCCTGGCTGCTATATCGAGTCAAGCGGTTTGGGGAAGTTGTTGGGCTTCTCGCCATCGTTCGGCTTGCCCCGGCCGGGAAGAAGGTCCTCGACAAGCAGCTGCCCAACAGCGAGCCGAAGCTGCGAGCCGTGTTCGACAAGCTGACCGCGAAGTTCGGCACCGTCCTGGTGATCGTGGACCAGCCCGCCTCGATCGGTGCTCTCCCGCTGGCCGTGGCCAGAGACGCGGGCTGCCAGGTCGCCTACCTGCCCGGCCTGGCGATGGGCCGGATGGCCGACCTGTATCCGGGCGAGGCCAAGACCGACGTGAAGGACGCCGCGCTGATCGCGGACGCGGCCCCCACCCTGCCGCACACCCTGCGCTCGCTGGAACTGACCGACGAGATCACCGCCGAACTGGCCGTGCTCGTCGGCTTCGACCAGGACCTGGCCGCCGAGGCCACCCGCACGTCCAACCGGATACGCGGCCTGCTCACCCAGTTCCACCCCAGCCTGGAGCGTGTCCTGGGCCCCCGTCTCGACCACCAGGCCGTCACCTGGCTTCTTGAACGCCACGGATCCCGGCCGCACTGCGAAAGGCCGGCCGCCGCAGCCTCGTCGAACTCATCCGGCCCAAGGCCCCGCGCATGGCCCAGCGGCTGATCGACGACGTCTTCGACGCGCTCGACGAGCAGACCGTCGTCGTGCCCGGAAGCGGCACCCTCGACATCGTGGTGCCCTCCCTGGTCCGGTCGCTCGTGGCCGTCCAGGAACAGCGCCGGGCCCTGGAAGCCCAGATCAACACCCTGCTGGAGGCCCACCCTCTTTCCCCGGTCCTGACGTCGATGCCCGGCGTCGGCGTCAGGACCGCCGCCGTCCTGCTGGTCACCGTCGGCGACGGCACCAGCTTCCCCACTGCCGCCCACCTCGCCTCCTACGCCGGCCTCGCCCCGACAACAAGGTCCTCCGGGACCTCGATCCACGGCGAACACGCACCCCGCGGCGGAAACCGGCAGCTCAAACGCGCCATGTTCCTCTCCGCCTTCGCCTGCATGAACGCCGACCCCGCCTCCCGCGCCTACTACGACAAGCAACGCGCCCGCGGTAAAACCCACACCCAGGCACTCCTGCCCGAAGAAGTAGCGGCGGCTGTCCTGTGGCTGGCCTCCGAACACGCTGGTTACTGAGGTTTTCAGGGTGGGGTCGGTGGTGTGAGGGTCAGGCCGGTGGCGGTGAGGCAGCCGTCGATGAGGTGGGGCCGGAGTTGGATTCTGCGTAACTCGTAGCGGAGCTTGCGGTCGAGGTCGTCGGGTGTGTCGAAGGCGGTGTTGGCCATCGCTCTCCGCACGAGTGACCAGACGGCCTCGACGGGGTTCAAGTCGGGTGCATAGGGCGGCAGGCGGACGGTGGTGAGCCAGTCGTGCTCGGCCTCGTAGCGTTTCAGCCCGGTGGCCAGGTGGGTGTTGAGGTTGTCCCAGACCACCACGATCGGGCCGTCGAGCTGGATATGTGCCCGCACCAGGAGGTCGCGGTAGTCCTGCCAGGAGAAGCTCTTGCGTGCGCCCTTGAGGCGGAGGTGGGTGCGGGGCCGGTGGATGAGACGGCTCTTCTGGCCGGGTTTGTAGCAGCACAGGGCGGCGACCGAGGTCCGGCGGCGGGACCTGCCGCGGACACGGATGGCGGGTGTGTGTCCGCGCCGGCCCCAGGTGCGGGCGACCGCCGGCGTCATCGAGAAGCCGGCTTCGTCCTCGAAGACGATCCATGCCCCGGATGCCGCCGCGATCCTTTTACCTGGGGCCACACCTCCTTCTTCCACAGTTCCACCGCCTGCTCGTCGCGCTCGAGTGCTCTGCGGGCGGGTGCTTGCCAGGACCAGCCGTGCCGTTTCAGCAGCCGCCATACCGTCGCGACCGACAGGCTCACCCGCAGGCGCCCGCGGATCAACGTCTGGACCCGGGCCAGGGTCCACCGTTCGTCCTCGAAGCCGTGCGCTGAGGGGCCCTTGCAGAGTTCCTCCTCGAGCACGGTGAACTGTTCATCGGTGACGGTCGGGGAGTTCGCCGGGCCCGCCGAGCGCAGGCCCTCCATGCCGCCCTCGCGCCAGGCGCGGCGCCAGCGTTCCACCGACCGCACGCTCACCCGCAGCTCTTTCGCGATCACCGTGGTCTTCTCGCCCGCCGCGAACCTCTCGCCGGCCTGAAGCCGGATCCCCTCACGAAACGCCCGACGCTCAGGCCCCCACCCTCCGGATACCTCACCTCACTGGCATACCGCAGGGATCATCAACCGTCACCACCCAACGACAACCCGAAAACCTCAGTAGGTCTGGTCAAACACCTGACTGACAGCCCAGTGGCCGTGGAGATCCTTGCCGACGCCGGCTACCAGGGCCTGGGCGCCCAGACCGGCGGCCGCGTCGTGACACCACCACACCGCAAGTTCAAGAAGAACCCGCCGGACTGGTACGAGGAGATCTACGAGCGCCGGCGCAAGGCGCACTCTTCACGCAGGATCCGGGTCGAGCACGGCATCGCACACCTCAAGAACGGGCGAGCTCTCGCCCGCCACCACGGACGACGCGAGCTCATGAGCGACACGATCCAAGCCATCGCCAGCCTGCTCTCACACCAGCAGACCGCCACCCGCGGCGGCCGTCAGCAACAGTGACCACCAGGCCGACCCGCACCTCTGGACGCGTCACCGCCAACCATGCACGAGCTCGTTAGGGCGTGTATCGAAAGCACGGACAGGCCGGGCGGGGTGATGTCCCGGTCCGGCCCGTCCGCTCTCTGCTAAAGGTCGAGCTGGTACTGGTGTGTCGTGTGCGTGGGTGTGTAGCCGAGACCGTCGTTGACCCGTCGCATGTGCGCGTTGCTGTCGGCGGTGTCGGTCAGGAGGCCACCGAGGTCCGGATAGTCCCTGTGGGCCTGTCGGATCGACTCGGCCTTCATCCATCGGCCGAGGCCGTGACCTCGGTGCTCGGGCAGCACCCCCGTGCCGTAGTGCTGGCCCTCACCTGTGCCGTTGCCGGGGATGACGAGTTCGGTGAAGGCGGCGACGAGCCGCAGAGTTGAGCTCGGCCGCCTCTTGACTGACCCCTGACCTGACACGACCTCTGAGACGGCGAAACGCCGTGGCATGCCGGGGCGTTTCGTGCGTGCGCTCAGTTCAGCGCAAGCCGTCTGTGTCGTCGTGCTCTTCGCCGACTGGGAGTGGCCGACGGTCTTCCACCGGGTCATCACTGTAGATGACCGCGGAGACCGCGCTGTCGTAGGCATCGTCGAGACCGTTACCGCTTGCGCCGAGCATGTTCTCCCAGTCAATTCCCATACATACGAGCCTACCCGTAGTGTTCGAGGAACCGAGCGATGTGGGCGTTGAGCTCGTCCGCTTGGGCAAAGATCGCAGCTTCCTCTCCTGGGAGGATGAGCGGCGCGGTCGGCCTCGTCATCGGGCTAGGGTCCGTCACTCGTGGCGGTGACTATGGCTGTTGAGTTCTCCACGCTGGCAGCCCAGCGCCCGATCGCGGACTCCTGGCGCTGGGTAAGCCCGGCGTCGGCGGCCAGGGCGCGGGCCGTGCGGGCGAGGCGGCCGATCACCACATGTTGGTCGTGCGAGAGCTTCCGCAGCGCTGCGGCATCCAACGTCCGGTGGGCGAGGCGCAGGGCCTCGCCGAGCCCTAGGTGTTCTGCCTTGGGAGGTTGTGGACGGCTGGGCAGTTGAGTCCTATCGGTCGGTACAGTCGCGTGCATGCTGAAGCCACTGCTGCGTGTAGTTGAAGCGGGCGGTCGTACCGTGGACGATCCGAGCGAGGAGGTTCTGCACGACCTGCTGTCTGAGATGGCGGGAGGCGTTGCCGTGGACCCCGATGCCTTTTCAGTGAAGGATTACAGCCACTAGTTGATCGCCGCGACCAGGACTGTCGCCTCGTAGCGGACAGCGAGCTTGTCGTACCGCGTGGCGACAGCGCGGTTCCTCTTGAGGCGGTTGATCCCACACTCGACCGCGTGGCGCTCGCGGTAGTCGGCCGGGTCGAAGCGGGGGGGGGGGGGGGGGGGGGGGGGGGGGGGGGGGGGGGGGGGGGGGGGGGGGGGGGGGGGGGGGGGGGGGGGG
>NZ_JANFAK020000263.1 GCF_024721315.2 Streptomyces sp. Isolate_45
GTGTTTGGGGGGTGGAGGTGTGGGGCAGCACCCCCCCCCGCGGGGCGGGGGCGGGGGCGGCCCCCGCCCCCCCCCCCCCCCCCCCCCCCCCCCCCCCCCGGGAACCGAGCCTTCGGCGGTTGCGGGCCTGGTCGGCCTTGTCCGGGATGGTGCAGCGAATCCCGCGGGGCAGGTAGCCGCGGTTCCTGCGGGAGGCGTACGCCTTGTCGGCCCGCACGCGGTTGGGGCGGACGCGTGGCCGTCCCGGACCGATGCGGGGCACGCGGATCTTGTCCAACACGGGTTCGAACTGCGGCGAGTCGCCGCGCTGCCCGGCCGTGATCACGATCGACATGGGTTTCTGACCCTGCTCGACGGCCAGGTGCAACTTGGTGGTGAACCCGTCGCGTGAGCGACCCAGTCCGTGATCCTCGGGTTCGGTGAACACACCGCCTGGCGGTTCCTTCTGCAGGTCACCCTGCCTGCGGGCCCCAGCCGCATGCTGATGAGCACGACAGAGCGTGGAATCGAGGCAGGTCCCACGTGATCCTCCCCTTCGCGTCGGCCAAGGACTGCAGCCGGGTGAAGACCTGATGCCAGGTGCCGTTCCGCTGCCACCGGCGGAACAAGTCGTAGACCCGGCCCCAAGGCGCGTACTCGACGGGCATGTCCCGCCACGGAACCCCTGTACGGACCCGAAACCGTATGCCATCGATCAACCGCCGCCGAGGCCAGACAGGTGGCCGACCCGCCTTCGTGCCCTTTGGCAACAACGGCTCCAGCACCGCCCACTGCTCGTCCGTGAGATTTCCCCGACCCATGAACCGTGATCATCCACAGCACAAGATCCACTTTCGACACACAGCCTAGGGTCCTGGATGATGGGGCCGGTAACGGGGCAGCCAGCACTGGAGAACGGCAGCCTCCCCGGTCTGCACGGGGGTGGCTACGGCCGAACCGGCGTCCGGGCTCTGTTGATGGCCACGAGTGAAGCCCGCCAGCCCGGCCCCATCCCCGGCTCGAATGGTCCGTCGAACTACTTCCCTCACGTAAGGATTCGCCTGATATATGAGCGGCTGTGAATGGGCGCGGTGGTGGCACTGGGCGGGCGTCAGCCGGGTTGGGATGGGTGTTCGCAGGTCAGGCTGGGCAGGCGTAGTGATCATGGCTGTCATGGGGTGACCAGGCTGCTGCTGTCGGGTGCCGATAGTGAGGATGATCGGCTGCCGTGGGTGTGCTTGTTCGCACCGTGGCTCGACGCCCCCGAGTGGTTCATTACCCTCATTGCCCGCTTCCTGGACGGGAACCCGTCGGCCTGAGGGTCCGGCGGCGCGGGCCGGTGTGTCCGTCCGGCCCGGCACTGTCCGGCCGGAAGCCGACCGGATAGCTTGGGTCCGCGATCATCATCAAGGCCGGTTCCGGCCTTCTCTCAGGGGGGTATGCCGCATGGCGTTCCGCAGGTTCCTCAGTGCGCTGGGGGTCAACGCACCCGAGGTCGAGACCGTGCTCGACGAGCACCAGGTCCAGCCCGGTCAGGAGCTGTCCGGCACGGTCACCGTCCGGGGTGGCGCCGTGGACGTGGAGATCGAGCGCTTCCAGGCCGAGTTGGTGGTCCGCTTCGAGAACCACGGGGCCGAGGCCCGCTACCTGCACGTGATGGAGGCCCGGGAGTTCGGTGCGCCCTTCACGTTGGCCGCCGGGGAAGTCCGCACCCACGCGTTCACCTTCCAGCTGCCGCTGGGCATGCCGCTCACCCACTCCGACGGGGAGCGGCTCAAGGGCGCGTACAGCGCGGTCCGTACCGAGCTCGCGATCGACAACGCCGTGGACCGCGGGGACCTCGACGAGGTCGAGGTGCACGCTCTGCCCTCGCAGGCGGCCGTGCTGCGGGCCTACCAGGCGCTCGGCTTCAAGCACGTGGACACCGAGGTCAAGCCGGGCCGGGCCATGAACTCCCGACAGGAGGTGGACTGGTGGCAGGAGTTCGAGCTCGCCTTCCCCCCTGGCTACCGGCCCGCGATGCTGGAGATGATGATCGTCACCCTGCCCGAGTTCATCGACGTGTGCGCAGGGGGCTGGGCTCCCCGGCTCACCCTGACCCACGCGGAGGCCGCGGCCGACCAGGCGGCGCTCAACGCCCGGCTGGAGGCGCACATGAAGAAGCAGTACGGGGCGTGAGGCCGGCCAGGGGACGGCACACGCGGCCGGCGCCACCTCCCACTGGATCCCCCTGGGAGTCCGCCTCCCTCGCCACCGCCTTCGCCCACAGGTAGTCGCCCTTCACGCTGGGGGAGCGCTGGATCTGCGGGGCGATCACCAGCTGGCGGGGGATCTTGTACCCCGCCAGCCGGGTGCGGCAGTGCGTCTATCTCGTCGAGGGTCGGTCGGGTCCGCTGCGCTCGGGCGGACCTGTACCACGGTCGCCGAACTCCTCGACATCCTCGCCGCCCTGGGCTGCGATCTCTCGGTTTGGGGACAGTGGTGTGAGAGACAGTGAGTCTTTGGGGTGTTGATGCTGGTCGGGGTGTGAATGGGCGCGGCGGTGGCACTGGGCGGGTTCTTTCCTCGCGATAGCCGAGGGGAGAGATCTATCCGTCTCGCGGGGGCCGGCGGCCGCGGAGGGGTACACCGAGTGGAGCTGGTGTGGCAGTGCGACACCGAGGTGAAGCGTGATGCTCTGGAGGAGGGCCCGCCTGGACCGTAGGCGTCGATGCCGGGGCCCGGAAGACAAATTGTCTTTCCGGCCCCGGCGCTGAAACGATCGTCCCCGCGTACGGAGCCCCTACCGTGGACAGGGTGAAGCGTCCTCTCTCCGCGTTTTCGGCCGCCGCCGCCGCGCTGCTGCTCCTCGCCCCTGGCCCGGCGCACGCCGTGGATCCGGCGCCGTGCCTCAAGGGCGAGTCCGAGTCCACGTCGTTCAGCTCCGTGGACGCGGGCGAGATCCGGTACACGGACTCGGCCGCGTACCTCACGGAGATCAACCACGCGATCTCCGCGTGGCGGTACTCCGGCTCGAAGATCAAGATCTTCGCGGACACGGCGGACACGGGCAACGACCTGGACTTCGAGGAGTTCAACGACCCGAAGCAGGCGGCCGCCGCGATCTGGAAGTACAAGGCGGCCCCGGGGTGGACGGACTACATCAGCATCAACAAGGCGCGGATGAAGGACTACGCGCCGAAGAAGCGTAGGAGCGTCGTCGCCCACGAGCTCGGGCACGCGCTCGGACTCTGCCACAAGGCGAAGACGACCTCCGAGTCACTGATGTGGCCGACCGTCCAGGACACCTACGACGTGCCTCAGGGCGTCGACAAGGCCAACTACAAGCGGCTGTGGGGCTGATGATGAGTGCTCGTGTGTGGATGGTGGCCGGGATCGCGTCCGGGGTGTTCCTCGCCGGCGGCGGCTGGTACGCGCTGGCCAGTGCGGAGAACACGAGCCACGCGGTGTGCGACGTGGATCTGTCGAAGGACGCGGTCGTCGCCGACGAGTTCGAGCGCCTGGCCGTGGTGGAGGCCGTACGGACCACCAGGTCGTGGGAGGAGTCGGGGAGCGCCTACCGGTCGAGCGAGGTACGTCTCCTGCGGGCGCTGCAAGGCACCGTGCCCGAATCGTTCACCGTGACGCAGGGCGTCACCCCGAAGGGCGACCCGGTGCACGATGACCCGGTGCACGTCGTTCTCGAGCCGGGCCACCAGTACGTCGTGGGCCTTACCGACATCGACGACAACGACCCGCGCCCGTGGGCTGGCTACAGCGCGCTCGCCAAGGGCGGCGTCGAGGGCGAGGTGGCCCGCTGGCGCGATGCTCGCAGCGCGGTGGCCCCGCCGGCGAAGCCCTGCAACGACGTCGTCGTCGAGTAGGGCGCTTCCGGATTCCGGCCCTCATCTAGGGCCGGAATTGTCACCATCTCCAGCGTGTGCTTCTCCCGCATCCGGCTCGTCAGCGGGTCGAGCGCGCTGTCGTGTCACGCCCAGTGGATACCGAGTTCGGCGAGGGCGGTGAGCTGGTCGGCGGTGAGTTTGTCGCGTCGGGCCTTGGTGTTGGAGACCCACACGCCGAGCTTCACGGTCACCGGTTCAGCCTCGCCCTCGACCGCGATCTCCTCCCCGTGGGCCCTCGGGACCGGCCGGTGGGCGCCTTCCCGCTCCACCCACTGCGTGAGCGCTGCAAGGCCCCGTTGGAATGCCTGCTGTGCCTTGCTCGGCCCCTTCCCCCCGCGATCAGCCGCAGGGGCGGGAGAGGGCGCCTGTTCGGGCTGTACGCCGAGCGTGGTCAGCCGTGCCCGCTGCTCGGGCAGCAGCCGCGTCCAGGTGGCCGGCTGCTTCTGCTGCTGGAGCCAGCGTCCGATGTCGTCGCCGTCCATGAGCACTCCGGGGGCGATGTCGGGCAGCGTTCCGTCGGCGTCGACAAGGTCGGCGAGGACGCGGTGTTGTCGTTGCCAGTCCAGGGGCCAGGGGCAGTTCCAGTCCTTGTCGATCGCGGCGAGTTGCGCGGCCCGGGTCGTGGCGGTGTCCTCGTTCTTCCCGAGGCCGTTCTTCGCGCCCTTCCTGCGGAGGTTGGCCATGTACTGACCGACGGGCATCATCTCGTTGTCCTCGCCCCACGTGGCGTCCTGTCGGGGTGCGAGGTGTCCGGTGGCCCGCCGGTAGGAGCGGAGGGCGGCGAGTTTGGCCTCCCATGCTTCCTCGCCGGGCTCCCAGATCATCCCGGCCTCGGGCGCGTCGAGCAGGGTCTTTCGCCGTTCCTCGAGTTCGCCGACGCGTAGGGCCTTGCGCTGCTGGTGTACCCATCGCCCGAGGGGGAAGTCCTTGGTGACGCCGACCTCGACCTTGACGTCGTAGGGCACGGCATACAGGCCGACGATCCCGTTCTCGGCCCGCCACCGGATCAGGGCTTGGTAGCCCTCCAGCCATACCAGGGACTCGGGTCGGTAGACGCGGGTGCGCAGGAACGCGGCGATGGTGGCGGCGTCGCGCGGGCTGGAGAAGTGGAGCAGCGCCGACTCCGCCGCGGCGTCGGTTCCGTCCTCCTGGTCCTCATTGTCCCCTGCACCGTCGGCCCCGATGATCTGCCCGTCCTCGTCGCGCCGGATGTGGATCTTGCGGCGGCCGTGGGTGACGGCGCGGGAGGCGAGCTGCTCGACGAGGCGCTCGTCGTGACTGCGGAGGCCTTGGAGGACCGCTACAAGAGGGCGGAAGCTCGCGGAGGCCACCATGTCGGTCGGGTCCTCGCCCGGCTCCAGGAACACCGGCACGATGATCCGGGCGACCTTGGTGGTGCCGTCGCGGTTGAGGCGGAGTGCGCGGCCGATGTTCTGGACGATCTCGACTTGGGAGCCGCGGGTGTCGGCGAAGCAGATGGCCTCCACGCCGCGTTCGCCGGTGATGTCGACGCCCTCGCCCAGGACCCGCACGGACGCGAGGAACGCCCGGTGTACGCGCCGGTTGTCGGCGTCGATGCCGTTGGCGAACTGCCGCAGGACCTCGCGCCGCTCGGTGACGAGGTGCTCGCCGCACAGCCACGCCGACCACACCCGGTCCGGCGGGACGTGGCGGCCGGCCTCCAGCTCGTAGAACTCGGCGTCGATCGACGATTTCGGCAGCTTCTCCGCAGCCGCCAGATCGGCGTCGGAGGCGTCGTTGACGTACAGCTCGACGGCGGTCTCGGGGAGCTTGTCCGCGAACGCGCGGGCTTCCTCGACCTTCTGGTGGAAGGTCATGACCGTACGCAGGTTGTACGCCGCGGCGTGCTCCAGGAGCGCGGCCTGCAGCAGCGCCAGACGCCGGCCCCGCTGCGCCTCCTCGGACCCTCCGAGCACGGGTGATGGGTCCCGGATCTCCAGGACGTCGATCTCGAACCCAGCGAGGATCCCGCGCTCGATCGCCTCGGACAGGCCGAGCTCGGCCAGCCACGCGCCGTACGTGCCCTCCGGGTCGTCGGCCATGCTCGCGAGCTCCAGCTCCTGGCCAGCAGCGGCCTTCTGCTGCCGGGCCGCGGCCAGGATGCGAGGGGTCGCGGTCAGGTAGAGCCGGAAGTCCGCCGGGATCCGGGTGTTGTCGTGGATCGCTGCCCAGGGCCGTCCGAGGTCGCCGGCGGTTCCGTGGGCCTCGTCGACGATCGCGAGGTCGAAGCCCGCCATCCGCTGCCCGTAGAGCCGCTGCCCGCCGGCCAGTGCTGCCTCCAGGGGGCCTCGAACCTTGCGCTGGTCCGCGGGTGCGGTGATGTCCTCGCGGTCCACGAGGGAGGCGTAGGTGGCGAACACGACGACGGGCCCGGAGGCGGCCCACAGGGCGAGCTGGATCGGGTTGGTGGTGGTGCGCACGCCCAGCTCGTTCAGCACGGGGTCGTTCTCCAGCGAGCACACGGCGACCATGGGAGTCCGGTGGCCGACCAGTCGCCATGCCTGGGTGGTCTGCGCGAGGAGGTCCAAGGTTGGGACGGTGACGAGGATCCGGCTGTCGGGGAAGCTGTCCAGTGCGCACGCGGCGGCCGTGATCGTTTTGCCCGAGCCGGTCGCGGACACGATCGTGCCCCGGGCCCCTTGTGGGGGCACAGGTGACTTTGCGGGAAGTCCCACCCACTTCCGGAACGCTGACTTCTGATCGACCTGATGCTCACGCAGCTGGATCATCGAGTGTGAACCTCCCATGCATTTCTTGACGGACTCGAATATGACGGTTCAAGCGGCGCCCTAATGAACGTTGCCAAGGTCCCGCGAGGAGTCGGTAGTTGACCGATATGAGGTGGTCAGAGGGGCATCAGTACGAGAAAATAGGAGGTATGGACGAAGACTTCTGTGAAGTGATGCTTCTGCCCAGCTCCCAGTGCGACCACTGCCGAACAGCGCGATCGGAGCTTCCCCGGAGGGTGTACGTCACCAAAGGCGGGAACGTCTACCACAGGACGCCAAACTGTGAAGGGATCAAAGACGGCCAGCGATACGCGCGTTGGCGGGGAGACGAGATCCACGATGTTCAGTCCGTCCCACGCAGCGATGTACAGGCCCAACGAGGAGCCTGTGAAATCTGTCGGCCCGATCTGGTTATGAGAAGATCCTAGCCAGTACTCTATTTATGCCAAGCGTACATGCTGCATCATTCTGATGCCGCATGTACGCCCGAACCCGGACGCGAACGAGATCCGTTTCTCCCGGGGGTCGATTGGGGAGGTTGACCGGAGTGGATCGAACACGGGAAGGCTAGGGGGGACATGATGACAGTCGAGTCAGGAGACTCGAAGCGCGAGTTCGTTGGCTACATTCGGATCGCCAATCAACCGAAGATCGAGTTGCGGGTGAT
>NZ_JANFAK020000264.1 GCF_024721315.2 Streptomyces sp. Isolate_45
GCGCCGCGCGGCCGCAGCGAGGCCACCGGAACGGGCCGTTGCCGCGGGGCCGTGGGGCCGGACGCGGGGGCGGCGGCCCGGTCCCGTTCCGGGGCGGGCAGGCCGCGCACCGACTCCCGTACGACGCTCATGGCCGGGGCGTGCGACGGCACCCGGGCGGCTTCCGCCGCCGGTTCGGGGGATGCCTGCGGCGCGGCCGCGGAGGCGGGCGCCCCGGCGATCGCCCCCTGGAGGAGGGAGTTCGGCAGCAGGACCACCGCGGTGGTGCCCCCGTAGGGCGAGGTGCGCAGGTGGACCTGGATCGCGTGGCGGGTCGAGAGCCGACTGACCACGAAGAGACCGAGGCGGTCGCTGTCGAAGAGGTCGAGGTCCTCGGAGTGCTCGATCCGCCGGTTGGCCTCCGCCAGCACGTCACGCCCCATGCCGAGACCGCGGTCCTCGACCTCCAGGACGTATCCGGTGCCGACCGGCTCTCCGCTGACCCGGACCTTGGTGTGCGGGGGTGAGAACTGGGTCGCGTTCTCGATCAGTTCGGCGAGCAGGTGGGTGAGGTCCGCGACCGCGCCGCCGGAGACGGCCGCCTCGGCGAGTCCGCGCACCTCGACGCGCTGGTAGTCCTCGATCTCGGAGACGGCCGCGCGAACCACGTTCGTCAAGGGGACCGGCATCCGCCACGCGCGTCCGGGGGCGGCGCCCGACAGGATGATCAGGCTCTCGGCGTGCCGACGCATCCGCGTGGTGAGGTGGTCGAGGCGGAAGAGGTCCCCGAGTTCGCCCGGGTCGTCCGCGCGGCGCTCCATGGAGTCGAGGAGGGTCAGCTGTTTGTGGACGAGGACCTGGCTGCGACGGGCGAGGTTGACGAACACCCCGCTGACCCCACTGGCGAGTTCGGCGCGCTCGACCGCGGCGCTGAGGGCGGCCCGGTGGACGGTGGACAGGGCCTCCCCGACCTGGGTGATCTCGTCGTCGGCGGGCCGCCCGGGCGGGGTCTCGGCGTCCACGTCGACGGTCTGCCCGGCGCGCAGCCGGTCCATGGCGTGCGGGAGTTCGCGGTGGGCGATGCGCAGGGCGGTGTTGCGCAGCGAGACCAGCTCGACGACGAGGGCCCGGCCGATGCGGACGGAGATGACGAGGGAGGCGGCGACGGCCGCCAGGCCCAGCAGCACGGCGGCGCCGGCGGGGCTCAGCGCCCCTTCGGCGAACGGATCCGCGCGGTCCGCGGCTTCGGCTCGGGCGGCCTCCCGGATCTCCTTCATGGAGGCGCTGATCCCCGTGTACGCGGCCTCCCAGCCGGCGGGGACGCCGGACGCCTCGCGCGCCGCCGCGGCGGCGTTACCGGCGGGGGCCGCGTTGCCGGCGTGCGGCGTGCCGTTGGCCGGGACCGGGGCGGCTGCCGCCAGGACCCGGTCCTCGGCCCCGGTGAGGTCCGCGTACGCGGCGCTCCTGGAGGCGGCGTCCCAGACCTCCCGCTGGGCGGCGGGCAGGTCCCGGGCGGAGGCCGTGGTCACCGCGCGCCGGGACTCGACGGTCCCGGCCAGGCGGCGAAGCGTTTCGGCGCTCCGCTGGCCCGGCAGCGCGAGCAGGACGTCCTCCCGCGCCAGCAGTTCCCCGGCGCGGGCGAACTCCAGCAGGACCCGGGCGTCGGATCCGAGTTCGGGGTTCCGGCCGGCGGAGAGGGCTCCCTCGACGGAGAGGGCGGAGTCTGTCAGGCGCGTGTACGTCGCGTAGGCCGCCTCCGGGGTCGCGCGGCGGTCGGTGATGTCCTTGCGGGCGGTCGCGAGGGCCTCTGCGGCGCTCACGAAGTCCCCGAGCCGGGTGACGATGTCGGGGCCGTAGTCCCCCGAGTCGGCGACGGTGTGGCGGTCGCCGAGCCGCAGGCTCCGTACGGCGTCATCGGTGCGCCGGGCCTGCTGCGCCAAGCCGGCGCCCTGGTCGGCGGCGGGATCGGCCAGGAAGCGGACGGCCGCCCGTCGTTCGGCCTGCAGCTCGGCCAGGGCGGCGGCGACGGGGGTGCGGATCTCGGCGTCGACCTGGCGGATCCTGCTGATCGCGGCGATGTCCCGGGCGGTACTGACGGTGGCGAAGGCCCAGAGGGCGAGCAGCGAGACGACCGGGACCATCAGCAGCGAGACGATCTTCGCCCGGACGGTGGCGGGCCGCAGCCGGATCCGGGGCCGCGCTCCGCCACCGGCCCCGGCCGGGGCCGCGCCTGGGCCGGAGACCCGTTCCGCCTCGGGTTCCTCTGCCGGGGGCCCCGCGTGCGCCCGGCGGCCGCGCACAGGGGGCGCGGGCAGCCGCCGGGCCGCTGCTTCCGGTCTGGTGCGGGGTCTGCGCATGGGCTCCTCGTTCCGGGCGGTGCGTACGGGGTTCGCGGGGGGGTGGTGGGGATGTCGGTGGGTGGACCGGTCGGGGATCGGAAGGGTCAGCGGGCGGGGAGCGCGGCGTCACCGAGGTTGCGGGCGGAGGCCGAGGCGGCGCGCTCGTCGGCGGTCGGGGAGAGCGCGACGAAGGCGGCGGTGATGAAGAGGTAGGACCCCAGGCCGACCGCGAGGGGGAAGATGAACTGCATGGCCGTGGCACCGGACAGCGCCGCGTCCGAGGGTGCGACGCGGACGGCGACGGCGGCCATCCCCGTGTAGTGCATGCTGCTCACGGCCGCGCCCATGACCAGCGAGGCTCCCGCCACGGCCACCGGCGATTTGATGTTGAGCGCCGCCCAGAGCGCCGCGGTGGCGGCGATCACGGCGATGGCGACGGACAGCCCGACGGTCAGCGGCCGGTAGGTGACCTGCCCGTGCAGGCGCAGCGCCGCCATCCCGAGGTAGTGCATGCTCGCGACGCCGAGGCCGGTGGTCAGGCCACCGAGCACGAGGGCCCTGCCCCGACTCCTGCCGTAGCCGACGGCGAAGACGCCGGCGCCGACGACGAGCACGGCGACGAGGAGGCTGAGGATGGTCAGCGGCACGTGGTAGCGGATCTCGGTGCCGGTGACGTGGAAGCCGAGCATCGCGACGAAGTGCATCGTCCAGATGCCGGTGCCGATGGCCGAGGCCGCGGTGAGCAGCCAGTTGCGGCGGGAGGCTCCCGTCGCCGCGAGCGCACGGACGGTGCAGCGCAGCCCGAGGGCGGCGCCGATCGATGCCATCACGTACGACAGTACGGGTGTCAGCCAGCCATAGGCGGCGTGGTCCAGGTGTCCCATGGCCACGGGACGCTAGTCCGGGTGAGGGCACGAACAAGGGGAGCATTTCGAAAGCCGCTGGAACTGCTGGAATATGACAGAGCTACGTTCATCTCCGATCATGCGACGTGCCTCCTTGCGCACACGGCACAGGCAGGGCGTGCGCCCGCAGGCGATGCGGAAGGCGCGGGGGGCACCGCGCGAACACCGCCGTGCGGGATCATGGGCTCATGAGCGAAGACCACACGCACGTGCAGGAGTTCTTCGGGCCGCGCGCCGGTGCCTGGGACCGGAAGTTCCCCGAGGACGGACCCGCCTTCGTGGACGCCGTGGACGCGTGCGGGCTGCGCCCCGGGGACCGGGTGCTCGACGCGGGCTGCGGGACCGGCCGGGCCCTGCCCCCGCTCCGCGAGGCCGTCGGGCCCTCCGGGACGGTGCTCGGGGTCGATCTCACCGAGGAGATGCTGGCCGCCGCGCGGCAGGCCGGGCGCGGGGGCGCCGGAGCGCTCCTACGGGCCGACGTGGCCCGGCTGCCGCTGCGGGACGGCGCCCTCGACGCCGTGTTCGCCGCCGGGCTGATCGCCCACCTGCCCGATCCCGAGGCCAACCTGCGCGAGCTCGCCCGCGTGGTCCGCCCCGGCGGACGGCTCGCGCTCTTCCACCCGATCGGCCGCGCCGCGCTCGCGGCACGCCACGGCCGGTCGCTGACCCCCGACGACCTGCGGGCCGAGCACAACCTCGGCCCGCTGCTGTCGGGTTCCGGCTGGGACATGACCCGCTACGCGGACGAGGACCACCGCTTCCTGGTCCTGGCCGAGCGCCGCGCCTGACCCGGACTCGGGGGCTCGGGGACCTGGGGGGGGTCGGGGGACCTGGGGGTTCGGGGCTCGTCCGGCGGATCTCCCGCAGTCGGCCGTAACAGCGCCCCGGTATTCCGTTCCGTGGCGGGCGCCAACCGTACGTACAGGTGGCGGGCTTGGAAATCGCCCTCCTCCTGCTCTCGACGCGCGTGTTACCCGCTGGTTAAGGTGCGCCGACGAGAGAGCGATCGGGAGGCCACGTGTCCGACGAGGAGGACGGGGGCTCGCTGTACGTGCTGACCGCCGTACTGCTGACCCCCACGCAGTTTCCGGCTGTCCTGGGCGACGACTTTCCGGAGGCCTGCGCACTGCTGGGCGTACGGCCGGTGACGGACGGGTACGGGCTGGTGCTCGGGCAGGACGAGGAGGGGGCGCGCTGGACGGTCGTCGTGGACGACGTCTCGCTCGTGGCCGCCGCCATCGCCTCCTGGGACTGCGGGATGGAGTACGACCTGTCGCCCGACGAGCGGACCATCGTGGTCTCGCTGGCGGGCTGGCCGCTGGAGCTGACCGTATCGGCGCCGGGCGTCGCGGAACCGCACGATCCGGAGCAGGGTGCGGACGGCACCGGCCGGGTGCCGTTGACTCCGCCCTCGGCGGACGCGTGGGGACCCGTGCAGCGGCGGATGGGCGCGGACCAGATCGCCCGGGAATGGGCGGACTGGAGCGAGCGCGTCGCGACGGACGGCGGTGCGGCGGCCGCCGCACATCCCGGACTGACGCGGGCGCTCAAGGAGGCGACGGAGTACACGCGCGCGGCGCCGCCTCCGGGCCGGGTGCGCTCGTCCTTCGCCGCCGAGGGCGCGCGAACCGTACGGGCCGACGGCCCCGGCTGGTCGCTGGTGGCTCGGACCGACGACTCGGCGTTCGTCCTGCTGGACGAGGAGCCGGGCGAGGTGTTGACCGTCCCCCGCGAGGGGGACTTCGACCTGGGGGAACTGCTGGCGGCCCTGGACCGCGTGGCCGCGAGGCCCGTCTGAACACCCTGGGGATGAGGACTTCCGAGTCCCGGAGGGCCGCCCACCGCGTCCAGGCCGCGCACCTGCGCGGGCCACGCCCTCATGCCGGACCAGGACTGACCCCACCGGCCGCGACCCGGACGGGATCGGCCTGATCGGACAGCCAGGGCGGCGAGGGGTCAGACGCGTTCGAGCGGGACGTGCGGGAGTGGCGGCAGGGTGACCGTGATCGCGTCGCCGGGGTGGATCGTGCCGCCCCGGCGGACCACGCCCATGATTCCGGCCTTGCGGACCAGGCGGCCCGTCCCGTCCCGGCCGACGACCTGCTTGAGCAGACCGCTGCGGAAATCGTCGATCTGCCGGCACGGGTTGCGCAGACCGGTCACCTCCACGACCGCTTCCTCGCCGAGTCCCAGCAGCGTTCCGGTCGGCAGCGCGAGCAGGTCGATGCCTTCCGTGGTCACGTTCTCCCCGAGCTGGCCCGGACCGACGTCGAAGCCCTGGCCGGCCACCTCGTCGAAGAGTTCCCGGTGAATGAGGTGGACCTGTCGCAGGTTCGGCCGGGTCGGGTCCTGCGCCACGCGTGAGCGGTGCTTGACCGTGACTCCCGCGTGCACGTCCCCCTCGACTCCGAGACCCGTCAGCAGGGTGATGCTCTCCCGGTTCGGCTTGGTGAACGAGTACGCGCCGTTGCTGCTGACCGACGAGACCTGAGCGGTGTTCATGACCTACGTTCCCCTTGCCGCCCTCAGCGGTCGAGTTGCTTCCTGGATATGCCCCGCAGACGACGACGCTGGGAGGGGTCCAGCAGGAGGTAGGCGACGGCCGGGACCGCGACCAGGGCCACCAAACCCCAGACGCCGAACACATAGAACAACACGATCGCTGCCGCGACTGCGGCAACCGCGACCTTTCCGCTCCTCGACATCTACGGACACCTCCTCCTGCTTCGGCTACTGACCTCTCAACGCTCCGCCCCCACCGTGCGTTCCCCCGCGCCGCCCCTCGTTCCGGCGCGTGACCCGGGTCGCCGCGCCGCGCGCGCCCCCGGGCTCCGCCCATGAGGTACTCTCGGCCGCCCCGTACCCGGTAGTCAAGTTTGAGGAATGCGTGCTCACCGAGACCTCCGACCTCCTCCGCCGCTCCGCCGTCTTCCTGCCCGCCGACCCGCCGCGCAACGGGCGCGTCGCCTTCTGGCGCAACGACGCCGACACCGCCCCGCCCGCCCGGCCCTCCGCCGACGGCGCCCCCGGTACGGGAACCCCCGCGAGCGCCCGCGCCGCAACCGCCGCCCTCCCCGCGCCCCCGGGCGGCGCCGAGGCCCCGGACGGGGTCGTCGAGGAACTCACCGTGATCACTCCCGCGCTGCTACCGGTCGCGGTCACGGCCCTGGTGCTGCCCATCGGCGCCGCCCTGCCGCTGCTCACCCGGGCCCGGACCGCCCCCGGGGCGAGCGCCCCCGCGGCGTTCTGGGGAGCGGCGTCACTGCTGGCCCTCCGGTTCGCCGCCCGTGGGCTGCTGCTGCCGGGGCTGAGCCCCGCCGGGTACGACGCCTGGCGGACCGGTCCGCTGGAGGCCGCCGACCTCGAAGCGGTACGGCAGCTGGCGGCCGCCATGCCGCCCGAGGCCCACTGCGTCCCCCTGGAGGCCGACGGGCCGCCCCGACTGCCCGCCCCCGAACCGCTGCTGCGGGCCTTCCTCGACGCGATCGCCGACACCCTGCCCCGCTCCCCCGCCGCGGCCGCCGCCGCGGGCGGCCCCGCCTTCGCGGCGCCCGCCGGACCCGCCCGGCCGTTGCCCGCCCTGCGGGCGTGGGCCGACGAGGTGGCCGTGGGCCACGACGCCGGCGTGCGGATCTCCCTGCGCGTCGAGTTCCTCGACCCGGACGCCGACGGCCCCGGCAGCAGCCCCGCCGACCGTCCCGACGCCCCACCCGCCCTGCGCGCCGTCCTCCAGTTGCACAGCCTCGCCGACGCCGGACTCGTCGCCGACGCCGCCGCTGCGGCCGGGGCGGGCGAACTCGTCGACCATCCGGTCGATGACGGTGTCGGCCGGGTGCTCGGCCCAG
>NZ_JANFAK020000265.1 GCF_024721315.2 Streptomyces sp. Isolate_45
GGCGCCGCGCCGGGTGGCGTGAGGGCCGGGTGGCGTGAGGCCCGGGTGCGGACCGGACTACGCGTCCGGGTCCACCCCGCAGTAGCCCGCGAACGCCGCCAGGATCTCGTCCTCGGAGATCCGGCCGTCGCCGTCCGCGTCCAGCACCGCCGCGACCTGGTCGGCCAGTTCGGTCGGGGTGCCGAGGACGCGCAGGACCCGGGTCGCCGCCGCCGGCGTCGCGCCGGCTCCGTCCTCGTCGGCGACGGCGATCACCGCCGACAGGAACGGCCGGGCGATCTCCGCGAACCGGTCCGGGCTGTCCCGCAGGCGCTTCGCGGCGCCGGTGACGAACTCCTCGCGGGACACCCGCTGGTCGCCGTCCACGTCGGCGATCCCGGCCATGCCCTGCCAGAACGCCTCGGCTCCGTTGAAGACGGCCTGGCCCTTGTCCGACCGCGCGGTGGTGCCGAATTCGGCCAGCACCGCCCTGGCGGCCGTACTGAAGTCCTCCCGGTCGATATAGCCGGACCCGTCCTGGTCGAACGTGGCGAATCGGGCGGCGATCTTGCGCTCGTATTCTGCGCTGTCCATAGTCGGCGTTCCGCCTTCACATGTGCGATGGGGTGCAGTTCAAGACAAGGCAGGAGCGTAAGCCCTGAGTGGCCCGAGCGTTAAGCGAAGCGGTCAAGCAGGTGGCCGCATCGAACCCGCGCACGGGGAGCGCGACGGGGCGCGTATGCGTGTGCCATCCCTGGGTAGGTGTCACGCCGTCAACGCGACGGGCGTAGCACGGGATCCATCCTTCCAGGGCGGGCTTCCGCCAAAACAGGCGCGTTCCGTCAGGTGCGGACTACATTCGACGGGTCGACACACGGCAGGGGGCACCATGGCGAAGGACGTTCCACCGCGCTGGGACCGACGCATGCAGCAGCGCCTGGCCCGCGGTGAGGCGGCGGCGCTCGGAGAGTTGTACGACCGGTTCGCCTCGCTCGTGCACAGCCTGGCGCACCGGGTCCTGGGCGACGAGAAGGCGGCCGACCGGATCACCCGCGAGGTCTTCGGGTACATCTGGGAGAACCCGGACGCCTACGACCCGAAGCAGGGATCCATGCGTTCCTGGGTCGCCCGGATCACCCAGGGCCAGGCCGTGGCCCGACTGCGCCAGGCCGAACTGGGCCGCGGCTCGCGGGAGGAGCTGGAGCAGAAGGTCCGCAGCGCCAACGCGGCCGCCCGCGCCGACTACATCGTGACCTCCATGCCCGCCCCGCTGCGGGCCGCCCTCGAACTGGCCTACTTCAAGCGCCGCGACTACCGGCAGGCCGCCGCCGACCTGCAGATCAGCGAGGACGAGGCGCGGCGCCGGCTGCGCCTGGGCCTCCAACTGCTGTCGACCGCCAACGTCCTCCCCCGCGAGGACCCCGCCCCGCCCGGATACGGCTCACGCGAATACGGAACGCCCCGATGACCGGCCCCTCCGAAGAGATCCCCGACGACGCCTACGAGCGCCCGGCGGGCGGTCCGGCGCGGATACCCGGTCCGCGGGCGGCGGGTGACGACCTGCGTCCGCCGCACCCGCTGCCCGCGCCCGCGGACGGACCGTCGCCCGCCCCCGTACCGGAGCCGCCCTCTCACGGCGTGCTGAAGTCCCTGCTCGGGGCGTGGGCGCTCGCCGCCTGCTCCGCCGAGGAGACGCAGGCCGTGGAGGACCACCTCACGGAGTGCGCGCCCTGCGCCGAGGAGGCGCTGCGGCTGCGCGACGCGGTCGGGCTGCTGCACCCCGAGGAGAGCCTGGACCTCAAGCCGCTGCTGCGCTCGCGGGTGCTGGAGGACTGCCTGGGCAAACGCCCGGCGCGGATCCCGGTGCCGGTGTGGGCGAGCCCGTACGACACCGAGACGGCGCGGCTCGACGCGCTGCTGCGGGACTTCGGCGACTCCGAGTGGCACACCCCCGTCCGGCTGAAGTGGTTCGAGGAGGAGCAGCGGCGCTCCCGCCGGACGACGGTGGCGGGCGTCATCGGACACCTGCTGACGGTGGACGGGCTCGTGGCGACCGCGCTCGGCCTGGACGATCCACTGGGCCCGGCGGCGCCGCAGGGCGGGCCCACGGGCCGTACCGAGCACTTCTGGAACTCCTCCCCGTACCCGACCACCCGGCAGGTCCGCGAACCGTGGCGGGAGCAGGGGCACACGCTGGTCCGCACGGTGTCGTTCGCGGGCCGGGGCGTGGCCGAACTGGGCGTGGACTACGGCGGGTTCGCGCTGCCGTTGGGCGACGCGTTCCTGGAACGGGCCTTCGAGTGCTGGGTGCACGCCTGGGACATCGCGGAGGCGGTGGACTACCCGTACGAGCCGCCTTCGGGCCCGGACCTGCACCGGATGATCGACCTCGCGGCGCGACTGCTGCCGGGCGCTCTCGCGGGCCGGCGCCGGTCGGGGCTGGCGGCCCCGGCGCGCGGACTGGTCGCGGCGGGCGCGCCGGGTCGGACGCTGCACCTGGAGATCGAGGGTGCGGGCGGCGGTGGCTGGGACATCGCCCTGGACTCGCCGGCCGCGAAGCCCTCGCGGGAGCACACGGTGGCCGAGGTGGCGTTGGACGGCCTCGAATTCTGTCAGCTCGCCGCCGGTCACATCTTCCCGGAGGAGGCCGCGGTGGGCCAGACCGGCGACCGCGAGGCGATCCGCGACGTGCTGTTCGCCGCCGCCTCGCTCAGCCGCCTGTAGGCGGGACGCCCCCGGCGCGATGCCCCTCCGGCCGGGGGCGTCGCGGGGGGTCTCGCGGGGGGGGTCTCGCGGGGGGTCTCGGCTCAGGCGAAGACGACCGTGCGGGAGCCGTTCAGCAGCACGCGGTGCTCGCTGTGCCACTTCACGGCGCGGGCCAGTGCCTGGCACTCGACGTCGCGGCCGATGGCGACGAGCTGGTCGGGGGTCACCTCGTGCCCGACGCGCTCGACCTCCTGCTCGATGATCGGGCCCTCGTCGAGGTCGGCCGTCACGTAGTGGGCGGTCGCACCGATCAGCTTCACGCCGCGCGCGTGCGCCTGGTGGTACGGCTTGGCGCCCTTGAAGCTCGGCAGGAACGAGTGGTGGATGTTGATGATCCGCCCGCTCAGCTCCTTGCAGAGGGTGTCCGACAGCACCTGCATGTAGCGGGCGAGGACGACCAGCTCGACGTCCTTCTCCCGGACGAGCTCCAGCAGCCGCGCCTCGGCGGCCGCCTTCGTGTCCTTGGTCACCGGGATGTGGACGAACGGCACGTCGTACGAGCCGACGAGCTCCGCGAAGTCGGTGTGGTTCGAGACGACCGCGGCGATCTCCACCGGCAGCGCGCCGATGCTCGACCGGAACAGCAGGTCGTTCAGGCAGTGGCCGAACTTCGAGACCATCAGCACGATCTTCATGCGCTCGTCGGAGCGGTGGATCTGCCAGTCCATCCGGAAGGACTCGCCGATCGCGGCGAAACTCGCGCGCAGCTTGTCGACCGTCAGCCCCGGCTCGGACTCGAAGTGCACCCGCATGAAGAAGAGGCCGGTCTCCCGGTCCCCGAACTGCTGACTGTCCACGATGTTGCACCCGGTCATGAAGAGGTAACTCGACACGGCGTGGACGATGCCCTGCTTGTCGGGGCAGGACACGGTCAGGACGTACTGGGGCTGCGCCTCGGGCTGCGGATCGCTCATGACCGCATAGCCTTTCACACCGCGCGGGTGAGGCTCCTCAAAACTTCCACGGAGCTGGGCCGGGCGTCCGGGTCCTCCCCGTCCGCCGCCGCCATCCGGACGTGGGCCTGCCGGGCGGCCCGTACGGCCTCGGGCCACGCGGGGTGCTCCAGGTAGACGGAGACGGGCGCGTCCGGGCCGACCTGGTGCAGGATGCGCAGCACCCGCAGCACGGCGAGGTCGACCGCGGCCGCCTCCTGCGCGTCGCGGAAGATCGTGCCGACGTACTTCTCGGCGGACCAGCTGTCGAGCCAGGTGTCCTCGACGAGCCGGTACACGGCGTCGGTGACGTCCCCGTACCCTTCGGCACCGGCCAGCCAGACCTCTTGCTGGAACCGCGGGTCGGAGAGCATGTGCAGCGCCGAGCGCACGTTGCTGCGCCAGCGCCACCACGGCATGTCGTTGAGGGGCATGCCGCCCATGGTGGAGGAGCGGCCGCCGCGGCGGGAAGAGTTCTTCGAACCTTGGGCGAATGTCACGCTTTCGATCGTACGTTCACCGCCGGCGCGATCTTGAGGCGCCCGCACCCGGCAATTCACCTCTGTGTCACCGGATGTTATGTACACCTCAGCATTCAGTTCCCCGTGGGGCGGAATGGTCGGTGGACATGACCAGTCGGCGAAGCTCAACCCCCTTCTCCCGCACCCTCCTTGCGGCGACGATGGGCGCGTGTCTCACCACCGCGTGCGGGGTGGTCCCCGGCGGCCCGGGAGGTTCCGGGGACACCATCACGGTCATGACGTTCGCCCCGATCGGCACCAAAGCCACCAACATGCCCGGAATGCCCGGCATGGCCAAGGCGTACGAGAGCTGGGTCAACGCCAACGGCGGCATCAAGGGCCGCAAACTGCGCGTACTGACCTGCAACGAGAAGAACACCCCGACGGGCGCCGCCGACTGCGCCCGCAAGGCCGTCGCCGAGAGGGCCGTCGCCGTCGTCGGCTCCTACAGCCAGCACGGGCGCGCCTTCATGGCCCCGCTGGAGGCCGAGGGCATCCCCTTCATCGGCGGCTACGGCGTCTCCGCCGAGGAGTTCCAGAGCACCCTGTCCTACCCCGTCAACGGCGGTCAGCCCGCCCTGCTGGCCGGCGCCGGACACCAGCTGGGCAAGGCCTGCGCGCAGGTGTCCCTGGTCCGCCCCGACACCCTCGCCGGGGACACCATGCCCGTCCTGCTCAACGCCGGGCTGAAGGCCAACAAGATGTCGGAGGCCTCCGACATCCGGGCCGCCGAGGACTCCGCCGACCTCACGCCGCAGGCGCGCGAGGCCCTGAACGGCTCCGCCTCGCCCGCCCCCGCCGGCACCCCCTCCGGCGCACCGTCCACCGGCCCGGCCGGCGGCTCGTCCGGCGGCCCGGCCGCGAAGGACACCAAGGACGGGAAGGACGGCAAGGACAACAAGCAGTGCGTGACGGCTGTCCTGGGCGAGCGCACCGAGACCTTCTTCGACGCCTTCCGCCGCATCGACGGCCAACACCGCAACCCGCAGATCTCCTCCGTGCTCGGCAGCGTCAGCCAGGCCCTGGTCGACCGCACCGGCGGCAAGGAGAGCCCCTTCGAAGGCGCGTACCTCACCAGCTGGTACCCGGTGTCCACCGACCCGCTGTGGGCGCCGATGCGCAAGGTGATCACCGAGCAGGCCTTCGGCGACGACAGCGTGGACCCCGACGACAGCGGGGCGCAGACCACCTGGATCGCGTACACCGTCCTGAACGAGGTCGTGAAGCGCTTCGGCGGCGACGAGGAGGTCACGGCCCGCAAGGTGGCCCACGCCCTGAACCGGTCCGAGAGCGTCGCGACCGGCGGTCTGACCCCCGACCTGAGCTGGCGCTACCAGGACATGCGGGCCGTCGCCGGCTTCCCCCGCCTGGTCAACGGCCGGGTCACCTTCCAGATCGTCCAGTCGGGCCGACTCGTCGCCCAGCCCGGCGAGCAGTCACAGGACATGACGCCCACCCTCGAAGGCGCCCCCCGCTCCACCTGACGCCGGGGCGTCGGAGCCGGTCAGCTCCCGTACTTGCCCGCGGGACGCCGGTGCGCGGGCGGCACCTCGGTGCCGTCGGGGAACGTGACGGTGGCGAAGCAGGAGGAGACCCAGACCTGGACGCACTCCGGCTCGTGGTACGTCTCGAAGGGGTGGTCGCTCCACGATCCGTACGACGTCACGATGACGGTCTCGCCGGGAGAGAGCCAGTAGTCCTGCCCGACGGGCTCCAGCCACAGCTCCAGGAGTTCCGTCCCGCCGTTCTGGAGCAGCATCGGGACGTGGTTGCCCAGCGTGCGGATGTTCTCATCGCTGAAGTCCCCGCCGAGCCGGTCCATGTTCGCGCGCAGCGGTGCCGTGATCGTCGCCATGCTCGGCACCGCCCCCGCGGCGTCCGGATCCTCCGGTCGCCGCGGCGACGAGCCGCCGAACAGCCGCTCCCACACCGCCCGGCGGGTCACAGCTGGGACTTGTCGCGCTGGGTGAGGCCGTACTTGGCCGCGATCCGGTTCCACAGGACCGCCGCCGACTCCTTGGCCTTCGTCGCCTCGCCGCTGGAGCGGTTGCCGTCGGAGGCGTTGTCGGTGGCCCTGGCCTTGCCGTCCTTGCAGCCCTTGTCGTCCTTGTCGTCCTTGTCGCCCTTGTCGTCCTTGTCGTCCTTGTCGTCCTTGTTGGCGTCGGGCTTGTTGTCACGGCCCGCATCGCCGGCCACGTCGTCGGCCCAGTCCGCGTAGCTGTTGTCGGCGTCCGCCGAGGCCTTCCAGGCCTTGTTGAGGGAGGCCGTGAGCTTCGCGTGGTCCGGGAGCTTGTCCACCTTGAGTTCCTGGAGCCGGGTGACCAGACCGTCGCGCTGGCGGGCGGCGTCGCGCAGGTCCTGGGACGCCTGGGAGAGGTTCTTGCAGACCTTGATGTCCTCGACGGCCTTGATCACCGCGGCGCGGCTGTCGTTGCTGTCGGCGAGGAGCTTGTCGAGCTGGACGGCCTGCGGACGGGCCGGGTCGGCCTGCGCCTCGCCCGCCGCGGACGCGGACGGGCCGGTCGACGCCGGCGCCTCGACCGCGACCGGGTCGTTGTTCTGGGCCTTCCCGTCGCCGAGCAGCGCCCCGACGCCGAGTCCGGCCACCGCCAGCCCGACGACCGCCGCGGCGATGACCGCCGGATGGATCCGGTTGGGGGCCGGCGGGGGCGCCGGGGGTGCGTACTGCTGCTGTTGCTGCGGCGGCTGCCCGGGATGGGGGCGGCCCGGGGCGAACTGCTGCGCGGCGGCCGGGGGCGGGCCGGCGG